>JBEDUM010000043.1:0-20613 GCA_040414585.1 Sphingomicrobium sp. | reverse complement strand
TCCTCCCTGCTTCCGCTCCTGGATGAGGTCCTCCATCGCTCTTTCACCGACGCCCTTGAGAGCGCCGAGGGCGTAGCGAACCGCTCCATTTTCCACGGTGAAGTGCGCCTCGCTCGCGTTGATGTCGGGCGGCAGGCATTCGACCCCGCCACGGCGCATATCCTCAACGAAGATCGCGAGCTTGTCGGTCAGCGCCATGTCGAAACTCATCGACGCGGCATAGAATTCGGCCCGATGATGCACCTTCAGCCAGGCAGTTTGATAGGCGACCAGCGCGTAAGCCGCCGCGTGGCTCTTGTTGAAACCGTAGCCGGCGAACTTGTCGATCAAATCGAAGAGCTCGTTGGCCTTGCTTGCCGGGATATTGTTGTGGATGGCACAACCCTCGACAAATGTCGCACGCTGGGCATCCATCTCGGACTTGATCTTCTTGCCCATCGCGCGACGCAACAAGTCGGCTTGCCCGAGCGAATAGCCGGCGAGCAGCTGCGCCGCCTGCATCACCTGCTCCTGGTAAACGAAGATGCCGTAGGTCTCGGCGAGGATGCCTTCGAGCAGTGGATGAGGATATTCGATCGATACCCGGCCGTTCTTTCGGTCGCCGAAGACCGGAATGTTGTCCATCGGACCGGGCCGATAAAGCGCGACGAGGGCGATGATGTCGCCGAAGTTAGTGGGGCGGACAGCGCCGAGCGTGCGCCGCATGCCTTCGGATTCCAGCTGGAACACTCCGACTGCGTCACCACGCTGCAGTAGTTCATAGACCGCCGGATCGTCCCAGGGCAGAGCGCTGAAATCCACCTCGACTCCCTGCTCGGCGAGCAGGCGCTGCCCTTCTTTAAGCACGGACAGCGTCTTCAGGCCGAGAAAGTCGAACTTCACCAGGCCCGCCGCCTCGACATATTTCATGTCGAACTGCGTGACAGGCATGTCCGAGCGCGGGTCGCGGTAGAGCGGAACCAACTCGTCAAGCGGCCGATCGCCGATGACCACGCCGGCTGCGTGAGTCGATGCGTGGCGCGGCAGGCCCTCGAGCTTCATCGCCAGATCGAACAGCCGCCTGACATCGGAATCGCCCTTGTACTCAGCGGCCAGCTCGGAGACGCCATTGAGCGACCGCTCCAGCGTCCACGGGTCGGTTGGATGGTTGGGGATGAGCTTGGCGAGCCGGTCCACATGGCCATAACTCATCTGGAGAACTCGACCGGTGTCCTTGAGCACCGCCCGCGCCTTCAATCTACCGAAGGTGATGATCTGCGCGACCCGATCCCGCCCATACTTGCGCTGGACGTACGCGATGACCTTGTCGCGATGGGTTTCGCAGAAATCGATGTCGAAGTCGGGCATCGACACGCGCTCGGGATTGAGGAAGCGCTCGAACAGCAGGTTGAGCGCCATCGGGTCGAGGTCAGTGATCGTCAGGGCCCAGGCAACGACGGACCCCGCGCCCGAACCGCGTCCGGGACCCACTGGTATGTCATTTGCCTTCGCCCATTTGATGAAGTCGGCAACGATCAGGAAGTAGCCGGCAAAACCCATGCCGGTGATGATCTCCAGCTCATATTCGAGCCGATCGAGATATGGCTGATGTTCCTCTCCGCTCCGACCGCTCAAGCGCGCGCCGAGCCCGGCCCGAGCGTCTCGCCGGAGTTGCTCATCCTCGTCCTCGCTGAGGCGCGGCAGGATCGGCTTTCGTTTGGGAGCCGCGACCGCGCAGCGCTGGGCGATGATGCCAGTGTTGGCTAGTGCCTCGGGCAAATCCGCGAACAGCTCTGCCATCGCCGAGCCGTCCTTGAGCCACGCGTCGGCCGACGAGGTCACCCGGTCGGCGCTTTCCACATATGCAGAATTCGCGATGCAGAGCATCGCGTCATGGGCCGCCTGTAGTCCCGGATCCACGTAGGCTGCGGGATTGGTCGCCACGAGCGGCAGATCGTGCGCGTAAGCGAGGTCGATTAGGCCTGCTTCTGCCGCTTCCTCGACCGCGTCGTGCCGCCTCACAAGCTCGACGTAGAGGCGGTCAGCAAACAGCGCTTTCAGTCGATCCAGATAGGCCTCAGCCTTGAGCTGCTGTTCCGCCGCGAGCAATCGCGCGAGCGCACCCTCCGACCCTGCGGTCAGTGCGATCAGTCCTTCGCTCAGGCCCTCGATCTTTTCGAACTCGACGTGAGGATCCTGCTCGACCGGCCGGTCCAAATGTGCAGCCGACACAAGCTTGCAGAGATTCGCATAGCCCCGATCGTCCTTGGCGAGCAGGACGAGCCAGTCGATCTCAGCATTCGCACCGGTCTCCGGCGGCCGAGCAACTCCCAGCATCGCTCCGATGATTGGCTGCACGCCCTTCCCAAAGCAGGCATCGCTGAATGGCATGACGCCATAGAGGCCATTGCGATCGGTGATTGCGACCGCAGGAAATCCCAGCTTGGCGGCGCGCTCGGCGATGGTCTTCGGCTCCATCGCCCCTTCGAGCATGCTGAAGCAGGAGAGAACGCGAAGCGGTACGTATGGCTGAGTCACGGCAGGACTATGAGATGGTCAATCTCGCCTGCAAAGCCAAGCATCGACACTTATCCACGAATTATCGTGGCGCCTGCAGGCGGCCCTCCATGATGTCCCGGATCTCGCGCATTCGGCCGACATAGGCGTCACCGATGCAGCGATTGTCAGGGCAGCGATCGCGATAGGCGTAGAAGCGCCGCGCTGTCTGCTGCAGCAACTCTTGTTGTTCCGGCGAAGCGTTTGCAAGCGCGCGTCGATACTGAGTGGTCATGTTCAGATCGAGCGCCGAGAGACCGCTATCCGCGCAGACGGCACGCTCGCCACGGTTGCGCGCTTTGTTGCAATCGAAGCTCGGGCGACCCGGATACGAGCTCGGCGGTCCGGGTTGCACGTTGGCGGACTCGGCTGCCGCGACGTTTGCTTCCGGCTGTTCGGGAGCGACTGCGTTCGCCTCCGGAATCGGCGGCGTTTGTGGCGGCTGACCAACACGCGCGAGTGTTGCAAGCGGCACGATGATCGCATCCGCATTGCGCAAGATCACCACGTTGCCGCTCCCATCCGCAGCCGATTGCACGGTGTAATCAACGTCCGACATCAAGGTGCGGCGACCACCCGCGATGGCAACGCCTGGCGGCAGGTCGAGCGAAAGTGAACCCGAGCAGTTGATCGCATCGGTTGAGCTGTCTTGACCCTCCATCACGGGGTTTTCCATTCGGACGACAGCGTAATTCGAAAGCTTGTCGTACGCCGCTTGGTCGCTGCCGCGCAGCTGCGCGGCCCGGCGAAACAGTTCGCGCTTAATCAGGTCGTAAGTGGCTTGCATCGCGCACCGCTTCTCGGCCGGAGGCGCGGCCTCGGTTATATTGAGCTGGTTGTTCCCGAGCCTGTCCTGTTCCGGGCTGCCGCTCCGGATGGACGCAAAATAGGCGATCAGCGCGACCAAAACGACAAGCCCGGCGATTATCGCCAGGACCGTTGGACTGAGCCGCCGCATCGGTCGATGAACGTCCGCGCCGCGATCCGGCTCCATTAATCAAGGCGTCCTTCGTGAAGGCGCGCTACGCGGTCCATCTTTGCCGCGAGACGTTCATTGTGGGTGGCAACGAGCGCGGCACTTCCCTCATTCCGAACAAGGCCCAGGAACTCGCGCAAAACGACGTCGGCAGTGTGCTCGTCCAGATTACCGGTCGGCTCGTCCGCGAGGATGAGCGGAGGCCGATTAGCGAGGGCGCGCGCGACCGCAACGCGCTGCTGCTCACCACCGGAGAGCTTCGATGGACGGTGATCGAGGCGGTCCTTGAGACCAAGCGCGCCGAGCAGATGTTCCGCCCGATCCTTCGCCGCTTGATGATCGGCTCCGCGAACAAGCTGGGGCAGGATCACATTCTCCCGGGCGTTGAATTCCGGCAGCAGGTGGTGGAACTGGTAGACGAAGCCGAGAAGATCGCGGCGCAGTCGGGTTCGGCCATCATCGTCCAGCGCGGCGGCCTCCTCGCCCTGCAGCCGAATCGAGCCCTCGAACCCGCCCTCGAGCAGCCCTACGGCCTGAAGCAGGGTCGACTTGCCGGAGCCGGAAGGACCAAGCAGCGCGACGATCTCGCCCGGAGCGACCGCCAGATCCACTCCGCGCAGCACTTCGATGGTGATCTCGCCTTGAGTAAAGCTGCGCTTGAGCCCTCGAGTGACGAGGACGGGCTCATTCATAACGCAGCACCTGCACGGGATCGGTGCTCGCCGCCTTGTAAGCCGGATAAAGCGTCGAAAGGAACGACAGGATCAGCGCCGTCAGCACGATCACCGTGGCTTCGACTGGATCCGTCTTTGCCGGAAGGTCGGTGAGAAAGCGAACGGAGGGATCCCACAAGTTCTGTCCGGTGATCGTCTGAATCGCATCGACCACGTCCTGTCGAAAGTAGAGGAAGATTGCACCGAGGATGATCCCCAGGACGATGCCCAGCGAACCGATCGTCACGCCTACGGTCATGAAGACTTTCATCATTCCGCGCCGGCTAGCGCCCATCGTACGGAGGATGGCGATGTCGCGCGTCTTGGCTCGCACCAGCATGATCAGCGACGACAGGATATTGAACACGGCGACGAGCACTATCAGCGAAAGCACGACGAACATGGCGACGCGCTCAACCTCGAGCGCCTGGAAAAGCGCGGAGTTCATCTGCCGCCAGTCGACGATCACTCCTCGCCCGCGGACCAGTGACTGAAGTGGCGCGAGGATTTCCTGGACCCGGTCTGGATTGCTGGTCTGGATCTCGATCATTCCGACCTGATCGCCCATGAGCAGCAACTGCTGAGCATCCTGCATCGGCAGGATCACGAAGGACTTGTCATAATCGTAGACGCCGACTTCGAATATCGCGCCCACCGTGTAGGTCACTTCTCTCGGGACGGTACCAACCACCGTGGATCGCCCTTCCGGGTTCCACAATGTAATCTGCCCTCCCGGATAGAGCCCGAGCGTTTCCGCGAGACGAGAGCCGATCGCGACTGTGTTGCTGCCGGGCGTAATTGTGCGGATGTCGCCGGCGAGGACATTCGATGTCAGCGTGCGATTGCCGCGGATGTCGCCGACGCGCATGCCGCGCACGAGCACGCCTTCGAAGCGCCCGTTTGCCGTGGCCATTAGCGGTTGCTCGATCAGCGGCAACGCCGAAGTCACGCCCGGCGTCTTTTTCGCCGCATCAGCGATGCGCTGCCAGTCCGACAGTCGCCCATCGTAACCCTGGACGACCGCATGACCGTTTAGACCGACGATCTTGTCGAACAGCTCCGCCCGGAAGCCGTTCATCACGCTCATGACGATGATCAGCGCGGCGACGCCGAGAGCGACCGCGATGAGGCTGATGGACGCCACAAGGAAAATGAACCCCTCGCCCTTTCCGGGGAGCAGGTAACGGCGCGTGAGCATCCGCTCGGCGCTGTTGAGTATCATTCGGTGAGCCTCGCGAAAGCTGATTCCAAACTCAGCTCCTCGCGCTCTCCCGTTGAACGGCGCTTTAACTCTACTGTCCCGTTCGCGATCCCTCGTGGACCGACGATCACCTGCCAAGGCAGACCGATGAGGTCCATCGAGCCGAGCTTTACTCCTCCGCGCTCGTCGCGGTCATCGTAGAGGACTTCCGTCCCGGCAGCGCCGAGTTTCGAGTAAAGCTCCTCGGCCGCCACCACGCTCGGCGCGTCGTCCTGACGCATCGTGACTATACCCACCCGCCAAGGAGCGACCGGTGCCGGCCAGACGATGCCGGATTCGTCGTGGCTTGCCTCGATGATCGCGCCGACGAGCCGGGAGACCCCGACGCCGTAACTGCCCATCATCGGCGTGACCATCCTGCCGTCAGGGCCAGACACCCTCAAGTTCATCGCCGCCGAATATTTGTCGCCGAAGTAGAAGATGTGCCCGACTTCGATGCCGCGGCCGGTCCGCCGCCGATTTTCGGATACGCCGGCCCAGCGCGCTTCGTCGTGGGTTTCGTCCGTCGCGGCATAGGTCCCGCTGACTTGGTCGAAAAGACCCGTCAGGCCTTCCGCGTCAGAATAATGGAGGTCCGCCTGACCCCAATCGAACTCCTCGAACGCGGCATCGTAAAACACCTCGCTTTCGCCCGTGGGAGCGAGAACGATGAATTCGTGGCTGAGGTCGCCACCGATCGGGCCTGAGGCCGCCTTCATGGGGACCGCCTGGATGCCCATTCGCTGAAAGGTCCGCAGATAAGCCAGCATCTGCGTGTAGTAGGAAAGGCGCGCGCTCTGCTCGTCGAGGTCGAAGCTGTAAGCGTCCTTCATCAGGAACTCGCGCCCGCGCATGACGCCGAACCGTGGGCGGACCTCGTCGCGGAACTTCCACTGGATATGATACAGCGTGCGCGGCAGGTCGCGGTAGCTCTTCACCTCGTCCCTGAAGAGTACGGTGATCATCTCCTCGTTGGTCGGGCCATAGAGCATTTCGCGATCGTGGCGATCTCGGATGCGCAGCATCTCAGGCCCGTATGCGTCATAACGGCCACTCTCACGCCACAGATCCGCCGACTGGAGGGTCGGCATCAGCATTTCCTGGGCACCGGCCCTGTCCTGCTCCTCGCGTACGATCTGCTCGATTTTCTTGAGAACCCTGAAACCGAGCGGCAACCAGGCATAAATGCCCGCCGCGGTCTGGCGGACGAGGCCAGCCCGAAGCATCAGCTTGTGGCTGACGATCTGGGCGTCCGCGGGACTCTCTTTGAGAACCGGGAGGAATGCTCGGGACCAACGCATGGCGCCGCGTCTAGGGTGACCGCTTGGCGGAGGCAACCGCAGGCACATGTGGCCGACGCGACACAGCAGCGTGGGAAACTGCAACGGTCATGAAAAACTGCCGTGACAAGGATGCCCGGCCGCGCTTACTCACCCGTTGTCCGAACGAGCTGGCCCTTGGGTCGAGGTGTTCGGGATCGCGGCTGAGCGACTGGGGACGCTCGCTGCGGCGACTACCAAGGGGGCTGACGAGCAATCGTCACGCAGGACGCCCGGATCGCTCGTCGATCCGGGCGTTTGCGATTCTCTGCCTACATCATTTTGTGTGCTTGCACCGTTTGATGTAGGTACGCGGTCCTTGGGCAGGCTTAGATGCGCCTGGCCAAGCGCGAAAGATCAGCGAAGGAGGAAGCCAATGCGTTGGCGAATTATTCTCGCGCTGCTCCTCATGACGGCGGCTGTCGGCCCGGCTGCTGCCCAAAACGCACAGCGGGGCGGTCTTCGAACCGAAACCCAGGAACGTCTCGTGGAAGGGCAATCAAACGACCTGATCTGGAATTTGGTCGGCCTTTTCGGCCTGATCGGACTGATCGGTCTCCTGCCGCAGCATGAGGAAGACAGCTATCATCCCTCGTCGTTCGATGAATAAGACTCCATCAAAAGGAGGCATTCCGATGCGCCTGTCGAACGCTTTGATTGTCGCTGGCGCCTTGCTGGTCGCCGCGCCTGCGATTGCTCAGGACAACGCCGCGGCCACGAACACCGCTGCGACCAACGCCGAGGCAAATGCCGCGATGGCGGCCCCAGAGGCGACCAATGCCGCTGTTCCGACCGCTCCTGCGCCGACGGAGACCACCACCACCGCCCAGACAAACACGACCACGACGATTCCGGCTCGCAAGAGCTTCCCATGGGGCGTGCTGGGTTTGCTCGGTTTGATCGGCCTTTTCGGAGTGAGGAAGGTCAAAGGCTAATAGCGGCGCGATCGTTTCGCTTCGGCTCGCCGCTGGCATATGAAGTCGGCGGTCCCGGAGTGAGCGAATGAGCGAGAAGAAGAAGCGCCAGTCGACCATCTTGGTTGAAGGCGGCAGGCGCAAGGAATGGCGCGGGCGCCTCGTCAACGTGCCAGTCGAGCGCGCGTCGACGATCCTCTTCGACGATGTCGAGCAATTGGGAGGCAGCCAACCGCGTCTTGGCGAGTATCGGTATGGCCTTCAGGGAACCGCGACGCACTGGGCGCTATCGGAAGCGCTCACTGAGCTGGAGCCTGGTGCAGCCGGAACCGCGCTTTATTCATCGGGCTTGGCGGCCATCACTGCCGGCCTTTTGTCGGTGTTGTCGTCAGGCGACGAGCTGCTCGTCACCGACAGCATCTACGGGCCGACGCGCAAGTTCTGCGACACGATCCTCAAGCGCTTCGGCGTAAGGACGCGCTACTACGATCCATTAATTGGTGCGGGCATTGCCGAAGTCATTTCGGGGAAGACGCGCGCGATCCTGCTCGAAAGTCCAGGCTCGTTGACAATGGAAGTGCAGGACGTCCCGGCAATCTGCGCGATCGCTCGCCAGCGCGGGATCGTCACGCTCCTCGATAATACATGGGCGACGCCGTTGTTCTTTCCGGCAATTTCCGCTGGCGTCGCTATCACATGCATTGCCGCCACCAAATATGTCGGTGGCCACGCCGATGTGATGCTCGGTGCGGCCACCGCTACCAGGGAACATTTCCCGGCCCTCCAACGAACTGGATGGGACCTTGGCCACGCTGTCTCCGCCGATGATGCGTGGCTCGGATCGCGCGGGCTTCGAACCATGACCGTGCGCCTGAAACAGCACGAAGCGAGCGCCCTGAGGATTGCGGCGTGGCTCAAGGAGCAGCCGCAGGTCGGCCTCGTCCTCCACCCTGCGCTGCCGGACTGCCCAGGCCACGAGCTCTGGAAACGCGATTTCAAGGGCTCGTCCGGTCTGTTCTCTTTCGAGCTCCACGGCGACACGGCAGCATTTGTCGACCGGCTCGCACTGTTCGGCATCGGCTATAGCTGGGGGGGCTACGAAAGCCTCGCTCTACCGGCTCTTCCCAGCCGCACCGTGTCGAAAGCTGCAGCCACCAATCTGGTGCGTCTGCACATTGGCCTGGAGGACCCCGACGACCTCATCGAAGACATTGCATTAGCGCTGCCGGCGTAACAGCAGCATAGTGTAATCGCCACCGCCAAAGGGCAGCTACATCGCCAAGCTACGCGATGCATTGGCCATTTAAGTCTGAGATTATCCCTCGCAAAGTGGTGGTAGCGGAGGAGGGACTTGAACCCCCGACACGCGGATTATGATTCCGCTGCTCTAACCAGCTGAGCTACTCCGCCCCATCAAGGCATTGAAGACGACGCTATCGGCCGCCGGAGCGGCGCGATATAGGTGCCTGAGACAGACCGGTCAACGCGGAGGAACCGCATACGGCTGCTCTCGTTGAGCCGCTGTTGGAGACAGGTTGAATGGACCCACTGACCCCTCTCGATACCTTGTGCCGCATCATCCTTCGCGCGCGGGAGTATGAAGCCCAGACCGCGACCGATTACGAGGGCAATGAAACTGCCGACGATGTCGATGACGAGGACGCGGGCACGCTTTCCGTTCTCGACGACACGATCAACGACAGCGTCGAGGAGGAGCTTAAGGCAGCATTCGAGGACCTCGGCGAAGACCAGTTGGCCGAAGTGATTGCTTTTTCCTGGGTCGGCCAGGGGACCTATGAAGCTGGTGATTGGGACGAGGCGATACAGGAAGCCCAGGACCTCGTTGGCGAAAGCACCGAGGAAGCGATCAACGAGCTAATGCAACAGCCGATGCTCGCTTCGGTGCTCGAGACGGGCCTTGCTGCATTTGATCTCACCTGCGATGGGATTGGCGACTTAAGCTAGCCGCGGAACGGGTGAACCGCGATCTTCTCCCAAAGGCCACCCAAATAGCGATGCAGTCCCAGGCCGCCAATCGCGAGCGGCCTCGGCGAGAAGCTTCGCTGCAAGGTCGCGATCAACGACCGCGATACCTTCGGCGCTACCTTGTTCTGGATCGTAATGTGCGGTCGCCACCCACCCAAGTCCTGCGCTCCAAGCAATCCGTGAAGGTCGATCGCAAGTTCGTTGCGGACGCGGTCCAGGTCGGGCGAGACAATGCGGAAGGCCACGCCTCCACCAAGATCCATGAAGCCGTCAACCGATGCTCGCGGCGCTCGCCCTTTCGCCAAGCTCGCCAAACGAGTTCGGACTTCGGCTTCGGCGGAAGGCGGCAGCGCATGGAAGATTGTCAAATGTGCCGGCACCTGGTTTCGTTCAGGCGGGTAGTGAGCGCGGCGCAGCTGCTCCAACCAAGCCAGGTCGTGTTGCGCAATTTCCGCCGTAACAATCAGCGCGCCGGCCATTCGTCTCTTGGAATCTCCTCCAGATGTTGAAACTGTTCGGCTTCCAGATCCGCGACAACCTTCTCGTCTTCCACGGTCACGTTGATCCATGGTAGCCGCCGCAAGACTTCCCCTACGCCGGCAACTCCTCCTTCGGAAACCACGACGTAGCTCAACCTTCCGCTGCGACAGCCGGCCATGCCGTCAATGCAATGGCCGACTTCCTCATCACGGCATCGCACGGGCGCGCGCGAAAGCAGGGACACCGGGAACAGCACTTCTCCAGGCTCCTTCTCACTGGCCTCGGACGCTGCCCGAGCGCCCTGCTCCACTCGCGCCTGGCGCCCCAGCCACCGCCAAATCCCGAACAGGTTCAGCGTAGTAAGCACCGCGTTTGTCCACATGAGTGCCGGCTGGTGACTGACGATTCCAACTCTAAGCCACAACAGAGATCCCACGGTGAAAACGAGAAAGCCGTAACCCGTGATGCGCGCGCCGAGGTTCGAAGCGACGACAGACGCGGCAACAACGGTTGCTATCGTCGCGATCCACGAGATTGTATCTGCCATGGCTGCGCCAATGCGCAGCCGCTGCGGAGGTTCAAATCTCCACCTGGCTGCCTAGTTCGACGACGCGATTCGTAGGAAGCTTGAAGAATTCCATCGCGCTTTCGGCGTTTCGCAGCATCCAGGCGAACAGCTTTTCGCGCCAAACCGCCATTCCTGGCCGTGATGAGGGGAGCAGTGTCTGGCGAGCAAGGAAGAAGCTCGTATCCATCATCTTGAACTGAGGACCCGTGCCTTTGAGCTGAGCAAGCGCGGCGGGAACGTCGACTTCCTCCATGAAACCATAACGCAGCACTACCCGAAAGAAGCCTGAGCCGTAGTCGCGCTGCTCAACCCTCTTGTCCTGAATGACATAGGGTACATCCTCGATCCTGACAGTGAGTAGGATCACGCGCTCGTGAAGCACCTTATTGTGCTTCAAATTGTGCAGAAGCGCGTGGGGTACTCCACTCGCCGCGCTCGTCATGAATACCGCGGTGCCCGGGACGCGTGCAGCGCTCGGCGCGGCCGACTTGATGAAAATCTCCATCGGCAGGCTCGCCTCATTCATGCGGTTGATCATGAGTTGGCGGCCCTTGGCCCACGTGGTGAGCAGTGTGAACGCGATCGCGCCGACCAGCAGCGGGAACCAGCCGCCCGCCGGAATCTTCGTCAGGTTCGAGCTGAAGTAGCCGAGATCGACGGCGAAGAAGAGGACGAGCAGCCCACCTGCCAGGATGCGGTTCCACTTCCACATCGTGATGAGGACGACGGCTATTAGTACCGTGTCGATCAACATCGCGCCGGTGACGGCGATGCCATATGCCGCGGCAAGGTTGGATGAGGATTGGAAGGTGAAGACCAGCAACAGCACCATGATCATGAGCGCCCAGTTCACGACCGGAATGTAGATCTGTCCGGCGGCCTGCTCACTGGTATGGGTAATCCTGAGTCTTGGAACGAAGCCCAGCTGGATCGCCTGCTGCGTCACTGAGAAGGCGCCGGAAATCACGGCCTGGCTCGCAATGATCGATGCGAGGGTCGCAATGATTACGAGCGGCAGTCTGAATTGGTCGGAAGCTAGATAGAAGAAAGGATCCTTGACCTCAGCGGCGACTTGGTCCGGGCGGAGCGAAAGTAGCATTGCGCCCTGCCCCATATAGTTGAGCAACAGCGCAGGCAGGACGAAGTAGAGCCACGCGACCTTGATCGGACGCCGACCAAAGTGGCCCATGTCCGCGTAAAGCGCTTCGGCGCCGGTCAGCGCCAGGACGACGGAACCCATGGCCAGGAATGCTCGCACGGGCTCGGTGATGAAGAATCCGACGGCGTTCGCGGGATTGATCATCGCCAGGAAGACGCTCGGCTGATCCATGATGTGGATCAAACCCAGCACGGCCAGCGTACCAAAATAGACGAGCATCACCGGGCCGAACATCGCGCCGACCCGCGCCGTGCCCGTTGATTGGATCGCGAACAGGCCCACGAGGATGAGTACGGCCGCTGGAATTACGAAAGGCGCGAAGCCCTGCTGAACCGTTGTTAAGCCCTCGACTGCAGAGAGCACCGTGACTGCCGGGGTGATCATGCTGTCGCCGTAAAACAAGGCGGTAGCGAACACCCCGAGCATGACGATGCCGTTCGCCCACCTCTTCTTGCCGCTGATGGATCGGTTGATCAGGGCCAGCAGGGCGAGGCTACCGCCCTCGCCCTTATTATCCGCACGCATGATGATGCTGACATATTTCAGCGTGACCACGATCATCATCGACCAGAAGATCATCGAGAGGACGGCGTGGATATGAAGCTTGTCGGGCGTTAGCGGATGATGGCCCGCGAACGTCTCCCGGAAGGAATAGATGGGCGACGTACCGATGTCGCCGAACACCACGCCGATGGCGCCCACGGCCAGCTTATAAAGCGGACCCTGGGCATGGCCGTGGGACGTATCTTGCGGCGGCGCTGCTTCGGCGCCTCCCGTCGCGGTGATGCTCATGCCTTGGTGGTCAAATTGAACAGACTGCGGCCCCGCCCCTGTACGGCCGGCGCGGAGGTAGCACTGCCGTTACGGCGCTGCAATCGGAGACGACAACAGCAATTTGCCCGTCTATAGGCCCGCGCAACCATCGAACGGAGCGAACGAATAAATGCGCATCGGGGTGCCCAAGGAAATCAAGGTCCACGAATATCGCGTCGGTTTGACGCCGGCGTCAGTGGCCGAGCTGGTAGCTCACGGACATGAGCTGTTTGTCGAGACGGGCGCCGGCAAGGGCATCGACTGCCCCGACGCGGCCTACGAAAAGGCGGGCGCCAAGATCCTTCCGGACGCGAAATCGGTCTTCAGCTCATCGGACATGATCGTGAAGGTCAAGGAGCCTCAGCCGCAGGAGATCGCCCTTCTCGAGCCGCGCCACATCCTGTTCACCTACTTGCACCTCGCCGCTGACAAGGACCAGGCGCTCGGACTGATGAAATCGGGCGCGACCTGCATCGCGTACGAGACGGTGACGTCGAGGAATGGCTCGCTGCCGCTGCTCAAACCGATGAGCGAGGTCGCGGGACGCATGTCGGTCCAGGTCGGCGCGCACTATCTCGAGAAGGAACAGGGTGGCCGCGGAGTGCTTCTCGGCGGCGTCCCGGGCGTTGCGCCGGTCAAGGTTGCGATCCTCGGTGGAGGCGTCTCCGGCGTGAACGCGGCTCAAATGGCCACGGGAATGCGCGCCGACGTCACGATCTACGACATCAATAACGATCGGCTTGCAGAGCTCGACATGTTCTTTTCGAGCCAGATCAAGACGGCCTACGCGTCACGCGCTGCGATTGCCAATGCGGTCAAGGAAGCCGAGCTCGTGATCGGCGCCGTGCTCGTGCCCGGTGCCGCAGCTCCGAAGCTCGTCACGCGCGAGATGCTCAAGACGATGAAGCGCGGCTCAGTCCTCGTGGACATCGCAATCGACCAGGGTGGCTGCTTCGAAACGTCGCATCCGACCACACACGCGGACCCGGTCTACGAAGTCGACGGAATCATCCACTATTGCGTCGCTAACATGCCCGGCGCCGTCGCGCGGACGAGCGCCTTTGCGCTCAACAACGCGACCCTGCCATTCGCGCTCAAGATTGCGAACCTAGGTGCCGAGGAAGCAATGCGGCAGGACCCGCACCTAGCCAACGGTCTCAATGTGTCGGGCGGCAAGATCCGCCACGAGGCCGTCGCCCAGGCGCTGGACCTGCCCTACGAGCCTGTCGCGGCCTAGTGCGGCACGGCGTTCGGTTTGCTGAGCGCCGCCACGCCCTGCTCGACAAGCGGCTGCCAGCTCGCATTGGACGGAGCCTTGGCGAGGATCCGCTTCCATATCTCAACCGCTGACTGCCGGTCGCCAGAGCGAGCCAGCGCCAATCCGTAGAAGAATGGCGCGGCGGGATGTCCTGGCGCCGCTTCGGCGGCACGCTGGTAGGCGAGCTCTGCCGGTGGTGTCAGGCCGCGCGCATGGTCGACGAGGGCGTTGCCGAGACCGATCCATAGCTGGGCGCTGCCTGGATAACGCCGTACCGCATTCTGAAGGAGTCCAACGGAATCCTCCGTCTTGCCGTCCCGGGCAAGTGCTTCCGACATCCTGAGCCAGCTTTCTTCCGGCGAAAACTGGCCGAAGAAGGCATGTCGCGCCTCGGTGAGCGGTACCACTTCGAGCGAAGCGCCTGCATTGGCGGGAGCGCCAGGGAGGTTCGGATTGCCCTGCAGCGCATAGCCCGCACTTCCAATCAGCAACGCCGCCGCGACCGCCTTCAGCAGTCCGCCGCGAACGCCAAGCAGCCACACGCCGCCGAGCGAAACAGCCAACAAAATGAAGAGGAACAGCCAGCCCATCAGCTTTGCGCCTTGATCCGGATGCGCCGCCGAATCATGAAGGCCCCGGCAAGCAACAAGGCGATCGGCGCAAGCCATAGGGGCCAAACTGCCGGCTCGTCAGTAGGGCGATAGCTGATCCAGGTTCCGTATCGCTGAATGAGCCACGTACGGATGTCCGCAGGCTTTTCGCCCGCCGCGATCCGGCGTCGCACGAGGTCTCGCATGTCGCCCGCAAGCTCCGCATCGGAATCGGCAATCGACTGTCCCTGGCAGACGAGGCAGCGCAGCTCTTCCATCAGCGCTTCGGCTTTCGCTTCCTGCTTCGGGTCCGGAAGCTGACGATTGGCCCAGTAAGCGGGCGGCAGGTTGCTGTCCGCGAGCAACGGCTGCGCCAGCACAAGCGCCAAGATGAATGCAAGCCACCTCACCGCGCCTGCTCCAGCTTCGCAAGCATCATCGGCACGTCGGGCGCCTCAATGGGCCCGATGTGCTGGTAGCGCACGATGCCTTTGCCATCGACGATGAAGCTCTCTGGCACTCCCGATGAGCCCAGGTCGATTTGCACGCGACTCTGCGTGTCGCTTCCGATCCGATCGTAAGGATCGCCATTGCGCGCGAGGAACTGGGCGACGTCATCGCTGCGGTCGCGGATCGCGATGCCGTCGATGGCTACGCCGCGGGCCTGGAGCTGCTTCAGCATACCTACCTCGGTAATGCACGGCACGCACCAGCTTGCGAAAATGTTCACGACGCGCGGACTGCCGGCCGCAAGGTCGGCCGAAGAGAGCCCGGGTTTTGTGGGCAGCATCGCGGGCAAGGCAAAGGTTGGAACCGGCTTACCTTCGAGCTTCGACGAGACGGTCGTGGTAACCGGAGTGGTAAGCCGCCACACGAGACCGGCCAGCAAAAGTAGCAGCAGCACAAGCGGCGCGAGGCGGAGTGCGCGGCTCATGCATACTGCTCCCTGCGCCATTCCAGTCCGCTCTCGCGCCGCCGGCGACGCCATACACGGCCGAGCAGGGCGAGCGCTCCCCCGAACCCGATCATCGCGCCGCCCGCCCAGATCAGCGTGACGAACGGCTTCCACCATAACCTGACCTGCCAGCCGCCGCCGGCATCGGCCTTGCCAATCACAGTATAGAGCTGACCGTTCCAAAACGTGCGGATCGCGGACTCATTGGTTTCCGTGGGGGGGTCGCTGAAGAACCTGCTCTGGGGTTTTAGAACCACAACGCCCTGTCCGCGCGTCGCGCGAAGCTCGGCTTCGAGCGCCGTGTAGTTCTTGCCGGCGGTCGGCGTCACCTCTTGAAGCTCGACAAGCCACGGACCCACGCCGAGCGTCTCGCCGGGCTTGATGACGCCCAGACGTTCGCTGGTGAACGCCGCATTCATGGCCATTCCTGTAAGCGCGATGGCAATTCCGAAATGCGCCGCGACCATCCCCCAGGTCGCGAGCGGCGCTCGCAGGGGGTTGCGCCCGATCAAGGGCAGAATGCTCGCGGCGGCGAGGTAGGCGGCGATCGCGAGGCCAAGGCGCGGCAAGATGCTCATGCCAGGCGCGATGATGAACGTGATGACAAGTGCCGAAACGCCAAGCAAAGCTGGAACCGTGAGCAGCTTGAGTACCGGCCGTCGTTCGCGTCTCCAGCTTAGCAGCGGGCCGATGCCGACCAACGCCGCAAGGATCAATGCCAGCGGCCCCGCTACAGAGTTGAAATATGGCGCTCCGACGGAGAGCTTCTCTCCGCTCAAAGCCTCGACGAACAGGGGATAGAGAGTTCCGAGGAACACGATGCCAAGCACGACGCTCAGCAGGAGGTTATTGATTACGAGGCCCGTCTCGCGGCTCACCAATTCGAACGGCGCGCCTTCCTTCAACGTCGCGCCGCGCACAGCGAAGAGCGTGAACGCGGCGCCAACATAGATGGCGAGCAGTCCGAGCAGGAAGGTCCCGCGCTCCGGATCGATGGCGAAGGCGTGGACGGACGTCAGGATCCCCGAACGGACGAGAAAGGTGCCGACCATCGACATGGAGAATGCGATGACCGCAAGCATCATCGTCCACGCCTTGAGCGCTCCACGAGCAGCCAGAACGTTGATCGAATGGAGCAGTGCCGTCGCCGCGAGCCACGGCATCAGTGATGCATTTTCGACCGGATCCCAGAACCAATAGCCACCCCAGCCGAGCTCGTAATAAGCCCAGTAGCTGCCGGCAGTGATCCCCAACGTCAGAAAGATCCAAGCACACAGGACCCAGGGCCGCATCGCGCGCGCAAGTCTCGAATCCACTTCATTCGTGAGCAGCGCGCCGACGGCGAGGCTGAACGCGATCGAGAGACCGACATAGCCGAAATAGAGGGTCGGCGGATGGAACGCCAAACCGGGATCCTGAAGCAACGGGTTCAAGCCCTGCCCATTGGGCGGAGCCGGGAACAGCCTCGCGAACGGATTCGAAGCAATGAGCAGAAAAGCATAGAAGCCCAGGGCCAGGACCGACTGCGCGCCAAGCGCGGCTACCAATGTCCGCTCGCTCGTCCGCCGCGAAAGCAAGGCAAAGAAGGCTCCCGCAACGGACAGCACTGTAACCCAGAGGAGCATTGAGCCTTCGTGGTTTCCCCATGCTCCTGCGACCTTGTAGATGAACGGCTTGGCCGTGTGGCTGTTCTCGAAGACCAGCGCCACTGACATGTCGCTGCGCGCGAATACGAGCAGCAACATCGCAAAAGCGACCAGCGTCAGCGCGCCCTGCGCGACCGTGATCGCACGCACTGCGCGGCCGACTTTCGCGTCGGTGCGCAAGGCCAGGATCATCAGCAAGAATTGAAGCGCTGCAAGCCCAGCGGCGAGCCACAATGCGGCAAGACCAGTTTCGGCGATCACTTTTCCAGCGTCTTCCCGGCCTTGTGCTCCGCCGCGAGATTGCCGAGTTCGGGCGGCATGTAGCGCTCGTCGTGCTTGGCGAGGATGGTATCCGCGACGAAGGTGCTCTTCTCGAGCCGTCCTTCCGCCACCGCTCCGCTGCCCTCGCGGAAGAGATCGGGTACGATACCGCGATAAACGACCGGCGTGCGCGCTTGTCCATCGGTCAGCATGAAGCGGATCGTGACACCGTCAGGCTGCCGCTCGATGGAACCGCGCTCAACCATTCCGCCTAATCGCATGGCGCGCCCCTGCTCGGCCTTACCGGAGGCTATGTCAGTTGGGGTGTAGAAATAGGACGCGCGGTCCTTCAGGCCCCACATGGTAAGTAGGACGGCAATGAGCACCGCGACGATGGCGGCTGTGACAAGCGCCAGCCGCTGGTTCTTCGGCTTCATTTGCGCTTCAGCGCCTCGGCGGCCGACTCAGCCCGACGCATCGAAGCATAGGCCCAAAGCAGCAGCGCCACAGTCAGCGCGACGGCAACTCCGTACGCCGCGATCACGAACGGCCACGGATTCATTCGGCACCCATCCTGCGCAAGCGCGCCTCGACCTTTGTCTCAGCCAACTCGGCCCGGATTCGCATCAGGACCACAGCGCCGAACAGACAGCTGAATCCGATCATTGTCAGCGGCAGCGGCCAGAGAATGCTGTTGTCGATCATTGAGCCCGTCAGGCCGATGCTCTCGCCCTGGTGCAGGGTTCGCCACCACAGCACCGAATAATGGATGATTGGCAGGTTGATCGCTCCGACGAGGCCGTAAATCGCGGTGATGCGGCCCTCTCCTCCTCGCTCCCGTTCTGCGGAGGCGAGTGCGATGTAGCCGAGGTACAGGAAGAACAGCACGAGCATCGAGGTGAGCCGCCCATCCCACTCCCACCACGTACCCCACGTAGGACGCCCCCAGATCGATCCGGTGATCAGGCAGATTGCCGCGAAGGTCGCACCGGCAGGTGCAACCGCCCGGCCGGCGACCGCGGCCAAGGGATGGCGCCAGACGAGCTGGCTCACAGATGCTGCCGCAATTCCGGCCCAGCCAGCCATACCCAGCCATGCCGACGGCACGTGGATGTAGATGATGCGCACCGTCTCGCCCTGCAGATAGTCGGGCGGAGTGAGCGTCAGTCCGGCGACCATTCCCGCAACTGCGAGCACCAGACCGACAAGCAACAGCCAGGTCGTGGCGGGCCTCGCGATCCGAAGGAATCGAGCAGGATTGGCTAAAGCATGCACAGCGACGCGCTTATGCCCTTCCAATCAGCCTTTGTGCCATAGCATCCGCCACCGCGGCGGGATCGCGGCCCGTCTGTGCGCTTTCCGTCCAAATCTGTTCAAGCCGAACCGGAATGCCCTCGATGCGCTGGCGGACGAGGCTGGCGTCACCGTCGCCGAGATATTCCGTGCAGACGTTGATGATGCCCCCCGCGTTGATCACATAGTCGGGCGCGTAAAGGATGCCGCGTTCGTGCAGGCGTTGACCGTCTTCCGGCGTCGCGAGCTGGTTGTTTGCGCCGCCAGCAACGACAGGCACTTTCAGGTTCGGGATTGTCGATTCGGTTAGGATCGCGCCCAATGCGCACGGGCTGAGCACGTCCGCCTCCAAGCTCAAGATTTCATCGGCGGACACGACTTTTCCACCCGCCCGCTCGGCCAGTCTGTGCGCCTTCTTTTCGTCGACGTCGGCGATCGACAGCTTCGCACCCTCGGCACAGGCATGAAGCGCCACGCCGGTCGCGACGCTACCCGCACCCTGCAGCGAAATGCGCAGCCCGCTCAGGTTGTCGTTACCCAGTGCGCGCTTCACCGCGGCCTTGATTCCAAGGAACACACCCAAAGACGTATGGGGACCCGGGTCGCCGCCGACATCACTCCCGGAATTGGGGAGACCCGCGACAAATTCGGTCGAACGCGCGACCTCGATCATGTCGGCAACGCTCATGCCCACGTCCTCGGCGGTCACATAGCGTCCGCCGAGATGGTCCACAGCCTTGCCGAACGCATGGAGCATGTCCGGCGACTTGTCGCGCGCTTCATTTGCAAGCAGCACGGACTTGCCGCCGCCCAGCGGCAATCCCGCCATCGCGTTTTTGTAGCTCATGCCGCGCGACAGCCGGAGTGCATCGACGAGCGCATCCTCATCCTTGGCATAGTGCCAGAAGCGCGCTCCGCCGGCAGCAGGGCCGAGATGGGTCGAGTGGACCGCGATAATGGCCTTCAGGCCGCACTTCTCGTCGTTGACGAAATGGATTTCCTCGTGCGCGTCGAAATCGGGCAGGCCCCAAGGCGTTGTCATCGGTTACAAAAGTCCGGTTTCAAGAAAAGGAATAATGGGGCGATCGAGGGGACTTGAACCCCCGACCCTCGGTACCACAAGGCACCGTTCCGGCGTCCGCCTAGAGGCAATTGGCCCTTTGGTACAGGGGCTTTGTTCCGGCTGATGGCCCCTGTTAGTCTAAATTCCCGCCCTGCCGGTTCAAGGTGAACAGGGAGCATTGGTAGCTAGTATGGCCATTCCTCATGCAACAGACGTTTCAGTCCAACATAATGAGGCCGATTGGTTAGGTTCAAGATCAAAGCGGTGGCCGCTGTTAGGAACTGCCCGTGTGTCCCAACGACAACATCGCCATAGTCCTTCGCTGACAGCCTTAAGTTAGCGCACCGATCTTTGATGCTTTGATCGTCGAACCCCATACCTAAGCGGTGCGCGAAGTCATTTCGGATACCCCTCACAATCTCAAGGTCATGGTACTCATCGGTTGAGACAATGCCTAAAGCGAGCGCACTCACTATGCGTGAGGAGAAGGTGCCGAGTGGTGCGTTGAAGCCGGTAGTGAGTTTCGACACGTCGGGATGGTCAACAAGCCTTGCCCGGATGCATTGCTCCAACTGGTTGTCCAGCATCGCCGCGCATACCAGTACCGAGCCGCGCGGGCTTTCTTTATTCATCTCATGGAGGAGGTCCATGAAAGGCTTCAGATGCTCCGGCGGCCAGTCCTTAAGATCATCGACCTCTGACTTCTCGGCCATATTCGATCCTCTCTGCGCGAGCGCCAATGGAAGAAAGCTCAATTTACCGAATGTTTTCAATGCCGAAATGAACCGGGAGCGTTGGTACACAACACCGCGTCCTGACCGGTTCACACTGAACTGAGGAGAAT
>JBEDUM010000042.1:0-27249 GCA_040414585.1 Sphingomicrobium sp. | reverse complement strand
GATCCTGCGTCAGCTTTTCGATCTGCTTTTCGGTGAAGCGCGCGATCTTCTTCGGATCGAAATCGCTGAAGGCACGGCGATAGCCGTCGCGCTTCCTGAGCACAGTCGACCAGCTGAGGCCCGCTTGCGCGGCCTCGAGAACCAGGAATTCGAAATGCTTGCGGTCGTCGTGGACAGGCACACCCCATTCCCGGTCATGATAATCGACCATCATCGGATCATCGGGATTCACCCACTCGCACCTTTTCATCGTGCCGCTCCGAGAAACGGCTCCAGCTCCCGATGCAGCTGAGTTCGGGCCGAGCCGACGATCATTCCGACATGCCCGGATGGAATCGACACCGACCGACCGGCTGGAGCGGTTTGCGGCGGCGCGATGCGGTCGTTCCCTGCGAGAACGTGCAGCGCAGGAACGGCGATATTGTCGTTGACCGCACGTCCGCCGACGCGCCATTCGCCCGAGCCAGTGAGATCGCGCTCGAACAGGTCTTCGATCAGTTCCTTTGCGGCAGGATATGGAAGAGGTTCGCCCCCATTCGCCCAATCCTCGAGCTGAACGAAGCGATTCGCTTCAGCGCTCGCCGCATCCAAGCGACCGAATTCCGCGAACTTGTGCACCGTGCGCTCAGGATCGAGAGACCAGAAGCTCGCTTGCAGAACTTCCATCGGCAGCGCCCCGAGTCGACGACTCGCCGCTCGCGAATGTCTCCACATGTCCTCGAGCGCGGCCCGCGACGATTCCGGGTATCGGGCAAAATTCCAGGGTGCAGCGAGGGTGGCCACGCGCTCGCACTGGACGAGATTCGCGGCAGCAATCGCCATCGTACCGCCGAGGCAATAGCCGATCAGGGTCGCAGGCTCGCCGATGCTGCGCAGCACCGGAAGCAGCAATTCTTCGATGTGACCGGCAACATCCAGATGCGACCGCGCGTCGGCATTGCCCCAATCGAGCAACAGCGTGCGGCGGCCCATCCGCGAGACCGCGCGGGCTAGCGACACCTGCTCGTCAAGGTCTAGGATGCGTGGGGGATTGATCAGTGAAGGGATAAGAACCGCGTAAGGGCCGCTTCCGCCGTGGTCGCGCAAGCAGGTGCCGTTGACTCGTGAAAGTTCGGGCATCGGTGCGACACCGGAGCGTCGCTCGGCGGCCTCGTACGCTCGCAATCCAACAAGGGCATCGCGCGCAACGTCCGCGTCCCGGCCAGAAACCTTGCGTACCAATTCGAGAAACAGCGGCAGCGGCCGCGGCGCGTGTTCATGTTGCAGCGCACTATGCTCCGGTAGTAGATCGTTGCTCAAAGTTTCGGAGCGCTTCATGGAAAAGTCTACCGGCAAGGTGACGATCAAAAAGTACGCCAATCGGCGGCTCTATGACACTGAAAGTTCGACATACATCACGCTCGACCGTCTCGCCCAAATGGTGCGCGAAGGGCGCGAGTTCGAAGTGGTGGACGCAAAGACGGGCGAGGACATCACGCGCCAGGTGCTGACGCAGATCATCGTCGATGAGGAAGCGCGCGGAAGCACAATGCTGCCGATCAACTTCCTTAAGCAGCTGATCGGCCTGTACGGCAACTCGATGCAGAATTTCGTGCCTCAATATCTGGAAGCCGCGATGGACGCGTTCCAGCGTAACCAGAGCGCAGCCAAAGACGCGTTCAGCGGGAACGTCTTCGCCGATCTGGCGAAGCGCAACATGGCAATGTTCGAGGACGCCAGCCGCGCATTCTCCGGCAAGGCAAAGCCTGAGGCGAAACCCAGCGCCAGCGAAGTCGATCAGCTCAAAGCAGAGCTCGCGGCATTGCAAGCCAAAGTCGATCGCCTTAGCCGCTAATCCCGAATGAAATACCGTATCGCTGCAGCGTTCGCGCTGATCGCCGCATCCTCGCTCCACGCCCAGACGCCCACACCGGCTCCAGCCGCGCCGCCAGTGATTCCCGACTTGAGCACAGCGACGCCCATTGCCGGCAACTGGAACTATGTCACGACGGCGGATGGAAGCGAGGCGACATTTCTGAATCCAACGGCTCAGCCGCAGGTCACGATTCACTGCACACGAGCGTCCCGCCGCGTCACCATCTCGAAACCGGCAAACGGCGCAGCGCCTTTCCTGTCGATTTGGACAAGTGCCGAGAGCCGCAATCTTCCGGCAAGCTACAATCCGGCGACCGCGCGGATTGGCGCGGACCTCAACGCAAATGATCCGCTGCTCGACGCGATAGCGTTCAGCCGGGGAAGGATTGGCGTTGGCGTTTCGGGCCAGCCGATCGGCGTCGTGCCAGCCTGGGCGGAGCCTGCGCGAGTGATCGAGGATTGCCGCGCCTGAACGGCGCGAAGGGACCAAGATTGCCGAATGTTCACCTCATTACAAGTCTTGCTTTGAAGCCCTGTTGGACTCATCTTCTTCGTGGCTTCAACGCAGCGAAAGGAGGTGATCCGATGTCTCATGGTTCAGCAGGGAGGTCGGAAAGGGGTGTTCGTAGGCCCTAAGTGCTGACGAACGGCCACATCTCCGGCCGCTGACCATGTCGAAGGGCATCGTCGCTTTAACGCGACGGTGCCCTTTAACATGTCTGCATTCCGCGCGATTTTGCGGATTGTTTCAGGTGAGTCCCTAGTTCATTTGGGAACCGTCACGGCATTAGAGTGTCTTGTCCCGCGACGGAGGGAGACAAAGCAATGGCCAAGTCCGCACGTAAGACTTCTTCGAGATCATCTTCGAAATCTTCATCCTCGAAAGCGTCATCCAGATCCGACACGGTCGACAAGCTCGCCAAGGCCGCAATGAGCAAGGAAATGCTTGCTGCTGGTTTGGCGGCGGCAGCGGCGGCAATCAGCGCGAGTCCATCCGCGCGGCGCAAGATTCGCGACGCCGGGCTCGACGCTGCCGACACCGCATCGCAAGCCGCAAGCAATGTCATGACGAGCGCGACCAAGCTCGGCTCGATCATCGCCGAGGCAGTCGCCGAAGCGGCGCAGCGTGTGATGTCGGGCAAATGGACGATGGAGGGCTCCGCGAGCAGCGGCACTAGTTCGGCCTCTGGGTCGACGCGCAAGTCGACCGTACGCAAGACGACCGCTCGCAAGAGCACTCGGAAAGCCGGCAGCGCACGCAAGACATCGACTCGCGCGAAATCATCGAGCACGGGCTCGAGCCGCGCATCGACTGCGCGCAAGCCGGCTGCAAAGCGCTCGACGGCGAAGCGCGCTACCGGAGCAGCGAAATCTTCGCGCGCTCCAGCAAAACGAACCAGCACAAGGCGGCGCACAACGACTCGCTCGCGCGCGCCGCGGGGCGGCGGAACTCCGAGCGGCGGCGGAACTCCCGGCGGCGGCCAGAGCTAGAAGCTAAGCCGCTCGATCTTCGAACTGGAGGCGGGCAAGGCGCGCATAAAGGCCTCCGCGTGCATTGAGACTCGCGTGCGTGCCTTCTTCGACGATCTGCCCGCCATCCATCACGACGATGCGGTCCGCGGCGCGAACTGTCGCGAGCCGGTGCGCAATGACGATTGTGGTGCGGTCGGCCATCAGACGATCCAGCGCATCCTGGACCAGCCGCTCGCTTTCGGCGTCGAGTGCTGATGTCGCTTCATCGAGCAGGAGCAGGGGCGCGTCGCGGAGCAGCGCGCGGGCGATGGCGATGCGCTGGCGTTGACCGCCTGACAAACGCGCGCCGCCTTCGCCCATGAATGTGTCGAGACCGTCGGGAAGAGCGCGCAGGAATTCCTCTGCATTTGCGTCGCGCGCGGCGCGCCAGATCTCATCCTCACTAGCGTCCCAGTTCCCGTATCGAAGATTGTCGCGCGCCGAAGCCGCAAACATGATCGTTTCCTGCGGCACCATGGCAATGCGCTGCCGGACGTCGGCCGGATCCGCATCGCGCAAATCGACCCCGTCGAGCAAAACTCGCCCCTGCGCCGGGTCGTAGAAGCGCTCGGCGAGCTGGAAGATCGTCGTTTTGCCCGCGCCGGAGGGTCCGACGACGGCAAGCCGTTCGCGCGGCCTGACTGCCAGACTGAAATCGTTGAGCGCCGATGTTTCTGGGCGCGTCGGGTAATGAAAGGTCACATGTTCAAATACGAGCTCGCCGCGCGCGGGCTCGGGCAACTTTGCCGGATTTGAAGGCGCGCGAATGTCAGGCTCGGCATGCAACAGCTCGGAAAGGCGCTCGGACGCGCCAGATGCGCGCAGCAAATCGCCGTAGACTTCAGACAAGTTCCCGAGTCCGCCTGCGAGAAGCCCACCATAGAGGACGAAGGCCGCGATCGTGCCGCCGGTCATGCGGCCGGCGGAAACATCGATCGCGCCGAGCCAGATGACCGAAACGATGGCGCTGAACATGAGCACGATAGCGATTGCCGTCATGCATGCCCGCACCAGGATCCGGCGTTTCGCTGTGCCGAATACCCTTTGGACGGCATCGGCGAAGCGCGTGGCCTCACGGCGCTGCTGATTGAACGCCTGCACGATCTTCATCGCACCCAGGACTTCGCTCGTGACGGTGCCGACATCGGCAATGCGATCCTGGCTCTTTACGGAAATGGCCCTCACGCGGCGTGCAAGCAAAATGATCGGGCCCATGACGATCGGCACCCCTAGCATCATGAGCGCCGCAAGTTTCGGCGCGAGCACGAACATGATCACCACGCACGCGAACGCCATGATGGTGTTGCGCAGCGCGACCGAGATCGTCGTCCCCACCACCTGCTCGATGATCGTGGTGTCCACGGTGAGTCGCGAGGTGATCTCGGCCGGCCGATTCTCCTCGAAGAAGCCGGGCGAGAGACGGAGCAGGTTCCGGTGCACGGCGAGGCGGATGTCGGCGACCGTGCGCTCGCCTAGCCACGAGACGAAATAGTATCGGAACGCCGTCGCGACGCCCATCACCACAACGACGCCGAGCAGTCCTTCGAACCACTTCGCGATGTGGTGCGGCTCGCCCGCGCCGAGTCCGAAGCCCTTGTCGATGACGAGCTTGAGACCGAATGGGATGGAAGTCGCAGACGCGGCGGCAACCAGCAAAGCCAAGGCCGCGCATGCAATGCGGCCGGGATATTGAGTCGCGAAGCGCCACACCATCCGCAGATTCTTGATCGATCGGCCCTTTGGCCGGCTGGCGGGGTTCGTGGCCATGGCCGTTCCCTAACAGCCCGCCTTGAGAGCCTCAAATGGTTCGGCGTACGGTGGCCTGACCGGCTGTCATCAGGCCGGTTGCGTGCTAACCGTATCGAGATCTTATTGGGAGGAGAGCAGATGTGGCCGAGCTCCTCGATGTCCAGCAGAGCAATCGCCAGTCCTTGATCGGGATCGAACTACGAGGCGCCGTCCTTCGCCTGACTCTCCAAAACCCGCCGGCCAACCTCCTGTCGGTTGCCGTGATGGAATCGCTGCAATCGGAGCTCGACGCGATGCGGGACGACGAGGCGATCCGGGTGATCGTCATCGCGGCCGCGGGGAAGCTATTTTCAGCCGGACACGATCTCAAGGAAATGACATTGCATCGCGCCGATCCCGATGGGGGCAGGGGATTCTTCGAGCACACATTCGCGCTCTGCTCACATCTGATGCAGTCGATCGTGAGCCTCCCCAAGCCGGTCATCGCCGAGGTCGACGGGATAGCGACAGCGGCGGGATGTCAGCTCGTCGCCTCCTGCGACCTCGCCGTCGCGTCGGACCAGGCGAGATTCGGGGTCAACGGGATCGACGTAGGCCTGTTCTGCTCAACGCCCGCGGTGGCGCTCACGCGCAATGTCGGCCGCAAGCGGGCAATGGAAATGCTGCTGACCGGCGAGATGATCGATGCTGCCACGGCCCTCGAATTCGGGCTGGTGAACCACGTGGTGCCGCGCGAGTCCCTGACCGAGGCCGTCGGCGAATATGCGCGAACCATCGCCGCCAAGTCGCCCATCGCAATGAGGTTGGGGAAGCAAGCGGTCGCCAGGCAGGCTGGGATGGGGCTTCCCGATGCGTACGAGGAAGCGTCCCGTGTGATGGTCGAAAACTTCTTGGCGGCCGACGCGGAGGAGGGGATCAGCGCCTTCCTCGAGAAGCGTCAGCCGAGGTGGCGCGGAAGATAGCGGCCGCTTTGGGTGGAAAACGAGCGCGCTGGTTATCGAGTCGCAGTACCGCGTCGCGCTGCCGTACCGGTCCCGTAACAGGTAATATTCGTTAACGTCCGTTGCGCGCGACCATAGGTCCTGTCCGAACCACAGGCCGCCGATAACCGCCAAGTACCTCCAATCGCTACGCTAATCGGCGCCCTACAGTTGACAGCCTCAACGAAAGGGACCGCCATGAAATCAGTGCATGTGCTTCTGATCGGGTCAGCGATCGTGCTCGGGTCTGGAACCGCGATAGTGCAAGCGGCGACGCAGGCCACCCCAGCCAATCCTGCAACCCCGGCATCTCCTGCAACCCCAGCTGATCCTACCGCTGAAACCCCGGCCACTTCCGCCACTCCCGCTACTGAGGCCGCGCCTGCTCAGCCGGCCGATCCAGCGGCTTCATCCGAAAGCACGACAAGTGCCGATAAATCCGCGAACGGCTCGAGCGCGGACCCGCAGAAGCAACCAACCAAGGGCAAGGCTAAGAAGAAGCCGCACTAGCCGCCGCAACTGTCAAGCATCTGCCGGATGACGGCTCGACAGCCCACGACTGTCGGGCCGTCATGATTTGCGGACAGCGCAACAGTCCGATCGAGCATGTCTTAAGCACCACCGATAACGCCAATGCCCGCGAATCCGAAGCCGGGTCTGCTGTGGTTAATTTTCTATTATCAGTAATTAAAATTATGGTATTATAACAACTTGCCGAGTCGTAAAGCGGCGTTGTGAGGCGCTGCGGGACAACAGCGGGAGAAGGCTTATGCGTAAGCTAGTGTTGGGCCTATTGGGCGCGACGGCGTTGATAGTGGGATCAAGCGCGAATGCGACTGAGACAGTCACTCAGATCGACTCCACGTTTCTCAATCTTTTCGGGAGTTCGGATTTTGGCGCCAACGTGGCGGGTCAAACGTCTATCGCGGATACATTCAACTTCACGCTGAACACGGACGATGCTGCCGATGCAGAGGTGAGCTCGATTTCGTTCAGGACCACCGACATCGACTTCACGTCAATCTATTTCGACGTTAACGACCTGGCACACCGCTTTCATCAAACGGGCTTCGATCCGGACACGGAAACCTGGGAGATCGAGTCCATTTTCCTGGGTGCCGGTCCGCACACGCTTTACGTCAATGGTGACGTGGTGGGTTCTTCCCACAATGGTTCGTACGTCGGCAATCTAAATATTGCGGCCGTTCCCGAGCCGGCGACCTGGGCGATGATGCTGATCGGCTTCGGCGCGATGGGCTTAGCATTGCGACGTCGTAGACAGGTGCGCGCGGCGCTCCAGCTGCCCGCCTGACTCACCTGGGCGCTTAACTTTGGATATCTGCAGCCGCTCGCTCCGCTTGCTACACAGCTGCTGGGAGTGGCTCCGATTGGCTCCCGCTGGTTGGGGCTGCTCCTTTCTTCAATTTGATGCGGTCCAATCTCTGTAATGGGTCCAAAGCTGCCGTTAGGCGCTAATCGCAGGAATGGGTCGAAAACAGACATTAGAGCCGAGCCCGGAAGTCAGCATTTCTTCTGCGCGTCGGTGACTTCGTACATGCGGCGGATCATCTCGCGCTCGGCTTCGCTGAGATAGGGATTCCAGCAATCGAGGATCAGGACGACCCGGTCCTGCGTCGTGGGATTGTGCGCCTCATGCTCGATCGTGTCGTCGAAAACGAACGCTTCGCCTTCGATCCACGGCCTTGTCTCGCCGCCGACGCGGAAGGTGCATCCTTCGGGAACGATCAAAGGAAGATGGACGATCGACCTGACGTTGGTCACCCCCGTGTGCGGCGGGATGTGCTTGCCGGCTTTCAGCACTGAGAAGAAGACGGCCGGCGCGCGGCGTGGAATCCGGCAAAGGGGCAATTGCTCCACGAGCGCCGCCGTTTTGGGAGCGCGGGCGCAGGCCTCGTCGATTCGCTCACCGTCGCGCCAGAAATGCAGGGCTCCCCAGTCGAGCGAGCGGTCCAGCGGAGACCATTTGTTTTCGGGAACGCCCGAGGGCTGCTCGATATAGGGCATCAAACCCGGGTCCGGATCGGCGAGGATTGCCTCGAGCTCGCGCCTGATTTCGTCCGTCGACGCTTCGAGGGTGGCGAGCCAGGGGAAATGTTCGCGATCGAAGAACTCGTCCGCCGGGAGGAAGGGATAGTGAAGTCCGTGACATTCATTGGCGTAGATCGTCCGACGGCCGACCAGCACGTCTGCCGCGGCGCGGGCACGGCGTCTTTCGCAGACGGATGCGGCATCGAGATCAGCGGCGAGCGCGTTGTCGAGGGCGTTCGCGAGCTGCTGCCGCTGCCTGCCGACAAATTCGCTGGCGTGCGCGCGCAAGTCTGCCAGCTCGCGAGACGGATCGAGCGACGCGGTGAGCGCGAGGACGGCGCTCCATCTATCGGAGGCCGGAGCCTCTTCCCCGAGCCGCTCGTGCAGCTCGGCTAGGCGGATCAGCGCCGGGAGGAATCGCTGGTCGACCGCAAGCGCGCGCTCGAGCGCCGTCCGCTCGCCTTCGCTGTCGCCAAGCCCTGATCGCGCGGATGCAAGGTTGAGCCACAATTCCGCGGCATTGGGATCTCCGCGACAAGCCTGTTCCAGGTGATCGGCGGCTGCCCGCGGATCGCCGCCTGCAAGTGCGTCGAGGCCCAGGACGTTGCGCGCCAGCGGCTGGGTAGGTTCG
Organism: Sphingomicrobium sp.; assembly: GCA_040414585.1. Taxonomy (GTDB): domain Bacteria; phylum Pseudomonadota; class Alphaproteobacteria; order Sphingomonadales; family Sphingomonadaceae; genus Sphingomicrobium. Next base: position 18,474 of record JBEDUM010000042.1, on the reverse strand, counting down.
AGCTCGACAGCGGCTTCGAAATGCCGGCGCGCCTCTGACATCTGGTTGGACTGCCTGGCGCGGACGCCCGCGGCAAGATGATCCTGTACCGAGCTGTCCTCCGCCATGAACTGATCGTGCCCTAAGCCCCGGCGAGGTCAAGAAAATGTTGCTTGTGCGGAATGGCTGGAAAGCTGAAATTTCGCTGTTACGGTTGCTCCCGTGAAATTGCCGTTCCGCAAATCCGATCGAGGCTTCGACTGAGCGACAAGTCCGCGAGCCGCTTCACGCGCTGGGTGCTGCCGGGACTGGGAGTCAAGGCGGTGGTCATCGGCGGCGGCTATGCGACCGGCCGCGAGCTTGCCGAATTCTTCCTGGCGCGCGGCCCATGGGGCGGGCTGTTCGCGATCCTTTTCGCCACCCTCCTGTTCAGCATCTTCTGCTCGTTGACGTTCGTCGCCGCGCGGCGGTTCCAGACTTACGATTACAAGAGCTTCTTCAAGCAATTGCTCGGCCCGGCGTGGCATTTGTTCGAGCTCGCCTACCTCCTGTTCGTCGTGCTCATCCTGGCGGTTTACGGCGCGGCCGCGGGCGCGATCGGGAACGCCCTGTTCAACGCACCGGTGCTGGCCGGCACGGTCCTGCTCGCAATCTGCATTGCGGGCGTTGTCGCGTTCGGAAACAAGGCGGTCGAGCGGCTGTTCCGCGACGTTTCGTACCTGTTGTACGGCGTCTACGCTCTCTTCATCATCCTCGCGCTGTGGAAGTTCGGCGAGCGTGTGCCTGGAGGCTTCGCGGCGAATCCGCAGACCTCCGGCTGGGCCCTCTCGGGGCTGACCTACTTTGGCTACAATATCGTCGGCGCGGTCGTGATCCTGCCTGTGCTGCGGCATTTACTGAGCGACCGCGATGCGGTCGTCGCGGGCGTCATCGCTGGGCCGCTGACAATGGTTCCGGCTTTGCTCTTCTTCATCCCGATGGTCGCTTTCTATCCAGAAGTGCAGAGCGCGACGCTTCCGTCCGACTTCCTGCTCCAACGCATTGGCTCGCCAGCGTTCCACCTCTTGTTCCAGGCGATGATCTTCTCGGCGCTGCTCGAAAGCGGCACCAGCTCGGTCCACGCGATCAATGAGCGGATCGACCATGCCTGGGCGAGACGCACCGGCAAGGAGCTGACGCACCGGCAGCGCCTCTCGATCGCGCTCGTCGTCCTCGTCCTCTGCATGTTCCTTGCAAGCCGCTTCGGCCTCGTCGCCCTGATCGCCACCGGCTACCGGGCGCTTGCCTACATCCTGCTCACCACCTTCATCCTGCCTCTCATGACGGTGGGCGTGTGGAAGCTCTGGAACAGACGCGGCGAACCGGGCGCCCAACCTCAACCCATTCCGATTCAGGAGTAACCGAATGTTCAAGCAAGGCATTCTCGCGTTCACGGCGCTCGCATTGGTGATGGGAGCCGCGAGTGCCCAGGCTGCTCCGCCCGCTGGCTTTGAGCAGCGTGTCGAGCAGTTGCGCAAGGAATTCGGCGTTCCCGGAGTCACGATCGCAATCGTCGAGGACGGCAAGGTTACGCTCGCGCACGGATGGGGCGTTCGCGACATAACAACGAACAAGCCCGTCGATGCCGACACGATTTTCTTCACCGGGTCGACCGGCAAGGCATTCACCAATGCCGCGCTCGCGACACTCGTCGATGAAGGCAAGATCAAGTGGGACGACAAGGTGATCGACCACATGCCGGACTTCCGCATGTGGGATCCGTGGGTCACACGTGAGATGACGATCCGCGACCTGCTGGTTCACCGCAGCGGGCTGGGCCTCGGCGAAGGCGACCTCCTGTTCCTTCCGAACAGCACGCTTTCACGCAAGGAAACGGTGCGCCGCATCCGCTACCTCAAGCCGGCGACGAGCTTTCGCAGCGGCTACGCTTACGACAACATCCTCTACATGGCCGCCGGCCAACTGATCGAAGAGGTCAGCGGCGAGACGTGGGAGCAGTACATCCACAACCACGTATTCGGTCCGCTCGGAATGAAGAGCTCGACCGACACCGACGCGGAGTTCCAGGCCAACCCGAACCATGCACGTCCGCATAGCCGCAACAGCGGCGCGATCCATGGAATGGGGACGCAGACGCCGCTCGATGAGAACGCCACGATCGCGCAGAACGCGGCTCCGGCGGGCGGCCTTGCGATCAGCGCCAACGACATGAGCCGCTGGCTGCTGACACAGCTGGCGCACGGAAAGATCTCCGGCAGCGAAAGAAGGCTCTTTTCCGAAGAACAGTCCGAGCAGATGTGGACCGGAGTCGTTCCGACGCCGACCCGGGAGTTCCCGGGGGAGTTCGCCGTCACCAATCCGAACTTCAACCTTTATGCGCTTGGTTGGGATGTTTCGGATTACCGTGGAGCGAAGGTCGTCGGCCACGACGGCGCGGTCCTCGGCTCGCAGGCGACCATCGCGCTTCTGCCAGATAAGAACATCGGCATATTCATCGCGGCGAACAGCGAGGATGGTGAGATTATTCTCGGCCTGCGCGACGAGCTCCTGGATTACTATCTCAGCTATCCGCAGAACCACTGGCCGGAGAAATTCCACAAGTTCAAAATGGACCGCCTTGCCGCCGCGGCCAAGCAGGTGCAGACGGCGGAGGCAAAACCCGCGCAGGCCGGGCCGTCGCTTCCACTGGAGCGCTATGTTGGTGACTATACCGACCCCTGGTACGGCACCATCAAGGTGCGCCAGGCGGGCAAAAGCCTCACCATCGATTTTGCGCACTCGAAGGGCATGGAAGGTCCCCTGACGCATTATCAATACGACACGTTCAAGACGAAGCCGGCGCTGGATTGGGTCGAGCCGGCCTATGTGACCTTCTCTATCGACGCGAACGGCAAGGTGGACCGGGTGACGATGAAGCCGGTCTCGCCCAGAGCCGACTTCAGTTGGGATTACCAGGACCTGCTGTTCACGCCTGCAACAGGCAAATGAGTTCGCGCGGCGGAGGGCTTGGAACAGCCCTCGCCGCGGAACCTGTATGCGACCCGATGTCAGGGCTGAGCTGGCTCAGCCCCTTTAGAGCTCAGCCGCGTTCGCCGGAGCGTCGCGGTGGCGGCGGTGGCGGCGGCGGAGTTGGGCACGTGGTGCCGGCCGGCACGCTCGTTCCATCCGGACACGTGGTCATCGGAGGCGGTGGGGGCGGCGGAGGCGGCGGAGGCGGCGGGCAGGGCTGCGTGACCGGAATCTGCGATCCATCCGCACAGGTTTGCATCGCTGGGGGTGGGGGCGTGGTCTCGCAAGCCGCAAGTAGGACCGTCGACGCCACGACAAGAAGCGCTATCCCTCTCATTATCTCTCTCTCCTTTTTCACCATTCCCCGCCCGCCAACGAAATGATCGCTGCAACGTTCCTTGAGCAGCAGTGAGGTCGAAGAGCAAGCAGGGGCCAGCGCAGAGTCCGAGTGAGCCGTGATTCAATGGTCTATTTTCGCGATGGGTGGAAAACGAACGTTCGCGGCGATGCGCGCCCTAGACGGTGCTGATGTTGTGAAGCTTGCGATTCACTTCTGCAATCCGCTCTCTCAGCTTATCGATCAGGGCCTCGCGCTCCCGGCATGCCAAATGTCCCGCGGTGCCGCTCTCATAGTCGCGCAGCGTGGCCACTAGCTGCTTCCGATCATGGAGCAGGCGCCGTCTCGAACGCGGAACCTCGGTCATCCGCTTCGTTTGGCGTCCTCTTCCGCAATCGAGGACAGGAAAGCGACGTCTGCGAAGCCGACATCAACTGCTCGGGTCCCATGCATTAGGACGCCGAGCCCATGCTTCTCTTCCCAGTCGCAGCCAAACTCATAACCGATGTAGGGCAGGCCATTGGGAGTGATGTGGTGAATGTTGATTGCGTAGAGGCCGATGTAGCGTTTCAGGTCCTCTTCAGTCTCAATCTTTGGGAAATCGCGGCCGAACGAAAACTTCCGCTTCCGATCGAAGCATAGCGGCGAACACCACGAAATTACTGCCTTCTTGACGGCCTGAGAGACGGTCGGCTCGTTCCGTTCGAACCAACGCACTAGCTTGGCTTCTACCGAACTTAATGGTTCGAGACCTCGTCCCCCGGGAGAGAAGATAAAATCGACCGTGCCATCGGAAGGGTCAGGTCTATCGATCGAACCGCACGGCCCGAGGCGACTTTGATAGCCGACCCAGGACCGTAACTTCAGCCGCGTCCCCCACCAACTGTTAGACTGGACGTTGTCCGGACGCGGATTCATCGAGCGAATTTCGCGCAGCGTGCGTTCAATCTCCGCAATTGCCGCCTTGACGTGTGTTCCGCCCATTTTTCGCAGCTGTCGGCAATGTTCCTGGATCGACGCCACCAGCTGTGCAGGATTTCGAAAATCCAACGCGGCTCTTCCCGTCATCGTCCGCTCAGAGACGCACAACGCGAACAGAGTTCGTCGTCCGACGGCTTCTTGTTCCGTATTGCGAAGTTTCTAGTCGGGTAATTCGGGCAGCCTTCGTGGAAGTGCCAGAGCTTCTGCCAAACCCCGTCAATGATGCCGCGCCGATATTCGCGCACAGACCCCCAATGCATCATCGTTCACGTACCCGCCCCGAGTTCCCTGCGCGGACGATGAATTCGAATGCATGCGGTTCAATGGTGCAAATGAACTAGCCACCTCGATCCGCTTTTGCGAACATCATTCCCAATCCGGCCGGCTGTATTCCCGGGATGAATTGTAGGCGCTTCAATACCGAGGAATTTCCATGTCGCTTGACGAGGGACTCACCAAGCTGGTGGGCGGACTGTATGACGCAGTGTACGACCGCAATGCCTGGCGGGCCGCAGTCGCCGAGGTCATTCGGCGCAGCGGCAGCCGAATGGCTGCGGTCACATCCGTCGACTTTCGCCAAAAGGGTCTCATCGGAAGCCAGTTGCACGGTTTGGAAGAGAGCTCCGTCGAGACGGGAAGGCGAGAATATGCCGAAGAGATGCATGCACTTGATCCGGGGTTGAACTGGGCGCGTGCCAATCCTGGCGGCGGCATCTGCGAAACGGCGGCTCTCATCCCCAAAATCGGCTATTGCGAACACCCATTCATCAAATGGTCCAAGGGGCGTTTCGGGACGCTTCATTGGCGTTTCTTCTACACCCAGCCGCTTGATGACCTTTCCTTTGGCCTGTCCTTTCACGCGCACGCTGACTTGGGGCCGCCTACTCAGAAGCAGTTGCCGTTGCAGGCGCTACTCTTCGAGAATCTGGAGCGGGCAGTGCGATTGGCTGCGCGTCCGCCGAATTTTGCAGGAGAGGATTCGGCACTCATTGCAATTGACGCAGCGGGTCGCCCACTGTCGCTCAGCCAACGTGCGGAAGAGATAATTCGCGACGCGGATGGTCTGACGATCACTTGTGGATTGCTGACTGCCCGAACCGTCGATGCAACCAAGCTGTTGCGGCGGGCAATTCGTGCGGCGACCGATCTATCATCCGGCGAGTTGCCGGGAAGAGGTGTCCGGTTAAGCCGCGCGCACGGCAAGTCCGATCTGGTGGCGGTCGTAAGCCATTTCCCGCCGTGGCTTGATCATCTTCCAGGGCCAGTCCCCGCGGCTCTGATCCGACTGATCGAGCTGGATCAACGGCCGCAACATCTGGCCGAGCATTCACATCTCTTCGACCTTAGTCCTCGCGAAACGGAAATAGCGTCCGCATTGCTTCAGGGACATTCAATCGAGAGCATGTCTGCCATGCTCGGAATCAGCCGGAATACCGTCCGCAATCACCTTCAGGCTCTTTTCCGGAAGACCCGGACCAACCGCCAATCCGACCTCATACGAGTGCTCGACCGGATTGCGCGTCAGTAGGTCTCTTATGTCCTCAACGGGTCGAAAACGGGTTCTGGAAGCCGCAGGCCTTGAAGGGAACGCGCGTTGAGCGCAAAGTTAACCGATCGATAGTCCGGGGCGGCTAATGGCGCGAATCTTCCTAAGCTATGCGCGCGATGACGTGGAAACGGCGCGAAAGCTCGCCGGCGTATTGGCCGAAGCAGGCCAGACGGTGTGGTGGGATCGCCACTTGCACGGCGGCGCAAACTTCAGCAGCGAAATCGACCGTGAGCTGAAGAACGCGCAGGTCGTCATGGTTTTGTGGAGTCCTTCCTCCATCGCCTCTGCATGGGTTCAGGATGAAGCGGCTGAAGGACGCGATTCAAGCCGTCTCGTTCCGGCCACACTCAACTCGGTGAAGCCGCCACTCGGATTTCGTCAGCTCCAATGCATCGACTTGTCCCCATGGACCGAACAGGGCCGAACGGAGCCGATCGATGATCTGCTCACGGCTATCTCGAAGATGGTCGGAGACGAGACGCCCGCAAAGGCTGACGAGAGCGCGACTTCTTCGGCCCCAATCTCCATCTGCGTGCTGCCGTTCGTGAATCTCAGCGATGATGCCGAGCAGGAATATTTCAGCGACGGGATCACCGAGGACATCATTACCGACCTGTCGAAGATCTCGGCACTGGAAGTTGTCGCGCGCAACAGCGCTTTCACCTTCAAGGGTAAGGTCATCGACGTCAAAGAGGTCGCCCGGACGATGGACGTGAGTCACGTCGTCGAGGGCAGCGTCCGTAAATCTGGAAGCCGCCTCAGGATCAGCGCACAGCTGATTGCCGGCGACACCGGCCGCCATCTCTGGGCGGAACGTTATGACCGCGACCTCACCGACATCTTCGAAATTCAGGATGAAATATCGCACGCCATCGTCGACGCCTTAGAGCTGAAGCTTTTGCCGCAAGAGAAAATGGCAATCGAACAGCGCGGCACTTCGAACGTGGAGGCCTACCGATTCTACCTCATGGCCCGACAGCAGTGGATCGGCGGCACATTCGGCGACATCAAGCGGGACGACGCTATTGCGCGGATTTGCCAACAGGCGGTCACGCTTGATCCCAATTATGCCGAGGCATGGGCCCTTATGGCCATCGCGCAGGCCGAACTGCGGTTTTGGCATGGGAAGGACGCCAACGCCTTGCCGGCCGCAGAGCGCGCGTTGTCGATCAAGCCCGACCTACCCGAGGCGCTCTGCGTCAAGGCTCGATATCTGGAAGAGCAGGGGGATCAGGAAGAAGCGAACAAGCTGATCGACCTCGCGCTCGCGGGCGATTCTGACTCGTGGGAGGTCAATCGTGAGGCGGGAAGGATGCTGTTCCGGCAGAAGCGAATCTCCGAGTCCATTCCGTATTTTGAGAAGGCCGTCTCGTTGGTCAGCTCGGATTACTACAACCCCGTCCTGCTGATGTGCTGTTATGAGGCGATCGGGGACACGGAGGCGCGCAACCGCGCTGCGAGACTGTGCTTTGAGCGGGCAGAACGAGCGCTCGCCACGGAGCCGACGAACGGGTCTGCCATATCCAATGGCGCATACGCGCTCGCCATACTTGGCGAAGCCGACCGAGCGCGCGAATGGATCGAACGCGGACTACTGCTCGACCCCGAGAATCTTACCATGCGGTATAATCTTGCTTGCACGCTGACGGTGGCGCTCCACGACGACGAAGCCGCTTTGGATGTGCTGCAGCCCTACTTCGAAAGGGTGAACACGATTCCGCAAATCAAACACACGGAAGCCGACCCGGACTTCGTCCGCGTTCGCGACAAAACTCGCTTCAAGGAAATGCTAGCGGCAACGAAGAAGCGCTTGGGAATTACAGCCCCGGAGGTTGAAGTGGCGGCGATGGGACCAATACCAACCTAATGGTGGTGCGCGTTGGGTCGAAATGGGACACCTGAACCCGCAGTTTTCCACATGATTGCCGCACTGCAGCTTCCGCGGCGCAACAATTCACCTTGCAACCGGTTACGGAGGTTGCCACATCTATGGGGCGCGAGACCGTTTTGATGAGGTGTAATTGCTCTACGACGCATACGAGGTCCAGCGCTCCCTTCTCGCAGGTGCGAGCAAGCTTGCAGGACTAGGAGCCGGTTGGCTCAATAATCCTTCCAATCCTTTCGGCTATAGCGCGATGGGACCGGTTGTCGCTGCCAGCCTGGAAGTCTTCGCCCATGCCGCAGCGCCGCGCGGGAAGCCGGAATTCGGGATTACTTCGACCAGGGTCGGCCGTAAGGAAGTGCGCGTCGACGAACAGATCCTGCTCCGCAAGCCGTTCGGACAGCTCAAGCATTTCGCCAAGGACGGTGCCGCGGCCGGACCGCCGCTACTGATCGTGGCGCCGATGTCGGGCCACTATGCGACGCTTTTGCGTGGGACGGTGGAGCGGATGCTGCCCGGGCACGACGTCTACATCACCGACTGGCGTGACGCGAAGTGCGTGCCGCTGGCGGACGGCAGCTTCGACCTCGACGATTACATTGATTATTTGATCGAGTTCCTCGAGCTCATCGGTGAACGCACAGGGCAGCGGCCTCACCTGCTGGCCGTGTGTCAGCCGGCGGTGCCCGCTTTCGCGGCGACCGCTCTCATGGGCGCTCACAAGAACAAGTGGCGGCCCAAGACGCTGACGATGATGGGCGGCCCGATCGATACCCGCAAGGCGCCGACTGCGGTCAACACGCTCGCAACGCAGCGGCCGTTCGGCTGGTTCGAGCATAATGTGATCGCGACGGTGCCGATGATCTATCCGGGATCTGGGCGGAAGGTTTACCCGGGCTTCCTGCAGCTCGCGGGCTTCATGACGATGAACCTCGGTTCGCATCTCATCAGCCATTGGGAGATGTTCAAGCACCTCGTTGTGGGCGACGAGGAAGGCGCGGATGCGACGCGCAAATTTTACGACGAGTATCGCTCGGTCTGCGACATGACGGCGGAATTCTACCTGCAGACGGTGGACGTCGTGTTCCAGCGGCATCTGCTCCCGGAAGGCGAGATGATGCATCGCGGGCGACGCGTTGATCCGGCGGCGATCCGCGATACAGCGCTACTCGCGATCGAAGGTGAGCGCGACGATATCTCAGGCATCGGCCAGACCAGGGCCGCGCTCGACATCGCGACCAAGTTGCCCAAGGCGAAGAAGCATTATTTCCTCGCCGAGGACGTCGGTCACTACGGCATCTTCAACGGTCGCAAATGGCGCGAAAAGATCGCGCCGGTCGTCGAGAAGTTCATCGCCGCCAACGGCTAATTGCCGTTCGCCGAATTCAACTGTCCGCCTGAGGCCGACCGGCTATAGCCGCCTCCTTGGTCGATGAAGGGGAGTGGCGATGCAGGTGACGCTCGGCAGGCGTGAGTTTCTTGGCGGCGTTGCCGCTGCGGGCATCCTTTCGGGGTGCAAGCTTTCCAAATCGACCGAAGCGGGGAGCGGCGATCTCGCAAAGCAGCTGCAGGGCATGGCCGAACAGATGCTCGCCGAATATCCCGAGAATGCGACGATCCTCGGAATCGCCACGGGCAGCCATGAGCCACTCAATCATCGGCTGACGGATCGAACTCCCGCGGGCGTCGCGGCTCGGGCCGACACGGCGCGCAAGCGGCTCGAAGAGCTGAAGACGCTCCGCTTGTCAGACCTCAGCCAGCCGGCGCATCTTGATGCCGCCGTGGCACGAGCCGCACATGAGATTGCGGTCGAGGGCTTCGCATTCGGGTTCGGCGATCCGATCATCCTCGATCCAAATATCGGCTTTCGCAACACGCCTTATGTCGTGAACCAGCTCGGCGGAGCATTCATTGACGTTCCGGATTTTCTCGACAGCCGGCACACAGTGGCGAGCGACGCCGACACCGTCGCCTTTGCTGACCGTGTCGACCAATATGCCAAGAACGTTGACGGCGAGACCGAGCGGCTGGCGCATGATCGCCAGGCGGGGATCGTCGCGCCAGACTTCGTTCTCGACAAGACGATTGGGATCATCGGCGGCGGCGCAGCGGAGAAGCCCGATCAATCGGGAGTCGTCACCTCGCTTCAGAAGTCGCTCGCCAAGGCCAGGCTCGACGACAAGATCCTTGATCGAGTGAAGCAGTCAATGGCAACCGAGGTCATTCCGGCGCTGCAGCGGCAGGTCGAGGAGCTGAAGAAGCACCGCGCCCTCGCAACCTCCGACGCCGGTGTCTGGCACTTCAAGAACGGTGACGAATATTATCGCTGGGTGCTGAAGGCCGGGACGACGACCAACCGCACGCCGGAGGAGATCCACCAGCTTGGGCTGGAGCAGGTGAAGACCATCCAGGCTCGGATGGAAGCGATCTTGCAGAAGCAGGGGATAACCGGCGGTACCGTCGGCCAGCGGATGCAGGCGCTCGGCAAGAACCCGTCACAGCTTTACCCGAACACGGACGCGGGACGGGCACAGCTGCTCACATATCTCAACGGCCGGATCGCCGACGTGCGCACGCGACTGCCGCGCGCCTTCGCGACGATGGTTCCCGGCAGGCTGATCATCAAGCGCGTGCCGCCTTCAATCGAGGCGGGCGCTCCGGGCGGCTACGCTGCGGCGGGTTCGATCGACGGGAAGGTGCCGGGGCAATATTACATCAACCTCAAGGACACGTCGGAATGGCCGAAATTCTCGCTGCCGACGTTGTGCTATCACGAGGGCATTCCGGGGCACGTCTGGCAAGGCGACTACGCCAACCGCATGCCGCTTATCCGCTCGATGCTGGCGTTCAACGCTTATAGCGAAGGCTGGGCCCTTTACGCTGAGCAGCTAGCCGACGAGCTCGGCGTCTATGACGGCGACCCGCTCGGAGAGCTCGGTTATCTCCAGTCGATGGGCTTTCGCGCTTGCCGGCTCGTCGTCGACACCGGGCTTCACGCGATGCGGTGGACGCGCGATCAGGCCGTCGACTGGTTCGTCAACACCAATGGCGACCCTCGGGCGTCGGTCGAGCGCGAGGTCGATCGCTATTGTGCGATGCCTGGTCAGGCATGCGGCTACAAAGTCGGGCAGCTTGAGATTAATCGCCTCCGAGACAAGGCAAAGGCGACGCTCGGTTCGAAATACGATCTTCGCCACTACGATGACGCTGTCGTGCTCGGCGGAAGCGTTCCGATGACCTTGCTTGAAACGGTGATCGACGGATTCATCGCCAAGGCGAAGGGCTAGGGTCGCTTCATCTTCACGCCGGGAAGCATCGTCAGCGCGACGACGCTCGACAAGGCCGCGACTGCTGCTGAGATGTACATGGCTAAATGGAAGCCGGCGAATAGCTCCTCGCCCTTGCTCGACAGGACTGAACCGAGGAGGGCGGTCGCGATCAGGCCACCCGTGCGCGCGACGGCGCTATTGAACCCGGAGGCCATGGCGACGTGCTGCTCCTCAACTGAGCCGAGGACGGCGGAGGTGAGAGGTGCCACGGCAATTGTCATTCCGACGGCCATCACGAGGATCATTGGAAACGGTCCGGTCCAATAGCTGCTGGATGGCGTCGTAAGGTGAGACAGCACCAACCCGATCGCGACGATCAATGGGCCGACAATCAACGGAATTCGCGGACCGATCCGCGCGGCGAGGCTGCCCATGGTCGGTGAGATCGAGGTCATCAGCACTGGCATTGGGAGCATCGCGAGCCCCGCCATGACGGGCGAATAGCCGCCGCTGGTGATCAGCACATAGGGGATCAGCAGCGTCGCCGCACTGAATGCTCCGTAGAGCAGGAAGGTGAGGAGATTGAGGCCCGAGAAGCAGAGATTCTCGAAGAGGGTGAGTGGCATCATCGCACGATCGCCGCGGCGGTGTTCGACGAGGAGGAAGCCGGCGAGCATGGCCAGTCCGATGGCAGACGCGACTTGGGCTTCGCCCGTGAAGTGGCGCGTCGCGGACCATAAGGTTAGCGCATAGGTAAGGCCGCCGAGCCCGCCGGTCGCGAGAAGCGCGCCGGCATAGTCGGTGCGTCCCACGCCTGGCTCGCGGCTTTCGGCGACGTACCACGCCGCTATCAGTATTGCGCCGAGAGCGAGCGGCAGGTTGATGTAGAAGATGGCAGGCCAGCCGACCGTTCCGACAAGCCAACCTCCGATCAAGGGCGCTATCGCGGCGGCGGCGGCGCCTGCGGCTGCCCAGATGCCGACCGCTCGCCCACGCTTCTCGCCCTGGAATGCAGCGTTGAGTAAAGCGAGGCTGTTGGGCAGCAGCAGCGCTGCTCCGACTCCTTGAGCGGCCCGCGCGGCGAGGAGGATCGGAAGGCTCGGCGCAAGCGCGCAGATGAGCGACGTTATCGCAAAAATGCTCGTGCCTATGATGAGCAGGCGCTTGCGCCCAAAATGGTCGCCGAGCGCGCCGCCGAGTAGCAGGAGTGCCGAGAGCGGCAGCAGGTAAGCGTTGACTACCCATTGGACTTGTTGCGCGCCCGCGCCGTAGCTTTCACGGATTGCCGGGAGCGCGACGCTAAGGACGGAACCTTCAACGAAGGACAGGCTGGACGCGAGAACGCACGCGACGAGAGTCCAGCGCGGGTCGGACCGCGTGGGAGCGGCTCTTGAGTCTCGGGGGCTCAATCGACCCGTTCGGCTATCGCGGCTTCGACCATGTTACGCCACATGTCCACATCGCCGACCGCGGCCTGTGCTTCATCCGGCTCTCGCATCGTGTGGAGAACAGCGAGCGCCTGGTTGACGTGCTCGTGCCAGGTGCGGTCGACCTCCGGACCAGCCGAGCCGTTGCTGCCCTCGGCATTGCTGCTGAGCTTCGTGCCCGCGAGTACCCGCGCAACGCGTTCGATTAGCGGGCGATTGGATTCGGGCATAATCGTTCCTCCCTCTTTGCCGTTCTCAACCCGCTTTGCCGCTTTCAGGTTCATCGGCGGCCGGAGGAAGTCCCGCGATCTTTCGCGCGGCATGGACCAGCTCGACCGGCAGCATGGCGATGATCGTGCTGTTATGCTCGACGCCGATTTCGGCGAGGGTCTGCAATCGCCGAAGCTCCAGCGCGCCGGTCGCTCCGCTGATCACTTCCGCGGCGTTTGAAAGCTTCGTTGCCGCTTCCTGCTCGCCCTCGGCCCGGACGATTCGAGCGCGCTTCTCCCGGATGGCTTCCGCTTCCTTGGCGATCGCGCGCTGCATCTGCTCGGGGATGTCGACGTCCTTGATCTCGACGGAGTCGACCTCGACTCCCCATTTGAGCGAGGCTTCGCGAAGCAGTTGCTGGAGGCGCGTGTTGATCGTCGCGCGGTCCTTGAGCACGTGGTCGAGATCGCTTTGACCGATGGCATCGCGCAGTGCAGTTTCGGCGGCCTGCACTGTCGCTGCGCGCCAGTCTTCGACCGCGGTAACGACCTGGATCGGCGAGTCCGCCCGAAACCAGAGAACGGCGTTGACGCGCACCGCGACGCCGTCGCGCGTAATCGTCTCCTGGGTCTCGAGCTGGTAGGTGATGATCCTCTGATCGACCCTGACGACACGGTCGACGAACGGGATCAGCCAATACCATCCCGGGCCTTTGGTGTTTCCAAGACGTCCGAGACGGAACAGCACGCCGCGCTGATATTCCTGGTTGATCCCGAAGCTCTTGAGCGTGGTGACGAAGAGCAGGATCAGGAAGACGACGAGGAGGCCGAACACGACGGGCATTGGAGATCTCCGGACTAAGCGCGCTCCTTATAGCACTTCGAACAGCCCGGCCGCGCCCATGCCGCCACCGACGCACATCGTGACGACGACATATTTCACGCCGCGGCGCTTGCCCTCGATCAGTGCATGGCCGGTCATTCGCGCCCCGCTCATGCCATAGGGGTGTCCGATTGAGATCGAGCCGCCGTCGACATTCATGCGGTCCTCCGGAATCCCGAGCTGCTCCGCGCTGTAGAGCACCTGTACTGCGAACGCCTCGTTCAATTCCCACAGGCCGATGTCGTCGACCTTGAGGTCGAAGCGGCGGAGGAGCTTGTTGACCGCGTCGATCGGGCCAATCCCCATCTCGTCGGGCTCCGTGCCGGCGACCGCCATGCCGACGTAACGGCCCATCGGAGCCAATCCCCGGCGCTCGGCTTCCTCCGCTTCCATCAGTATCGACGCCGAGCTTCCGTCGGACAGCTGGCTGGCATTGCCGGCTGTGATCGACGTGTCGGGCCCTAGCACGGGATTAAGGCCTGCCAGCCCCTCTAGCGTCGTGTCCGCGCGATTCCCCTCATCCTTGGCGATCGTGATTTCCCTTTGCGAGACCTCTCCCGTGTCCTTGTCCTTGATCGACATGATGGTGGTGACGGGAACGATCTCGTCATCGAACCGGCCTGACGCCTGGGCGGCTGCGGTCCGCTGCTGGCTTTTCAGCGCATATTCGTCCTGCCGTTCGCGGCTGATGCCGTAGCGCCGCGCGACCGTTTCGGCAGTCTGGAGCATCGGCATGTAGACGTGCTTGTGCATGGCAATCAGCGAGGGATCGGGCGCGATGCGCATCTCGGGCGTCTGAACGAGGCTGATCGAATCCTGTCCTCCAGCGGCCACCACATCCATCTTGTCGATGATGATCTGCTTCGCTGCAGTGGCGATCGCCATCAGGCCCGACGAGCACTGGCGGTCGATCGTCATGCCTGACACGCTGACGGGACATCCTGCGCGAAGGGCGACCTGCCGACCGATATTACCGAACTGCGTGCCCTGCGTCAGCACCGCGCCCCACACGACATCGTCGATTTCGCCCGCGTCGATCCCGGCGCGTTCAATCGCGGCCGTCAGCGAAAAGGCGCCCAGCGTCGGGCCCGGCGTCGCATTGAACGCCCCCTTATACGCGCGGCCGATCGGCGTCCGGGCGGTGGAAACGATCACGGCATCGCGGGACATTCTTCTCTCCTCAGGTGAACATCAGGCCGAGCCACACGGCAGTAAGCGCCGGCTTGTCCTCATCTTCGACTTCTACTGTGACAGTGTGACGCAACAGCCATTGCCCCGGCGCTTTCTCCTCCGCCGAGTCAAGGACGAAGCGACCGCGCACGCGCTTGCCGGACTTCACCGGCGCTAGGAAACGGACTCGGTCGAAGCCATAATTCAGGGCCATTTTGAGTTCCTCGGGGAGGAGGATCGCTTCCGCTCCCATCCGAGAGAGAAGCGACAACGAAAGAAAGCCGTGAGCGATTGTACCCCCGAACGGCGTTTGCGCCGCCGCAGTGGGGTCTGTGTGAATGAACTGGTGATCCTCGGTTGCGACCGCGAAAGCATCGATGCGCGCCTGATCGATCATCAGCCAGGATGAAACGCCGACTTCCTGGCCGATGCGGGAACGGATCTCATCGAGGCTGGCGAGTGGCATGCGCGCCTATTTGCAAAGGTGTGAATAGGTCTGCAAGCAGCTTGCGCGATGCTTAGAAGGGCAGCGGCGCAGTCTGTTGATCTGAAGCGCGGACGAGCTTGAGCTTTTGCGCTCCGAGTTTCTCGATCAGCGCACCGATAATCGCCGCGCGATTACTTGGCATCGCATCATTGTCCCGAGTGGAATCGTCGTACACGAGGTCATAGGTCAGCGCCCCGCCGCCGGCGCCGGCCAAGGTGCAGCGAACGAGCTTGCAGCCTTTCTGCGCGGCGACAGCCGCGTCCGCGGCGGCGGTCACGGCGTCGATGGAATTTGCCGACGCCTCGCCGCCGACCGCCAGATAGAGCGTGATCCGCCGAGCCTTCGCCGCCGCCATGTTGTGGATCTCGCGTTCGAGAAGCTTGGTGTTCGCCATGATCAACTGCTCTCCGGTGATCGAGCGCAGGCGCGTCGTCTTAAGGCCGATGCGTTCGACCGTCCCCGTGCTGTTGTCGTAGCGGATCGTGTCGCCGCGCTTGAACGGCTTGTCGAACAAGATCGATAGCGCGGCGAACAGATCGGAAAAAATTCCCTGGGCGGCGAGGCCGATCGCAATGCCGCCGATGCCGAGGCCCGCGACGAGCGCCGTGACGTTCACGCCGAGGTTGTCGAGGATCAGGATGCCCGCGATCGCGAACAAGGCGACGCTGACCAGCACGCGGATGATTGCCATTGCGTTCGACAGCGCGCCCGAACCATTGTCCCGCGCGACCCTGTGGCCGATCATTCCGAGGATGAGCTCGCGACCCCAGATGGCGCCCTGGAGTGCAAAGGCGATCACGAAAGCGATGTCGATGAGCCGCGCCACCTTGTGAGGCAGATCGGCGTAGGTCGAGAAGCTGTCGGCCGCCGCGGCAATCATGAAAATGGCGGTCGTCTTGGCCGCCGCGCGGCCAATGACTGATGCCCAGCTCAGATGTTCGGGATCGCGCTCGCAAGCGCGCTGTCCGAGCCAACGGAGCACGAGCAGGACAGCCACGAGCGCGGCGGCAACGATTGCGCCGATCAATAGTCCATCATGATGGACGGCGAGCCAGTCGCGCAGCTGATCGATCGACATGATGGCGTTTTTGGCCGGAGCGTAGACGGCAATCAAGGTACGGCTTGCTTCGCGTTCCTTGCCACCTTCGCCAGGAACGGAATCAGGGCGACTTCGCACGATGACAGCCACTTGCGCGAGCGGGGCCGTTCCATGCCGTTGAGCGGATTGCGCGGGTTCTCCTTGACCGCCTCGATCAGCGCCGGATGGACGTAGGACTTTCGGCTGATCGCTACCGTGTTGCCGAGCGCCTTGGCGACCGGCTCGATCATTGTGTTGATGCTGATCCTCTTGTCTTCGGCTTTATCCAGCATCTGCTCGAACGCGAGCACCGTCGCACCCCAAGTGCGAAAATGTTTGGCAGTGAAGTCGCCGCCCGAGGCGTCGCGGATGTAGTCGTTGACCTCGGTCGAGTTGATCGGATGCGGATTGCCATCGCCATTCATGTATTGAAACAAGGGCTGACCGGGGAGATCGTGTAGCTGGCGAACCAGGCGTCGAAGCGTTCGATCGGTGATCGTCACCTCATGCTCGACATTGCTCTTGCCCATGAAGCGCATTCTGACCTTGCGGCCGTCGTCCTTGACCTGGCGGCTGAGCAAGGTGGTCGCGCCGAAGCTCTTGTTCTCGTTCGCATATTCGCGATTGCCGATGCGCAGGAAATCATCGTCAAGCAGCCGCACGACGCCCGCCAGGACCTTTTCCTTGCTGAGAGCGCGTTTGCGAAGGTCCTTGTCGACCTGGCGGCGGATCCTCGGCAGTGCCTTGCCGAATTTCACCAGGCCTTCGAACTTTGCGCTCTCCTGTTGCCGGCGAAAGTCAGCATGGTAGCGATATTGCTTGCGTCCACGGGCATCGATGCCCGTCGCCTGCAGATGACCGTCGGGATCCTTGCAGAACCAAGCATCGGTGTAAGCCGGTGGAAGCGCGATGGCGTTGAGGCGGTCAATCGTGTCGCGGTCAGTGACGCGTTCGTCGCCATCGAAATAGGCCCAGTAACGACCCATCCGCTTGCGCGTGAAGCCCGGCTCGCTGTCGCTGCTATGTCTCAGCACGGCGTTTCACGCTTCACTCGGCCCATCGGCGAGCATAAGCGTTCTCGGGGCGGGCGGGTTCCTGTGGTCACGAAGGAGACTGAGAGATGCCGCGGATTTCCGAAGCGAGGGTGTTGATCGTCGTAACCGATGGCTTCGAGGAATGGGAGTTGTTCGGCCCACGCGAGATCCTGCAGAAGCTCGATGCCGAGGTCGTGCTCGCGTCGCCCAAACGCGACCCAATCCAGGCGACTGTACACGACGATCCGGGCAAGACGATCCGGCCGGACCTGACCGTGGACGAAGCGCTTGCAGACGACTTTGACGCGTTGATTCTACCCGGAGGCCTCCGCAATCCGGATCATCTGCGGACGAACGTGCGCGTCATCCAGCTCATCAAGGACTTCGCCGAGCAAGGAAAACCAGTCGGCGCGATCTGCCATGGACCCTGGCTCCTGGTCGAAGCGGACCTGCTTCGCGGCCGCACTGCCACCAGCTGGCCGTCGATCCGTACCGATCTCAGGAACGCCGGCGCCAATGTCGTCGACGAGCCGGCGGTCACGGACGGCAATATTGTGACCAGCCGCAATCCCCAGGACGTCGAAGAGTTCACGCGAGCGCTTATCGATCTCATCGAGAACGCTCCGGAAGTGAGCGAAATTCGCGAACCTCGCGAAGTTCCTGTCTAACCGACTAGCAAGAATTGCCTGCTACCGCTCTGGCGATGAGCGGCGACAGAGCGGAGCATATCGAAGAGGGGGTCGACCGGCTGGCAGCGGCGATATGCGCTGTGGCCACAGCCTTTGCGTTCTCGAAGCTCGTGCCAATCCCGTTGATGGAGCGAGTGGCACTCGCTGCAGCGACTGGCGTCCTCGGCTATCTTCTTCTCGTGCAGGCGCTTGCGAGTGTCGCAGCGGGAAAACGGACGCTTCGCTTGCCGGAGTTCAAACTGGCCGACTTTGAGCCAGTCGAGCTCGACGAGCTGCTCCTGACGGAACTGCCAGAGCTCATTCTGACTGAGGCCGACCGCCTTCCGGCAAAGGAAGTCTATCGGCCCGATGAGCTGTTGCTCGATGACATTCTCACCGAAATCGGCGCAGAATCCAGGGTGGTGCGACTGTTCGATCCGGCGGCAATGCCAACTCCGGGCCAGCTGAACGCCCGAATTGAGCGGCATCTCAATCAGGGCTCGCCTCCGGCT
>JBEDUM010000041.1:0-7542 GCA_040414585.1 Sphingomicrobium sp. | reverse complement strand
ATCAAATACGTCGACGATGCCGTCGCGGTTCGCTGGATAGGTCGTGGGCAGACCGAAATCGACGCAGTCGAAAACGTGTGCAGCCCCGTAGTCCTGATATGCGGCAATTTCCGTGATACCGGAGGTCCCAGTCGCCTTCAGCGCGACCACCGTCGTGTGCCCCTTCTGCATCAGTGCTCGCAGAACGGTCAGACCCGCGGTTGTTTTGCCGACCTCCGCGGACGTCCCCAGAATGAGAAAAACCGGCGCTTCGCGATCGGCCAAGCCCGAGGCGTTAGGCGCGGCGAACTCCCGGATGTTGATGGGCTTGCCGTCGTCCGCTGCAACAGCGCCGAGATATTTCGCCCTGCCGAGGTGCGTCTTCGTGGACGGCGTGCCCCCGACCAGATCGCCAACCACCCCACTCTCGGCAAGCACCCAATAGCTCTGTCCAGCAACAAGGCCACGCTTTGGAATCCCGCCGACCACCCAGCGAGTCGATTCCCGATGTCCCGGCGTTGCAAGAAAGATGTCTCCCGGCGCCAAAGTCATCGAGCGACCGGAGACTTCCTCCACGATGATCGGTAACGCTTCGGGTGCCAATTCAAAAGCACAGACGGCGCCTTCAAGTCCGGGAGCCGCCACAAGCCGCGGCGATATGCGCATAGGCGGGACGCGCCGCACAACCGACGTCCTCTTGACGTTGGTCGGAAGCGTTCGGCTATCCATCGCGCAAGATCAGCGTGACCGCCGTCTGCTCTTTTTCTTTCCTTTAGACGTCTTGGCCTTTTTTTTGCGGACGGCCAGAACTTTAGCGACTGCGTCGAGGCTTCTTTGCATCGAGCGCACGTGTCGGGATAGTCTAAGCGTAGAAGACATAAGTTCCCTCCAAAATCAGCAACCGATTACACCCGATGCAGGCCGCGGTCAGCGTTCGGGTGGTCGCTCTTGCCGTTTTGCGCTACTTCGATTTGCGTCCTCTCTTCTTTTTTGCAGACGACTTTTTGGCAAGATCGAGTTCTCTGGCAATCTTCTTCAATTTGGGCTTGGCCAAGTCGATCGTTCGAATGACCTTATTTAGCGTCCTAGACATTGCACCCTCCAGCCATTGGATCAAACAACGCTACAATAAATGAACCGGCTTTCGGAGCAAGCGGATTTGCGGCAAGCGATCCGAGGTTCGGCCATGGGACGCGCAGCTCTTTCGTATTCGTCATCAATAGAACGCTTGCATCGCTGCGCGATCGGTCGCATGTCCACGGCTTGTGAAGCTAGGCTTTCGTTACTACAAAGAGCCTCATCCGCCGTCCGAAAGGGGGGGATCGTATGCTCTGCCCGCGTTGCGGGGCCACCGTCCCGGAGAGCAGACGAATCTGCGGCGAGTGCGGATCGCCGATGCCCTGGCAGTGCAGCGCATGCGGGAGCGAGAACCCTCCCGATCGGCGGGTTTGCCGCGGCTGTGGTGCTGCAGTTGCGCCGACCAACGCACCGCCGGCCCCAGCTGGAATGCTGCCGGAACGGCGGCTGCTGACCGTGATGTTCGTCGATCTGGTGGAATCGACGGCGCTCGGCGCACGACTCGATCCGGAAGATCTACGCGACGTCATTGCCGCTTACCACGGCTGTGTCACGAGTCTCGTGGGGCGGTTCGAAGGTTTCATCGCGCGATACATGGGCGATGGCGTTCTGGCCTACTTCGGCTATCCGCGGGCGCACGAAGCAGATCCCGAGCAGGCGGTCCGTGCCGGCTTAAGCATCGCGGATGCTGTCGCCCGACTTGACACGATCGCCGGACGGCCCGGCACGCTGCGCACTCGCATCGGGATCGCCAGCGGCGTAGTCGTCATCGGCGATCTCACCAGATCCGGTTCGTCGTTCAAGGCTACGGCGGTGGGAGACACCCCCAGTCGCGCGGCCCGCCTGCAGGCAGCAGCCGAACCCGGCGCCGTCGTGATTTCCGAGTCCACACGGCTCCTCACCGGCGATCTCTTCGAATATCGCGAGCTCGCTTTCTCCGATCCAAAAGGATCACCAGAACGCGCGTGGACCGTCGTTGGCGAAAGCACGATCGACAGCCGCTTCGAGGCGCTGCGCGGGGGCCGGCTTTCCCTCGTGGGCCGCGCGGAAGAACTCGAATTGTTGCTGCGCCGATGGGAAACGGCCAAGACGGGCGAAGGCCGCGTGGTGTTGCTCGCGGGTGAACCCGGGATGGGCAAATCCCATCTGCTCGCAGCACTGGAGCAAAAGGTCAACGTGGCGCCAAATCTACGCCTTCGTTTCCTTTGCTCGCCCCATCACCATGATACGCCCCTGCATCCCATCATCCGACATATCGAACGCGCCGCAGGGTTCGAGCGTGGAGATTCGCCGGCGAGGAGATGGGATAAATTCACGAGATTGTTGGGACCGAACGCTTCCAAGGAAGACCTTGCCGTTTTTGCGGAGCTGCTTTCCCTGCCTAATGCCACGGCCCAGCTGCCCGAGACGATCTCGCCGCAACAGCTGAAACTGATGACCTTCACCGCGATCATCGGACAGATCGAGAAGCTCGCGGTAGAGACGACAATTCTCGCCATACTGGAAGACATGCATTGGGCCGATGCCACGACGCTGGATCTGCTCGACAGGTTGATCCAGAGGGTGCCAGCCCTACCGATGCTCCTGGTCGTGACGGCTCGTCCGGAAGTACACCCTTCTTGGGCAGCTCGGCCGCATGTCAGCGTGCAACTGCTAAGTGGACTCGACCGTTCAATGGCGGCTTCCCTGATCAATCAGGTCACCGGAGGCCAGGAACTGCCGCAAGGCATCATCGATCGGATCGTGGCGCACGCGGACGGGATTCCTCTGTTCATCGAGGAGCTGACAAAAACGGTTTTGGACAACGGGTCCACCTACGGCGGCGAGCGCGCCTCGCCTGCGAACTCGCTTTCGGCCGACGTGGTTCCGACGTCCTTGCAAGCCTCGTTGACGGCGCGCCTTGATCGGCTTCCTTTCGGCAAGGAGGTGGCGCAGATCGGAGCGGTGATCGGCCGCGAGTTTTCCTTCGAAGCGTTGCAGGCCGTTTCACTGTTGCCAGAAGCGCGGCTCGAGCAGGCACTAGGCGAATTGGTGCAGGCTGGAGTCATTGTCGCCCATGGTCGGCCGCCGTTCGCGACGTATGCTTTCAAACACGCGCTGGTGCAGGACGCCGCCTACGCTTCGTTGCTGCGCGACCGCCGCCGGGAGACGCACCTGCGCCTGGCCGAGGGCCTCGAGCAGGAGGTGGGCGGCATTGCCGCGGAGCCGCAGCTCATGGCTTGGCATTTTGCCGAGGCCAGCGTGCCCGACAAATCAATCGCCTATTACTCCAAAGCCGCGGACCATGCGACTGGCCGTTTCGCGCTGGCTGAAATGGTCAGTCATCTGCGCAATGCGCTCCGGCAGGTCGCGTACCTTCCGGACTCGAGCGAAAAGCTGCGGTCCGAACTTGCCCTTCAGGTAGCGCTCGGGCGCGCGCTGATCGACCATCAGGGGTCGGGCAGCGAGGAGGTGCGGCTGACGTTCGAGCGTGCACGTGAGCTGTGCTTCGTCCTCGATGAAACACAACGATTGCCGGGTGTCTACGACGGCCTGATGCTGAACTATCATTTCACTCATTCTCAACCGCAGAAGATGCTTCAGTACGCCGGCGAGATGATGGCGGTACACGAGCGAACCGGCGACCCTCAGGCGCTGCTCATGGCACGACGAGCGGGCGGCTTGGCAAACATGCTGCTGGGTCACTTGAACCAAGCGCGCGAGGAGATGCAGCTCGTTCTCGACTTATATGATGTTGAACGCGATCGTCCTTACAAAGGCATGAGCACGCGGGATCCAAAGACGTCAATTTGCACCGTGCTCGGCACCTGTCTCACATTGCTCGGTTGTGCCGACTCTGGTGCGGCAATCAGTTTGGAGGGCGTCAAGCATGCCGAGACCTTGAACCACCCGATCAGTCTGATCCTGGCGTTGCGACGCGCTTGCGTGCAAGGCATGTTGGAAAGAAACACCGATCGCGTGACCGAGCTTTCCGAGCGGCTTATGGCGGTTCGCACTTCGTATGAGACATTCAAGGGCAATCGGGAGGGCGTGATTTTTCATAGCTGGGCGCAGCTTCGTTCGCGGCCGGACTTGGACGCTTTTGAACGGATGGAAGAGTCTCTGCGCCAGCTCGACTCTGGAAAAAATTGGGCACTGCTGCCGTTCTTCCTTGGCTGCGCTGCCGAACTGCGAGGTGGGCACGGGTATGCCCCCGCCGCCGTTGCCTTGCTGGACCGGGCAACTGAACTTATCGCCCTCACCGGTGAACGGTGGTGCGAGGCGGAGATCATGCGGCTTCGGGCTCGCTTCGGAGAGAGCGAGCAGGCGGTGCCGCTGCTGGAGGGTAGTCTTGCAACCGCGAGGGATCAGGGTGCCAAGCTGTGGGAATTGCGCACGGCAACTACTCTCGCCGGGGTATTGCGCGACCAGGGGCACAGTGCCGCGGCGGAGGAAGTATTGGCGCCGGTCTACGCTTCGTTTACGGAAGGATGGGCAACGGCAGACCTCGTCACCGCTCGGGAATTGCTCGATGAGGTTGGGGGGCAGGCTGGTCGCTCGCGATCTCGTTTCTCCAGCTAGTGCCCGGTTTTCGAAGTTCGTGATACAGCGCGGCGCACTCGAGTACGAACTTCGAAAACCAAAGGGCACTAGCAACTCTATGATTCTAGTGCCGCTTTTCGATTTGAAATTCCTGAGGCGGACTCGCGGCACACGGTGCAGGAATTTCAAATCGACGGCCCTAGCGTTGCGTCTATGCCGGCGCATGTTGGTATGGTTCGCCCCGCCGGCTAGCCGCAATGGCCCGACCAGCCCTCCTACTCCCCGGCGCCAATATCCGAGCCACTAAGGAGCATCTCTCATGCTGAAACTTCCCGGCCATAACCGATATGCGTATTCGCCCATCGTCGAGCGGAAAGACTACACCTGGCCGGGGGGCAAGCGGCTCGCCTTCTACGTCGCGCTCAACATCGAGCATTTCGCGTTCGGCGCCGGGCTCGGAATGGACCCGGTCCGCAGCGCCCAGCAGACCACGCGCAACTTCGCCTGGCGCGACTACGGCAACCGGATCGGCAACTGGCGGCTGTTCGAGATGCTGGACGAGCTCAAGCTGCCCGCCACCATCTTGTTGAACAGCAGCGTCTGCTACCACTACCCGCAGATCGTGGAGAAGATCAAAGCCCGCGGCGACGACGTGCTCGGCCACGGCCGCACCAACGCCGAGCTGCTGCGCGGAATGTGGGAGCACGATGAGGCGCGCGCCATCCACGAATGCACCGAGGTGATCGAAAAACACGTCGGCGTGCGTCCCACCGGATGGATGGGCCCCGGCGCGCTCGAATCCAATGTCACGCCGGATCTGCTCAAAGAGGCCGGCTACACGCATTTGCTCGATTGGCCGGTCGACGACCAGCCGATCTGGATGCAAACCCGCGCGGGACCGCTGCTGTCGGTGCCGTACCCGATGGAGTTGAACGACGCCGGGGCGCAGGCCCATCGCGATCACACCGGCCGCCAATTCGGCGAGATGATCGTCGACCAATTCGAAGAGATGCTCGAGCAGTCGCAGCGCCATCCGCTCGTCTACGCGCTGTCGCTGCACGGCTTCATCGTCGGGCAGCCGTTCCGCCTGCGTCCAGTGCGCCAAGCGATCAAGCACTGCGTCGAGCACAAGCACAAGGATCGGGTCTGGTACACGCGCGCCGGCGACATCGCAAAATATTGCTTGTCGCTGCCGAAAGGCGTCATTCCGGGCAGCGTGTGAGGAGGAAGAATGGCGATAGAGGTCGCAAAGGTCGAGCTCAAGACCGTACAGGATGCGTCCGGGCTCGAGGCATGCATCGCTCGCGGGCAGTTCGGCGCGGACGAGGTGATCGCCGTTATCGGCAAGACCGAGGGGAACGGCGGGGTGAACGACTTCACGCGCATCCTGGCCGATCAGGCCTTTCGCCGGGTGTTGCACAAACACGGCAAGCGCAGCGAGGCGCAGATCGCCGCCATTCCGATGGTGTGGTCGGGCGGGTGCGACGGCGTCATCACCCCGCACGCGACCATCTTTGCCCGCAACGCCAAGCGCGGCGCGGCATCGAAGTCTCGCCTCGCCATAGGAACGGCGATGAGCGCCGAGCTCTTGCCCGAGGATATCGGCCGGCCGGCGATGGTTGAGAAAGTCGCCGAGGCGGTCAAAGCGGCGATGCGGGACGCCGGGATCGACGACCCGAGCGACGTGCACTACGTGCAGACCAAGACACCGCTGCTCACCATCGAATCCGTCCGCGAGGCGCAATCGCGCGGCCACGAGGTCGCCTGCGAGGTACACGATTCGATGGGCGTCTCCAACGGCACGGCGGCGCTCGGCATCGCGCTCGCGCTCGGCGAGATCAAGCTGCCGCGCGCCGAGCAGATCTGCAGGGATCTCGATCTTTACTCCTCGGTCGCATCGTGCTCCTCGGGCGTCGAGCTCACGCAGGCGCAAGTCGTGCTGCTCGGCAACACTGCTGGCGCCGGCGGCCGTTATCGCATCGGCCATGGCGTCATGCGCGATGCGCTCGATACCGAGGGCATTTATGAGGCCGTCCGCAATGCCGGTCTTGATCTTCCGGCGCGCCCGCGCGCGGAGGATCTCGATGGCCGACTGGTGAACTGCTTCATCAAATGCGAGGCCGATCGCCGCGGCACCCTGCGCGGACGCCGGCAGATCATGCTCGACGACTCCGACGTGCATCATCACCGCCATGCAAAAGCCGCGGTCGGCGGCGTGGCTGCGGCGGCGATCGGCGACCCTGCGGTGTTCGTATCGGTCGACGCCATGCATCAGGGCCCGCAGGGCGGGGGACCGGTCATTGCCATCATCGATGCGGGAGAATAAGGCCCGCGCGCGGGCGAATGAGGATCGAGCGCCCGCCGGCGCCGAGGGCGCGCCGTCCGCCCACGTCACCATTCGCGGTCTGACCAAGCATTTTCCCGACGCCGTTCTCTACGACCGCTTCGACCTCGATATCCCGCGCGGCAAGCTCGTTTCCATCTTCGGCCCCAACGGCTGCGGCAAGAGCACGCTGATCAACATGATCACCGGCTTGATCCCGACCGATGCCGGAGAAATTCTGTTCGACGGCAAGCCGCTTCGCGACATCAAATTCGGCTATGTGTTCCAGAACTATCGCGAGGCGCTGTTTCCCTGGATGCGCGCGATCGACAACATCCAGTATCCGCTCAAGCTGATGAAGTTGCCGAAAGCCGAGCGGCGCCTGCGCACAGAGCGCATGATCGCGAGCCTCGGCGTCAAGGTCGATCTCAAGCGCTATCCTTATGAGCTCTCCGGCGGCCAGCAGCAGCTCATTTCGATCCTGCGGGCGCTGGTGGTCGAGCCGCAAATCCTGTTTCTCGACGAGCCGTTCTCAGCGCTGGATTACGAGATGACCCTGTTCATGCGCGACCAGCTGCAGCGCATCTTCGTCGAGACCGGCACCACCACGGTGCTCGTCTCGCACGATCTCGAGGAGGCGG
>JBEDUM010000040.1:0-34338 GCA_040414585.1 Sphingomicrobium sp. | reverse complement strand
GATGTTGTTGTACGCGTCCTGCTCGGTGAGGCTGACGCCCGACGTCTGGCAGTGAGTGCGGAGGCGCTTGGATTCGTCCTTCTTCGCCCCGAGATCGGTCATGATCCGGTGCCAGAGCGTGCGCGCGGCGCGCAGCTTCGCGACCTCCATGAACAGGTTCATGCCGATGCCGAAGAAAAACGAAAGGCGCGGCGCGAAATCGTCGATGTCGAGACCGTCGGCCACCGCAGCGCGGACATATTCCATGCCGTCGGCGAGCGTGTAGGCAAGCTCTTGGACCGCCGTCGCCCCGGCTTCGTGCATGTGATAGCCGGAGATGGAGATCGAGTTGAACTTCGGCATCTCCGCCGCGCAATAGGCGATGATGTCGGCGACGATCCGCATCGAGGGTTCGGGCGGATAGATGTAGGTGTTGCGGACCGCGAATTCTTTGAGGATGTCGTTCTGGATCGTGCCGGTGAGCTTGTCGTGCGGAACGCCCTGTTCCTCGCCGGCGACGATGAAGAATGCCATGACCGGGAGCACCGCGCCGTTCATGGTCATGCTGACCGACATCTCGCCCAAGGGGATGCCGTCGAAAAGGAGCTTCATGTCCTCGACGCTGTCGATCGCCACGCCCGCCATCCCAACATCGCCGGCGACGCGCGGGTTGTCGCTGTCGTAGCCACGGTGGGTGGCGAGGTCGAAGGCGACGGAGAGGCCCTTCTGCCCGGCGGCGAGGTTGCGGCGGTAGAAGGCGTTGGATTCCTCGGCGGTCGAGAAGCCGGCATACTGGCGGATGGTCCAGGGGCGCCCGGCGTACATGGTCGCGTAGGGCCCGCGGGTGAAAGGCGCGAGGCCCGGGAAGCCGCTATCGATTCCGGCTTCGTCCCCGGGGCCGTAAACCGTGTTGAGACGGATGCCCTCGAACGTTTCGCGCGACAGATCCTTGCCGCGGCTTTCCTTCTCCGCGAGCTTTTCCCAGTCGGATTTGGTGGGCTTATCAGCCATGCGCGCTTCTGTACCCCGGCGAAGGCCGGGGTCCAGTCCTAAACAACAGAGAGCCCGGCCTCCTGCCTCCGCAGGAGCACATCGAATCGGCCGCCTATCCCGGCATAGCGGGGCGCGCGTGCACGGCGGCGAGCAGATAATTCAGGCGCGTGTCATCGCTGAGGTGCAGCCCGCGCGTCAGCGACCAGGCCATGCCTTCAATATCGAGGCATTCCAGCCCCGCGTCCGCAAGCAGCAGCTTCATCCTGTCCGGCGCAATGAACTTGTCGAAGTCGTGCGTGCCTTTCGGGATTTGACCGAATCGTTCTCCGATGGTGATCAAAATCAGCCTCGACCAGCTCGTCGCGTTCGGTGTCGAAAGTATCAGCAGTCCCCCGGGCGCGAGCCGCTTCGCAAGCGCCTTCGCAAAGGCCGCGGGCTCGGCGACGTGCTCGATCACCTCCATGCAGGTGACGAGGTCGTACTCACCCGCGAGCTCCTGGACGTCGCCCGGGCGATAGTCGATCTGAAGGCCCTGAGCCGCCGCATGTTCGCGCGCGACGGCAATCACTTCGGGTGTTGCATCGATACCGGTGACCGTTGCTCCGAGCCTCGACAGCGGCTCGGTCAGAAGCCCCGCGCCGCAGCCGACATCGAGCGCGGTCTTTCCTTCGAGCGGCCGGCGGCTGCATTCGTCGCACTGCCAATGCTGGTCGATCATGTCCCGAATGTAGCTGAGGCGCACGGGATTGAGCTTGTGCAGCATCGCCGCTGCTCCGTTAGGATCCCACCAGTCGGCGGCGAGCTTGCCGAACTGCTCGACCTCTTTGGGAACGATGCTGCTCTCGACCATGGGCCCTCAATGCTCTCCGGGATTGCAAAGGGGAAGCCGTCCGTGCGTGAATGGCGCGATGGACGATTTTCAGATCAGGAAAGACGAACTCCATTGCGAGGAAGTTCCGCTGTCCGAGATTGCGGCTGCGGTGGGCACGCCCGTCTATGTCTATTCGACGGCGGCCATGCTGCGTCGCGTGACCGAGATTCGTTGTGCCCTCGAGCCGCTGACCGATCCGCTCATCGCTTATGCGGTCAAGGCCAATCCCAACAGCGCCGTGATCGCTACCCTCGCCCAGGCCGGTCTAGGCGCCGACGTGGTCTCCGGCGGAGAATATCGGAGGGCGCGGGCAGCGGGAATCCCGGCGGACAAGATAGTATTCTCGGGCGTCGGCAAGACAGAAGAAGAGATGCGCCTCGCGCTCGAAGGCGGCCTGTATCAATTCAATCTGGAGTCCATCGCCGAGGCCGAGATGCTGTCGGCCGTTGCAACGGCAATGGGCCGCACTGCGCCCGTGGGTTTCCGCGTCAACCCGGACGTCGCTGCCGGCGGCCATGCCAAGATCATGACGGGCGCCGCCGAGAGCAAGTTTGGCATCCCAATCGGCGAAGCGCTCGAGGCCTATGCGCGTTCCGCGAAGCTTCCTGGCCTCGCGGTCGGAGGCGTGGCTGTCCACATCGGCAGTCAGCTCACCACGCTCGATCCGTTTGAACGGGCCTTCCTGCGGATCGGAAAGTTGATCGGCGAGCTTCGCGCGACGGGGCGCGACATGCGCGTCGCCGATCTCGGCGGCGGCCTTGGTGTGCCCTACGATCCCGATCAGCCACTGCCTCCCAGCTCGGCCGAATATGGGGAGATGGTTCGGCGCGTGACCCGCGGCTGGAACGTTCGCCTGGTGTTCGAGCCTGGCCGCCTAATCGTCGGCAATGCCGGCGTGCTTCTGTCGCGTGTCATCCGCGTAAAGCCCGGCGCGAGGAATCCGTTCGTCATCGTCGATGCGGCGATGAACGACCTCATGCGGCCCGCACTGTACGACGCGTGGCATCGGATTGAGGCCGTGCGGCCCTCGGGCGGTCAGCGCATCGCCAACGTTGTCGGCCCCGTGTGCGAGTCAGGCGATACGTTCGCGACCGGCCGGAACATCGACTCGGTAGACGCGGGCGACCTCGTCGTTTTCCGCACGGCGGGCGCTTATGCGGCGGCGATGTCGAGCACCTACAATTCGCGCCCGCTCACGCCGGAAGTGCTGGTGTGCGGCAGCCGCTGGGCGGTCGTACGGCCACGCATTGACGTTGATCGCCTCATCGCCGCTGACCGGATGCCGGACTGGGTCGCAGGTTGCGCGGACGCGGGCAGCAGCTAAGACCCCGCGCTTGAATGGCGCGGATCGTGATGAAATTCGGCGGCACGTCGATGGCGGGTATAGAGCGCATCCGCAGCGTTGCATCGCGCGTGCGGCGCGAGGCCGAGGCGGGCAACGAAGTGCTCGTGGTCGTCTCTGCAATGGCTGGCGAGACGGACCGTCTCGTGCAGCTGTGCCGCGAGGCAGCCCCGCTGCACGACCCGACCGAATATGACGTGGTGGTCGCGAGCGGCGAGCAGGTGACGTCCGGACTGCTGGCTATGACCCTGCAGGCGACGGGGCTGAATGCGCGCAGCTTCATGGGATGGCAGCTGGTTCGCGCGTCGGGCGTCCACGGCAATGCGCGCGTCGAAGCCGTCGAAGCCGCAACGCTCGACGAGGCGCTGAGCGGCGGCACCGTCGCTGTGATCCCCGGGTTCCAGGGCGTCTCGACAGACGGTCGCCTCGCCACACTCGGGCGCGGCGGCTCCGACACGTCCGCCGTCGCCATTGCCGCCGGCGTCAAGGCCGATCGCTGCGACATCTACACGGACGTCGACGGCGTCTATACGACCGATCCGCGCATCGTTCCGCGCGCGCGCAAGCTCAACCAGGTCACATTCGAGGAAATGCTCGAACTCGCCGGCGTCGGAGCGAAGGTCCTGCAGGTCCGTTCTGTAGGGCTTGCGATGCGCGAGAACTTGCCGTTGCGCGTCCTGTCGGCGTTCGAGGACAAGCCAGGCACGGATATCGTCGCCGAGCTTTCGGGAGACCAGATGGAAAAAAACCTCATCGCGGGCATCGCGGCCGATCGCAACGAAGCTCGCATCACCCTTACCGGAGTTCCCGACAAGCCCGGCACCGTCGCGCAGGTCATCTCACCCGTGGCCGAAGCCGGAATCCAGGTGGACATGATCGTTCACGCCGCGACGCCCGACACCGGGTCGTCGGACCTGACCTTCACCGTCCCGCGCGCCAGCCTCGCGCAGGCGATGTCCGTCATCGAGCAGCGCAAGGGCGAGATCGGTTACGCAAAACTTCTTCATGACGATGGAGTGGCGAAAGTCAGCATCGTCGGCGTCGGGATCCGCTCCAACCCGCAGCTCGCCGCGAGGATGTTCGAAACACTCGCCGAGCGGCAGATCAACCTGCTTGCGGTCTCCACGAGCGAGATCAAGGTGAGCGCACTCATATCCGAGCAGGAGCTCGAGCTTGCGGTCCGGGTACTTCACACAGCATTCGGACTCGACGCGGAGCAGGCGGCATGAGCGGCGAGGGGCTGATTGCCGAGCCGCGGGCGGTTCATGAATCTGTGGGGCACGCGCGGCTCAAGGAGCTGATGCATCGCGGCACCGAGTTTCTCGGCTGCGACGTCGCGATCATGGGGGGCGCGATGAGCTGGGTCAGCGAGCGCCACCTCGTCTCGGCCATCTCCAACGCAGGCGGCTTCGGGGTGATCGCCTGCGGAGCGATGAGTCCCGAGCTTCTCGACACCGAGATTGCCGAGACGAAGGCACGCACCGACCGGCCGTTCGGCGTCAACCTCATTACGATGCACCCGCAACTGGCCGAGCTCATCGATGTCTGCGCAAAGCACGATGTTGGCCATGTCGTGCTCGCCGGCGGTCTCCCGCCAGGCTGGGCAATGGACAAGATCAAAGGGCGTGGCGCAAAACTCATGGCTTTTGCGCCCGCGCTCGCGCTGGCGAAGAAGCTCATGCGTTCGAACGTCGACGCGCTGGTGATCGAAGGCATGGAGGCGGGCGGCCATATCGGCCCGGTCTCCACATCGGTGCTCGCCCAGGAAATCCTTCCGATCGTCAGCAAGGACATTCCAGTGTTCGTCGCCGGCGGAATTGGTCGGGGCGAAGCGATCGCCGCTTATCTCGAAATGGGGGCGGTCGGCGTCCAGCTCGGCACCCGCTTCGTCTGCGCGAATGAGAGCATTGCGCACGCGAACTTCAAGAAGGCCTTCATCCGCGCCTCGGCCCGCGACGCGGTGCTCAGCGTTCAGATCGATCCGCGGCTCCCGGTGATTCCTGTGCGCGCGTTGAAGAACAAGGAAACCGAGCGCTTCGCCGCCAAGCAGCGCGAGGTCGCCAACCTGCTCGACAGCGGCGAAGTCGAGATGGCCGAGGCCCAGCTCCAGATCGAGCATTATTGGGCGGGCGCGCTCCGGCGAGCGGTGATCGACGGCGACGTCGAGACCGGCTCGGTCATGGCCGGTCAGTCGGTCGGCATGGTCAATCGCGAGGAGCCGGTCGCCGCGATCATCCAGGAGCTGGTCGACGAGGCTGCAGCGGCACTCGAGAGCCGCGGCTAGACTATCGGGACAAAAAGATGGGGCCGCCCGCGGCTACGGACGGCCTCATCTTTTTCCGAACGTAGAAGCTTCAGGCGAGCTGCGGAAGCACCGTCGCGGTCCGCTTGCTGCGACGCAGGGCGAAGCCCATTGCACCGAAGCCGAGGAGCATCATTGCCCAGGTCGCTGGCTCTGGAACCGAGGTGGTCAGCGACAGTCCACCGAGCAGGACATTCTGCCCGTTTCCACCTGCCGTGAACCCATAAAACGAGTACGAACCCCAATCCGGCAGGTTATGCCATGTGAGTTCGTCGGTGCCACTCAGGGCCTGGACAAAGCCGCCGAAGGAATTTGATTCCCAGACGATCCATTCCTCGCCATTCGTCGTGCTGCCCATGAAAAACTGGGCTTCCGAGACATTGCTCGCCAGCAAGTCGCTGACATCGAGGATAATCGCTGTCCCGTTGCCAAGAATATCTCCCCATATCTCGTGATCGCCTGTGGGGTCATTGGCGATGCCGACGCCGTTCTCGTCGCCTCCGTCGCTCTTTCCGTACAGGTTGCGCGGATTGAGAAAGGTATCGACACCATAAGCTGTGACGGAGAGGCCGCCATTCGAATAGGTGTGACTGGGGCCAATGTTGCCCGCCGGATCATTGAAATTGATATTGGTCGTCGCATTGGCAGCCGACGCCGCTCCAAGCGCGGATGCGGCCAGAAGACCGATGATGAACTTACGCATGCTGAGCCCCCATTAGAATTTGACGCCACACGCCCGCGACTCGGGCGTAGCCGGGTTAACTAACGTTTAACCAAGACATTGTCGAAGATTAATAACACATTCTGTCTTATTTCGGGACTGGGTTGCGGCGACCTGCACAAAAAAGTGCCGCCCACTCGCGCAGGCGGCACTTATTCCGAAAGTCGAAGGGTTACGCGAGCTGCGGCAGCGTGACCGTGGTCCGCCGACGGCGACGGAATGCAACGCCCATCGCGCCGAAGCCGAGGAGCATCATCGCCCAGGTTGCCGGTTCCGGCACCGACTCATTCAGTGTCAGCCCGCCAATAAGGACGTTGCCGAACGTCTCACCGTTCGTTCCATCCGAATAGAAATTGTAAAACTTATACGCACCCAATACGAGGTTGTGGGTGTTGCTCGCCCCCTGGTCACTGCCGTTCGCCACCAGAGTGCCGAACCCCGCGGCATCGGTGTTGCTTCCGTAAACGGACCATTCCTCACCGGCGGTCGTGCTGTTCATGAAGAAATCGATCGAGCTTACGCTGCCGATGAGATCGCTAATGTTCAGCTGGATGAAGGCTCCATCGGGGGCACCGGGTGAATAGATCTCGTGCTGGGTTGACGGATCGTCAGCCAGGCCGAGGCCCTGCTCGTTGCCGCCGCCGTTCTTGCCCCACAGGTGCTCGTCCGCATTTGGCGCGCTATAGCCTGAGGCGACAACATCGCCGGCGGTGGTGGAGTAGGTATGATCGTTGCCCAGATCGCCAGGGGCGCTACCGAGGTCGATGTTGATCACTGCTGCTTGAGCCACAGAAGCGCTTGCTGCAGCCAAAAGTCCAATGAGATATTTGTGCATGGGATGGCCTCCGACTCGGATCGGGACCGGTCAGATAGCACAGATGCTTGTCGTGGTTAATAATAAATTAAGCCAACTTTGTCTCAACTTGGGACAGTCAAGGCTTTCCGTTCTAACCAGGCGACTGAAACTGCAGTCATAAAGACCGTTCATAAAGTTGGTCGAGTTCACGCAACCAATCCCTGTCCCCGAACATTCCTCCTCCAGACTCGCAGGGGTGCTGGCACAATCAGCTCCGGGAAATGACTTTGCGTTGCCTCATCTTCGGCCATCGCCGCTCGCGCAGCAGGGCGACGTTCGACGACAAGCATCAATGCTGGCTCAGCGAGTGCAAGCGCTGCCACGTGCTTCTCGTTCGTGAGGCCGGCGGGAGATGGATTCCGGCACCGCCGCAGCCGGAGAAGCTCGAGCCGATCGAACGGCCGGATAGGGTCAACGAAGAGAAATCTGCGACGGCCGGCGATACGGAAGAGTCCGGCGAACAGCCGCCTGCTGTGCCGTTTGCAACCACCCGCTGAGCGGAATTCAACTTTTTCGCGGAGGGGCCTTCGCGAAGTGCCATTCGGCGCCGCCCCTGCAGCGAACCCCACGGATCGTCGTGGTTCCACCGCTTGCCAGCACCTCGATCAAACGGTCGAGCTCGCGGCCGCGGAGATCGGCTCCCCCTCCTTCCGTTCCAACGGCGCACACCGCGCGTGACACAATCCGGCGCCGAATTTCCGCCGGCGCGTCCACCGGCCGGTAGATGAACTCCGCGTCGCCATTCGTCACCGCCGCCTTCCATTCCTGCCCGGCCGCCCATTGAAGCGCATCATCGGCTGCTCCGAGATGCGCGGCGCTCGATGCCAGTGATTGCGGATCGAGCCACTGGGCCTGTGCCAAGGCGTGGCGGAGTCGGACGCGTTCGAACTGCTCGTTCTCATTACTTGGGTCCAGGGCGGGATCCAGCTCACAGCTCACACAGATCCGTTCGAGCTCCGAGCGGCGCCAGTCGAGCAGTGGGCGCAGTAGCGGAACGTCGCTCCCGGGCACGATAGCGCGCCGCCGCATGGCGGAAAGTCCGCGCACGCCGGAGCCTCTCGTCAATCGCATGAGGAGCGTCTCGGCCTGGTCATCGAGATGATGCCCGGTCGCGACCGCATCGATTTGCCGGTCCCTGGCCCAACCGGCAAGAAGCCGATAGCGTTCCTCGCGGGCCCGCTCCTGAACCGCCGTCAGGGGCTTTTCCCGCCATTTCGCTGCGAGGACGACGTGCGGCACATCGAGGGTCGCACAGACATTTCCCACCATCTCCGCTTCATCGCGGCTGCCGTCGCGTAGCGCGTGATCAACCGTCGCCGCTTCGATCTGGTTAGGCCGTGCCGCCGCTGCAAGCAGCAGGAGCGCTAAGCTGTCGGTACCTCCCGAAACGGCAATGCCGATCCGAGCATCAGGTACAATCAGCGCATCGAGGTCGCGGCTGAAACGTTCGACAAGAGCGGGTTCGGGAACCATCCCGAACCCATTAGCACATCAGCCGCACTGGGCCTGCGCTTTGCCGTCGCTCACCTGCTTGCGGAGATCGGAACGGGCCTTGGCGCCATAGATTGCGTCAAATTCGGCATAGACCCTGCACGCCTGCCCGGTCTGGCCGAGCTTCATTTCCGCCTGCCCAAGATAATAGAGGCTATCGGGGGCCCGCTCGCCGTTAGGGTTCGAGCGATAGTTGGCCAAAAGCACCGCCGCGGCCTCGCGCAGCTTGCCCTGCTCGATCAGCGACCGGCCGATGAGGTTGTTCGCATAGCTGACTCGGCGATGCTTGGGGTAGGCAGCAGCGAACGATTTGAGCGAGGCGATCGCCTGGTCGTAATTGCCGGCTTCCCACAGATGGAAGCCTTCGCTGTACGCGTCCTCGCCGGGGTCGCCGCCCGGGGCCGCCGCGTCGCTCGGTGCCGCGGCCGACACTGGGCCGCTCTCGGTCTTCGCCACTGTCTTCGGGGGCTTGCCGGATGGCTTGGCCGTCGAGGGTCTTGGCTCGGCCGCAGGTTCGGTCGGGGCCGGCGCGACGGCCGCCGCCGCCGCCTCGTTCATCCGCTGCTCGAGCGTCGACAGGCGCTGCTCCTGGTCCGTCCGGGTCTTGGCGACGTCTGATTCGAGTGTCTGCAGGTGGTGACCATTCTCCTCCGACTGGCGAAGCAGGTCCGCCATCTGCCGCTCGAGCGCGTCCAGACGCTGGTCGAGCGTCGTTACCGACGATTGTGTCGCTGCAGGCTCATCGGAGAAGCCGGCCGTGTCCGCCGGCCGCCCTTTCGGGAATAGCTGCCGCTGCATCTGATTCACCTGCCGTTCGAGACGCTCGATGCGCTGATCCGGCGTCGGCGCCTGGCGCTGCGCCACAGCCGCTGCAGGCAGGAGTGCGACGGCCGCAGAAGCCGCGAGAGCGGTGATCGGACTTACTGATTTCACTTGGCTTTCCCCAGGCTTTCTTCTCGCGACTTTGCCTTACTCGGCCTTTCGCGCCGATGAATCTATTGCGCTGCGTTGGTCGTCGGCGCCGTTTCAGCAGGTGCTGCCGCCGGCGGCGCGGCGGGCACAGCCGCCGCAGGGTGGCGAGTTTGCGGACGAGGCTGCGCGGGCGGGGCGGGTGCTCCCCCAGAAGGATGCGCCTTCATGAGGTCTGCGGCAAGCAGACTGACGTTGCTTACGGTCGTGGCGGCCGGCCCGACCGGCGGTGCGACCGAGTTGCCGACGGTAACCTTCAGCGCCTCGGGCTTGCCAGTCTTCAGCACCGGAGCAGTGGCCGTCGGCGGGACCGCGTAGGTCTGCCCCGGCTGCAGCATCCCGGAGAAGAGCGTGGCGCCGCCTTTCTCGCTGACCTGCAGCCAGACCGCATCCGTCGCAGTCAGGACGACAGGGCCTCGCGCGAGCGGCGCCGCGGGCTGTTGGGCTGGTTTCGGCGCAGGAGCCGTCGTGGCCGTCGGCTGGGCTGCCGGCGGATTACTCGCCTCTTCCGGCTGTTCGAGTGAGCGGCTGTTGAGCCAGCTCATCACCGCGATGAGTAGGATCACGGCGCCGATTGCGGCGAGAACAAGCGATTTCGGCATGGTCCGTGCGGGATCGGCCGCCTCAAACACCTGCGCGGTGTCGGCAGCGAAGCGCTGCCCGCCCATTTCGGCGCGAAGCTGGTCGCCGATCTCAGTCCGGTCAAGGCCGACGGCGCTCGCGTAGCTTTTTGCGAATCCGGTTGTGTAAGTCGGGGCCGGAAGCGACTCCCAGTCACTGCGCTCGAGGCTTTCCAGATGCCGCCGCGGGATGCGCGTTTGAGCGGCAACGTCTTCGAGGCTCAGCCCCTTTTCCTCGCGTGCCACGCGCAGTTGCTCGCCCACGGTCGGAGCCTCCGACTCGGTCGGCTCTTCGTCGATCGGCTCTGGGTCAGGTTCGCGCCGTGCCATGTCTTCTGTTTGAGGGCTGGGACGCGAGTGTCAACCGATTGTGACGTTATGCCTCCGTGCCCACTCGGTAAGCGCCTTGCGCATATCCCTCGGCGGCTTGGCGAGAAGCTGGTCCAACCGACTGCGCACCGCCCCCGCGTCGAGCGATCGCACCATCGCCTTCACCGGCCCGACGCCCGCCGGGGTGATCGAGAAATTCTCCGCTCCGATGCCGATCAGCGCCATGGCCTCGAGCGGCCTGCCCG
This sequence comes from Sphingomicrobium sp., assembly GCA_040414585.1. Classification (GTDB taxonomy): domain Bacteria; phylum Pseudomonadota; class Alphaproteobacteria; order Sphingomonadales; family Sphingomonadaceae; genus Sphingomicrobium. The sequence goes on along the minus strand of JBEDUM010000040.1, from coordinate 23,619 downwards.
CCATTTCGCCGCAAATTCGTGCTGGCACATCGGCCGCGCGACACGCGTCGAGCAAACGCTTCAGGAACCGAAGAATTGCCGGACTCAGCCAATCGTACCGTTGGGCGAGGCGGGGGTCCGACCGGTCGGCGGCAAAAAGGAATTGGGTGAGATCATTTGTTCCGATGGAGAGGAAATCGACGCGGGGCAGGAGCTGGTCCAGCATCTCGGCCAGGCTCGGCACCTCGAGCATCGCGCCGAACTGGATCTCTTTCGGCAGCCGCCGCTTTGCCTTCCGCGCCCAATCGACCTGTTCCTCGAAGAGGCCGCGTGCCTGCTCATATTCCCATGGCTCGGAGACCATCGGGAACATGACTCGCAGGATCTTCCCGCCCGATGCTTCGATGAGAGCCCGTGCCTGCGCGCGCATGAGCGTCGAACGATCGAGCGACAGGCGCAGTGCGCGCCAGCCCATCGCTGGGTTCTCGGCTTTCTCCTCGGCATCGTCGGATAGGTACGGCAAGGCCTTGTCGCCCCCGATGTCGACGGTCCGGAAGACGACCGGCTTGGTCCCGGCCGCCTGCAGCACCTTCGTATAGAGGCGCTGCTGGCGCTCCCGGCCCGGCAAGGTTGCCGACACGAGGAACTGGAACTCGGTGCGGAACAGGCCGATGCCGTCCGCGCCGCTCATGTTGAGGGCGGCGGCGTCCTCGGCGAGACCGGCGTTGACCATAACGCTGACTTTGACGCCGTCCCTGGTTTGAGCGGGAAGCGTGCGGACCGCGGCGAATTCGGCACGCCGCTTCTGGCTCAGCGCCATGCGATGCTCGAAGCCGGTGAGAAGCGCGCGATTGGGCCGGATGATCACGCTGCCATTATCCCCGTCGACAAGGATCGTCTCGCCTTCTTCGACGCTGTGGCGGATGTCGTGGAGCCGGCCGATCACCGGCACGCCTATGGCGCGCGCGACGATCGTCATGTGCGAGGTGAGTGAACCCTCTTCGAGCAGCACCCCCTTGAGTCGCCGCCGGTCATATTCGAGCAGCTCGGCGGGCCCCAGGTTGCGCGCCACGAGAACGGAATCGCGCGTGAGTCCGGTCTGTGCAGCCGTCCCCAGCCGCCCCGACACGATTCGAAGAAGCCGGTTCGAGAGGTCCTCGAGATCGTGCATCCGCTCCTGGAGCAGAGGATCGTCGATGTCCTGCATCCGCGCGCGCGTCCGCTGCTGCACGCGCTCGATTGCCGCCTCGGCGGTCAGGCCGCTGTCGATCGCCTCGTTGATCCGGCGCGACCAGCCCTCGTCATAGGCGAACATCCGATAGGTCTGAAGAATCTCCTGGTGCTCGCCGGCGGTGCCAAATTCCGCGTCGCGAGCCATATTGTCGATCTGCTCGCGCATCCGGCGAAAGGCAGCGTAGACCCGCGTGCGCTCGGCCTCGATGTCCTGCGCCACGGTGTGCTCGACGATGACTCGCGGCTCGTGGAACACGGCTTCGCCCTTGGCCATGCCGGCGACGAGCTTCAGCCCGGACAGGCGAAGCGGGCCAGCGCTGCGGAGACGGCTGCGTCTGGCGCCGTCCACCAGCCGTGCGCCCGCGATCACCTCCGAAAGCACCATCGCGACGGTCTGAAGCGCCTCGATCTCGACATCCTCGTAGCGGCGCGGTTCGGCGTGCTGGACCGCCAGCACGCCGATCGGGCTTTCGAGCCTCACGATCGGCACCCCGGCGAAGCTGTGGAACCGCTCCTCGCCCGTCTCCGGCCGATAGGCAAAGGCCGGGTGCTCCGCGGCCTCCGCGAGGTTCAGGATCCGGCCTTCCGCGGCAATGGTGCCGACCAGGCCTTCGCCCATTCGCATTCGCGTCACGTGCACCGCTTCCTTGCGCAGGCCGTGCGTCGCGAACAGCTCGAGGAAATTATCCCTCAGCAAATAGATCGAGCACACATCGCTGCCCATCTTGTCGGCGATGAGGTCGACGACCTGGTCGAGCTTGTGTTGCGCCGAGCCGCGCTTGGCCATGATTCCGTGGAGACCGGTCAGGATCTCACGAGCGGAAGCGGCGGCGGACTGTGGCATCGGCGGGGGGCTAACAGATGCGGCGGCTCGATGCCACGCGGCAGGCGTATAGAGTGGCTTCAGCCATCACTTATCCCGCCATTAACCAATTCCGTTTATTCCGCATGCGCAATGGACATTCGCAGCACAGCGCCTCCGGAAGAGCGGCCTCGCATCCTCGTCGTCGAATCGAACAAGACGAACCTTGAGGTGCTGGCGCGCAGGCTGGTCGAGGTCGGGTACCGCGTCTCGGCGGCCGACAGCGGCCAGGCGGCGGTCGCCGAACTCTATCGTGTTCCGATCGATCTCGTCCTTGCCGAGCTCAACATGCCGCAGATGAGCGGTGCCGAACTTGCGCGGTTGATCAGCGACGAAGTGCTGTGGCGCGACATTCCGGTGCTGCTGATCACCGGCAAGTCGGAGCCGAAAGGTGCCATTCGGGCCTATGAGGCAGGCGCCGACGACGTGATCCTGAAGCCCTTCCATTTCGAGGTGTTGTTCGCCCGGATTGATCGGCGGATCGAGCGCGCGCGCACGTTCAAGCGGCTCCAGCACGATAATGCCATGCTCGACGCCCGCGTCGTCGAGCGCGCGATCCAGATCGGCGAGCTGCGCGAGCAGCTGGCCGCGGCGGAATCTAAAGAGTCGAGATAAACTCCCGGACCTTGGGCCCGACATCCGCGCGCTCGAGCGCCATCGCGAGATTGGCGATGACGAACCCGGCCTTGTCGCCGCAATCGTACCGCACCGCGCTCACCTTCAGCGCATGGAACGGCTGATTGCCGATCAGCTTGGCCATGGCGTCCGTGAGCTGGATTTCGCCGCCGGCCCCGGTTTCGCCTGCGTCCAGCATTCGCATCACCTCAGGCTGGAGGATATAGCGGCCGATCACCCCGAGCCGTGACGGAGCGACGCTCGGGTCCGGCTTCTCGACGAGCCCGCGCACCTCGGTCAGGTCACCGTCCGCCGCACCCGGTGTGATAATGCCGTAGGACTTGGTCTTCTCCGCCGGCACTTCCTCGGTAGCGACGAGATTGCCGCCAACCTTCTCCCATGCATTCACCATCTGCCGGAGAGCGCCCGGCTTGCCGGCCATCAAGTCGTCGGGAAGCAGCACCGCGAAAGGCTCATCGCCGACGATGTGGCGCGCACACCAGACCGCGTGGCCGAGGCCGAGCGGCTGCTGTTGCCGAACGGTGATCAGCTCACCGAATTTCACTCGTGAGGGTTCGAGAACGTCGAGGCTTTTACCCTTCTCCCGAAGCATCGCCTCCAACTCGAAGGCCTGGTCGAAATAATCGACCAGCGCGGGCTTTCCCCGGCCGGTAACGAAGATCAGTTCCTCGATTCCCGCCTCGCGCGCCTCGTCGACCGCGTACTGGATGAGCGGCCGGTCGACGATCGTAATCATCTCCTTGGGAATGCTCTTCGTGGCGGGGAGCAGGCGGGTGCCAAGGCCGGCGACGGGAAACACCGCCTTGCGGACGCGGTTGGCCATTTCGGTCAGTCTCCCGGAGTCGCGGCGCTGGTGTTGCTGGTCGCCGGCTGCTGGTCGGAACCGGCCGGTTGCGACGGGGCTGAGCCACCGGTCGGAGGCGGAAGGTCGAACGGATCGGCGGGCCTCGGCTGCGAGCGTTTCTCAAGCTCGTCGACGCGATCAGGTTTCGCCCAGGTTGGCAGTGTCAGCAGGTCCTTCGCGGTCGGCTGCGTCTTCGCCATCAGCGGCTTGACGGGAAGGCTTTGCCCGGTCGCGGGCTGCAAATTGGCGACGCGTCCGCAGCTGCTGAGGGCAGCCAGCGATACAAGCACCAGGACACGCGAAGCCTTCATGCGCTTCCGACTAGCCTTTGCCGCGCCGGAGCGCCAGCTTGCCGCACGCGGTCCTCGAATCTACTGCCGCTCGCATGCGACTTATCGTCATTTCCTGCGCCCTTCTCGCGCTGGCCGCATGTCACAAGACCGAACAGGCTCAGCAGCCGATCAATCAAGCTGCTACGGCCGAGGAAATTGCCTCCTCGGAGACCGGCGAAGTCAGGGGCGTCGACCGCAGCCACAAGGGTAAGCCGGCGCCGGACGTGAGCTTCAGGGACCCGGACGGCGAAGAAACCAGTCTTGCCGAATTCTCGGGCAAGCCGGTGCTCGTGAATCTGTGGGCGACCTGGTGCGCTCCCTGCGTCAAGGAGCTTCCGACCCTCGACCGCTTGAAGGGATCACAAGGCAAGGACGGACTGCAGGTCGTCGCCATCAGCCAGGACAATGCGCCTCATGCGTCCGTCGTCGCCTTTCTCGATGTTCACAAGATCGAGCATCTGGACGCCTATCAGGACGAGGACATGGGCATCTCGGGGAAAGCCGGCGCGGAGGTTCTCCCGACCACGATCCTTTTCGACGCGCAGGGCCGCGAAGTGTGGCGCTATGTCGGCGACCTCGACTGGACCGGCGCGGAGGCTGCCAAGCTGCTCGCGGAAGCCGGTTCCGCGCCGAAGGTGAGCTGAACTCCTAGCGCAGGCCCGCGTAATTTGGCCCAAACCGGTCGGTGACTTTCCGCCATTTGCCGATCAGCGACAACAGACGCCCGTCGATCGCCGCGAGGCCCAGAGCTATCAGGCCGAGCCCCATGAAGTCCTGCGGCGCAAGCGTTTCGTTCAGGAACAGCGCGCCGAGGGCGATCGCGACGGGCGGAACGAGCAGGGTGACCAGCAGCGCGTTTGTCGCACCCGATGTCGCGATCAGTCGGAAGTAGAGCACGTAACCTAGCGCCGTGCAGAACAAGGCGAGCGCCGTGATCGCTGCCCACGCCGTGAGGGGCGGGAAGGCATGAGTCCAGGGCCGGTCGACCAACATCGACAGCGGCAGCATCATCAGCGCTCCGGCGGTGAGCTGTCCGGTGGTGACGCTGAGCGGCGAAATGCCCTGGCGACGGAAGCGGCGGGCCCAGACTGCCGCCAGCGCATAGCTCAGGGCCGCGGTGACGCAGGCGAGCTGCGCAAGCGCGGCGCTGCCCAGGCTGGAAAGTAGCGAGGGGCCTATCATCGTCGCGACTCCGCCGAAGCCGAGCAGCACGCCGGCGATCTTACGCGGGCTCAGCCGCTCGTCGTGAGTCAGGAAATGGGCGACAACCACGCCCCAGATCGGCGTCGTCGCATTGAGAATCGACGCAAGACCGCTAGCGATGTGCGTCTGACCCCATCCAAACAGGGTGAACGGTAGCGCATTGTTGAGAAGCGCGAGGAGCAGGATCGATCCCCACGCCGAACGCGGAACGCCCAGCTTTTCGCCCTTGAGATGGAGATAGGTCCACATCGCGGCCGCGGCGATCGTGAGGCGCAGCCAGACATAAGTCAGCGGCTGCACATGGCGCACTGCTACTCCAATAAAAAAGAACGCTCCGCCCCAGATCACGGCAAGGACGCCGAGAATAAGCCAGTCGTTGCCGTTCATCTGCGCGCGGATCACGTGCGCATCATGTCCGGTAATAGGCTTCGCGCCTTCCGTCTGCTTGCGGTCAAACGCGTGGGGATCGATCGGTTTCATGGCCGCCGGCAGATACCGGTTACAGCCATGTGCCTACCAACAAATGGCAGCCAGCCGGCAATAAGTTGAGCTTATGTCACCGAGTCATTGCGAGGGGCCCCGGACGTGATGCGGAGCGACGCGGCAATGTGCGTCGCGCATGGCTTCTTCCCTCATCTTTGCCGCGAGCTCCCTAGAGCGCTGGGCACGCCTCTTGGAAAGGAGAACGGCTCGTGCGCTTAGAGATGGCAGCTGCGACTGACGCTCCCATCCTTCCGCGTTGGCTTCCAGACGTTCGATAGTCTCGTACCAGTCCTCGACCAAGATGCGCGCCCCTTCGAGTGCAAACGAAGAACTCGTCTTAAATTGTCCAAACGGCCGCGACGAATGCCATGTCCCGACCGTGCTCCCCGAGCAGCACATCGAAGGATAATTGTGTCCGATTATCGACAATACTGACGCTGATTAGTTTTCATTCGCGAGCCGTTCACCGAACAGGGGGCCGAAGAGCTCATTCGGATCTGCGGAGATCAATGCGTGGAGCCTGTTCCATTGCAACGATTTTGCGAATTCCTGACCCTCAGCGCGGCCGAGATCCAAGCGCTAGCGGGCGCGGCCATGTGTCGTCGCGAGTTTCGCGGGCGAACGCCGATCACCCGCCAAGGCGATCCGGTGAGGGAGGTCTACCTGGTCCGCGAGGGCTGGGTGACGAGCAGCGTCGAAGTCGACTTCAAGCGGCGGCAGCTGGTCAAACTCCACTTTCCCGGAGATATCGCCGGCCTTCCCAGCATCGCGCTGACGCGTGCCGCGGAGACGGTGCTGGCGGTCACGCCTGCAACGGTCGACGTCATTCCGCTGGACCGCCTGGGGCGGCTGTTCGAACGGGCCCCGCGGCTCGCGCTCACGCTTTTCGTGACCACGCAGCAGGAGCGCGTCATGCTGATCGACCACCTGGCCGCCGTCGCCCAGCGGTCCGCGGTACAGCGCGTCTGCGCGCTGCTTCTCTACGTCTACCGGCGCCTCAAGGTCTTCGACCCGTGCGCAGGCCGGGTGATCGAATGGCCGCTGTCGCAGGAACATATCGCCCAGGGCGCGGGACTGACGTCGATTCACGTCAACCGCACGATGCAGCAGCTCAGGCGCGAGGGGATCATCGCTCGGGAGGGAAGGCGCATCAGGCTGATCGACATTGACCGCCTCACCCAACTGGCCGTGCTTCCCGAGCGCGATTTCGCCAGGGAACCGTCCTGGCTGACCAGCGTCGCCGAGACAAATGCGCGCTGAAGGTCACGTGCTAGGATTGCTTTGCGGCCAGGACGTTCAGCGGCCTCGACGCTATTCCGGCGTTCGGCCTAGTGCCCCTGCGGCGCGTGTGCATTCCTTTATTTGGAAAGCGTAACTGTGGAGGCGGAATGCTCGCAATGGGTGGACAACGGTCGTTAGGCTAAGCTCTGTAGAAGCGCCGTCCATCGAAATCAGACATAACGCCAACGGTGTCGCTGGGCCGCTTTGCGCGCGTCTGCACGGTGCGAGTTCTAGTCCCTCAACAGCTCATTGATGCTGGTCTTGGACCGCGTGCGCTCGTCGACGTGCTTCACGATCACGGCGCAGGCGAGCGCCGGTCCGCCGTCTTTTCCCGGAAGCGTTCCGGGGACAACGACTGAATAGGCGGGAACTCGGCCGTAAGCGATCTCGCCAGACGCGCGGTCCACGATCTTCGTCGAAGCGCCAAGGAACACTCCCATCGACAGGACCGACCCGCGCTCGACGATCACGCCTTCGGCCACTTCCGAACGCGCGCCGATGAAGCAGTCGTCCTCGATGATAACTGGTTCGGCCTGCAGCGGCTCGAGCACGCCGCCGATTCCGGCGCCGCCGGAGATGTGGACGTTTCGGCCGATCTGGGCGCAGCTTCCGACGGTGGCCCACGTGTCGACCATCGAGCCCTCGCCGACACGCGCTCCGATGTTGACGAAGCTCGGCATCAGTACCGCGCCCGGAGCGATATAGGCGCCACGGCGGACGATGGCGCCCGGCACCGCGCGGAAGCCCGCGGAGCTGAACTCCTTCTCACCCCAGGCCGCGAATTTCGAAGGCACCTTGTCCCACCAGTGTGCGCCGCCTGGGGCGCCGGAGATGGCTTCCATCGGGTTCAGCCGGAAAGACAGGAGGACTGCTTTCTTGAGCCACTGATGGACCGTCCATTCGCCATCGATCTGCTCCGCAATTCGGGCATCGCCGCAATCGAGCGCGGCAAGGGCTGCATCGACCGCGAAGCGCACTTCACCCTTCGCGTCCGGCCCGATGGAGTCACGCGTCTCCCAGGCGTCTTCGATCACCCTTTGCAATTCTTCGCTCACTCCGATTCCCCCAGTATCGATTCCAGCCACTCGCCCACGTTGGTGGTCCGGTAATCGACCAGTCGCTCGTCATAGCCATGGTTTCCGCGTTCCGAGCCGTTGTCGACCCAAACCGTCGTCATTCCGAGCTCTTTGGCCGGCGCGAGGTTCTGGACCATGTCGTCGGCGAGGAGCGCGTGTTTCGGATCAATCCCAAAGCGCTCGCAAAGCAACTCATAGCCATGGGGGTCAGGCTTGGGGCGGTAGCTGCTGGCGTGGATATCGTGCAGCTCTTCGAAACGGTCGCGCACGCCGATCGCCTCCAGGACCCTTCGAGCGTAAGGCGCGTCGCCGTTTGTGAAGACGAACCGCCGTCCCGGCAGTCGTCCGAGTACATCGGCGAGCCGCTCGTCGCTTTTAACGCGATCGAGCGGGATCGCATGCACGTCCTCGAGGAAGTCATGCGGATCGACGCCATGTTCCTTCATCAGGCCAGCGAGAGTCGTGCCGTGCGCGTGGAAATGGGCCTTTTGGACGCGTTTGGCCTCTTCGGCATCGCATCCGAGCAGCCGCTGGATATAGGCGCCCATCCGCTGGTCGATCAGCGAGAACAGCCCCGTGGAAGCCGGATAGAGGCAATTATCGAGGTCGAAGATCCAGTCGCATATGTTGGCGAAGCGCGGGTCCATGGGCGGTCGCGGCCCTAGCCTGTTTCCCCTCTTCAGCAAATTGAAAGGTGGGAGAGATCATAGTTGAACTGTGGGAAGCCGTGCTTTTTCAACGGCTTGTGCGGAGGGGACAATGAACAAACGGCTCTTGAGCACCAGCGGATGCGCGATGGTGCTGGCGTTCAGCCTGGCGGCGTGCGGGGGCGGCGGCGGTGTTGGTTCGACGCCTCCTCCTCCGAGCAATTCGACTCCGACTCCATCTCCAACTCCGACGCCGACTCCGACGCCCACACCCACACCGACTCCCACGCCGCCGCCGCCCACAAATTACGACACGGCGGAATATCAGGCCTCAAACTATGCAGTCGCGGCGAATGCCATCGCCGCGTATAACGACGGGGCTACCGGCAGGGGCGTCAAGATCGGCATCGTCGACAGCGGCATCAATCCGAACCTGGCGGAGTTTGCGGGGCGTATTGATCCGGCCAGCGGCGACGTCGCCGGCAACCGCGGCGTGAGCGATGACGGCGGTCACGGAACCGCTGTCAGCGCGGTCGCTGCGGCCGCTCGCAACGGCCAGAACACGATGGGCGTCGCGTTCGACGCAACTATCGTCAGCGAGCGCGCGGACGATCCGGGCAGCTGTGCACAAAAGGATGGCTGCTCTTTCTTCGATCCCGCGCTCTCCGCGGGCATCGACGCCGCGCGCATGGCCGGGGCCAAGGTCATCAACTTGTCGCTCGGCGGGTCGACGCCCGGCGCACAATTGCTTGCGGCCATGCAGCGGGCCGTCAATGCGGGCATCGTTCTCGTGATCGCCGCGGGCAACGACAGCACGCCGAATCCGGACCCGTTTGCGCTGGGTCCAGCTCAACAGTTTCCTGGCAGCGTGATCATCGCCGGCTCGGTTGGGACCGCGGGCAGCGCCAGCACGATCTCGACCTTTTCGGACAGGGCGGGAACGGGGGCGAACTCTTATCTGATGGCGGTCGGCTTCGATGACCGCGCGCCGGACAATACCGGAGCCCAATTCCTCTGGTCCGGGACGAGTTTTTCGACTCCGACCATCAGCGGCGCCGTCGCCTTGATGGCGCAGGCATTCCCAAATCTCACAGGACAGCAGATCGTCCAGATCCTGTTCAACTCGGCGACGGATCTCGGCGCTGCGGGGGTTGACCCAATCTACGGCCATGGTGCGCTGAACATCGAGAAAGCGTTCCAGCCCGCTGGCCAGACCTCTCTTGCCATGAGCAAGACGCCGGTCAGCCTGAGCTCCAACGGCGACCTCCCGACCGCCGCCGGCGATGCCGGAACCAAGGGCACGATGGGCGCGATCATCCTCGATGGATACGACCGCGCCTACGTCCTCAACCTGGCGAAGACCCTTCAGACGGCTCAGGCGGACCATCCGCTCTCGCGGGCGCTGCAAGGCGACGTAAGGGTCGGCTCCGCAAGTGCTGGTCCTATCAGCGTGGCGATGACCGTCAGCCAGCGGCACGACCTGGTCCCGGGCTTCGCCGTGGCCAAGCTGGACATCGGCCCTGAAGATGCGCGCCAGGCGCGGCTGATCGCAGGCTCGGCCGTCGCGCGTCTCGACAAAAAGACGTCGGTCGCGTTCGGATTTTCCGAAAGCGCGAAGGCGCTTGAGCGCCGCCTCGACGGTGTGGCGCCGGATGCCTTCCTGATCGCCAGGGACATTGCCGGCGACCCCGGCTTCACCGCCAGGCGCAACAGCAGCATCGCCGTCCGGCATGAGTTCGGGAGCGTCGGCGTCACCTTCTCCGGCGAGACCGGCGATGTGTGGCAGGAGTTCAAGACCAGCGCGACCGGTTCGGCCTACCGCTGGACCAGCATTTCCGCCGACCGCAGCTTTGGACCGAAGAACTGGGTTTCGTTCGGCATTAGCCGTCTGGAAGAAAGGCAGACTTTACTCGGCGGCCGGATGAGCAGTGCGCTGGGCGGCGGCGGCGCGACGTCGCTGTTCCTCGACCTCGAGGCGCGTCACGACTTCGGCAACGGCTGGGGTGCCGACCTGATGGCGCGCCGCGGCTGGACCGACTTTTCGGCGGGCAAGTTCCAAACCGATGCCTACAGCTTCGACCTCACGAAGACCGGCGTGTTCGGCAGCCAGGATCGCATCGGCCTGCGCTTCGCCCAGCCGCTTCGCGTAGAAAGCGGCGGTCTCGGCATGTGGCTGCCGACATCGTACGACTATATGACCGAGACGGCGGCCAGTTCCTACAGCACCATGTCCATGACTCCGAGCGGTCGGGAACTGGATACAGAACTCAACTACGGTTCGAGCCTGCTCGGCCGGAACGCATGGATCGGCGGCAATCTCTTCTACCGGCGCCAGCCCGGGCACATCGCCAGCGCGAGCGGCGATGTTGGCGCAGCGGTCCGCTTCAGCCTCGGGTTCTAGAGACCGGAGAGCTGGAGAGGGGGTCAGGTGAAGCGCTCAGGTGCTTCGCCGTTTGAACCGCGGCAGGAGCATCCCCGCCCGCTCGCGATAGAGCTCGTAGTCACGACCGAACAGGCTGACGAGGTCATGCTCTTCATACTGGATGGCGATGAGCATGTAGATCGAAACTCCCGCTGCTAACAGCAGGTGCCCGGCAGTCATTTGTGGTGTCGACCAGAACGCCATGAAGAAGCCGAGGTAGAGCGGGTGCCGCACCCATTTGTAGAACAAGGGTTGGCGGAACTTGGGCGGCTCGTGTTTGAGGCCGCGCACGTGAAACCAAGCCTGCTGCAGTCCGAAAAGCTCGAAATGGTTGATGAGGAAAGTGCTCAGCAGGACCGTTCCCCAGCCGACCCAGAACAAAACCCAAATGAGGGAGTGAAGGATCGGGCTGCTGATGTCCCACACGACATAGTTGATGGGCCGCCAGCCGTAGAACAGGATTATCAGCGCGATGCTCGCTGCGAGCACGAAAACGCTTCGTTCGATCGACCAAGGTATGAAGCGCGTCCACCAGCGCTTGAATCCCTGTCGCGCCATGATGCTGTGCTGGAGCCCGAACAGGGCGATCAACGCGATGTCGATGATCACAGCGGTCGCGACGGACGCCTCCGGACCCGAGTTGACCGTTACCCCGGCGAAGCTGAAGTCGCCGACAAAGACGATCAGGTAAAGGAAGGTCGCGAAGAAGATCGCGTAGCAGACGATCGCAAAGATGAGGCTTGCAATTCTGGACATGCCGAACTCCCCTTCTTTCGGCTGTTGACGGAATTATCGCTTGCCGGACTTCACTCCTGATGTTGCGCCGATGCCGTAGCCGACGATGATCGGCGCGACGCAGCGGCCGATGCGGCGATACACCGCTTTGTACATGTCTGCCGTCGGAAGCTCGTCGAGCAATTCCGGCTTCAGCTTTGCGCCGCGCTTCATCGCCTCAAAGCGGCTGATCGGCGGACAAGATTGCGACGCATCGGCGTTGGGATTGAGGACCGGCATGTCGCCGATGGGTTGTGGCGCGGCCGCGGGCGCGGCTGCGCCCGCGGTTGCGCTGAATAGTGTCAGCGACGCGACAAGCAGGACAAGGCGCATAACCCCTCTCCTCCTGAGGGGTTCGTATCAAACTTTGCCGAGTCGTTTCAAACGGTGAAGCTTTCGCCGCAGCCGCATGCGCCCTTTGCGTTCGGATTGTCGAACACGAAACCAGCGGCGAAATCGTCCTCGCGCCAGTCCATGGTCGAGCCGATCAGATACAGCACCGACGCGCCGTCGACGTAGAAGATGCCGCCGGGTGTTTCGATTTTTTCGTCGAAGGGCTTCTCCTCGGTGACGTAATCGACGGAGTAGGCGAGACCCGAGCAGCCGCGACGCGGCGTCGAGAGCTTCACGCCGATCGCGCCTTTCGGAGCGCCAGCCATCAGCTCGGCGATGCGCGCTTCGGCCCCCGGAGTCAGCGTGATTGCCGCAGGTCGCGCGCGCAGTTTCGTTTTCTTGTTCATAGCATTCCCAACTCGAGCCGGGCCTCGTCGCTCATTTTCGACGGGTCCCACGGCGGATCCCAGACGAGATTGACGACAGCGTCGCGAATGCCCGGCACGGACAGCACGCGCAGCTCGACCTCACTCGGCATCGACTCTGCGACAGGGCAGTGTGGCGTCGTCAGCGTCATGGTGATGGTCGCGTCGCCATCCTCGCTGATGTCGACGTCGTAGATGAGGCCGAGCTCATAGATGTCGACCGGGATTTCAGGATCGTAGATCGACTTCAATACGTCGACGACAGCGGCTTGGAGATCGCTCCCGGCGCCGCCGTTCGGCTCCTTCGATGACTCGCCTGCCAGGAAGCCCGCGAGATAGTCGCGCTTGCGCTCGAACTCAGGAGTGACTCGAGCGCGCGGGGGCGGACTCACCGCTTCCACCTCCTCCGTCTCGATCTTCCGTTCCTTGTTCATCCGAAAATCCGTTTGACCTGCTCGATTCCCCGCGCCAGCGCCTCGATGTCCGAGCTGTCGCTGTGCGCCGCGAAGCTCGCGCGGGCGGTCGCCTCGATGCCGAGCCAGCGCATCAAGGGCTGCGCGCAATGATGGCCGGCGCGGACGGCGACCGCCGCATCATCCAATATGGTGGCGGTATCGTGCGGATGCACGCCATCGACATTGAAGCTAACGATTCCGGCGCTGTCCTCGGGACCGTAGACCGTGACTCCTGGGATAGCCGAGAGCGCGGCGCGAGTCTCCGCGACAAGCGCGCATTCGTGGGCGTGAATCGCATCGAGGCTCAGCTGCTCGACCCAGTTCACCGCCGCATGCAGGCCGACAGCGCCCACGATGTGCGGCGTTCCGGCTTCGAACCGCATCGGCGCGTCAAGATAAGTGGTCTCCTCGAAGGTCACCTTCTCGATCATCGAGCCGCCGCCCTGCCATGGCGGAAGCGATTGCAGCAGCTCGGAGCGTCCCCAGAGCGCACCAATGCCGGTCGGACCATAAAGCTTGTGCGCTGAGAAGGCGTAAAAGTCCGCGCCAATCTTCCCAATGTTCACATTGATGCGAGGCACCGCCTGGCAGCCGTCGAGCAGCAGCAGCGCGCCTTTGCTGTGCGCGATCCCGGCTGCGCGCTGCGCATCGAGGATTGAACCGAGCACGTTCGAAACGTGTGCGAAGGCGACGACGCGATGCTCTTCGGTGAGCATTCTTTCTGCAGCGTCGAGATCGATCTGGCCGTCGGCCGTCAGCGGCACCGCGTCGATCTCGTAGCCGGCAAGCTGCCACGGAACGATATTGCTGTGATGCTCGAGCTGCGACAGTAGCACGCGGTTGCGGCCATTCTTCGGAAGCGTGCGAGCGACCAGGTTAATCGCCTCAGTCGCGCCGCGAGTGAAGACGAGCTCGTTGGCTTTGCCGCCGATCAGCTTCGACGCCGCGGCGCGCGCGGCCTCGTAGCTCGCCGTCATCTCCGCCGACCGTTCGTAAACTCCGCGATGCACGGTCGCGTAATCGCGCGAGTAAGCGGTTGTGATCGCATCAATGACCGCCTGAGGCTTCTGCGCGGTCGCGGCGCTGTCGAGATAGTGCCAGTTCTCGATCGCGGGGAACTGGTCGCGGACCGACAGCATCGAGTTGGCGATGAGTTGGGTTTCGCGGTTCACACGATCCTCCGCAAAGCGTCGCGGGCCGCTTCGCAGATTGCGTCCGCATCCTTAGCGCTGTCCCACAAACCCATGACGAAGCCTTCGAGCAGCAGCGCGCGGGCTGTTGCCGGGTCGAGGCCGCGGCTCTCCGCATAGAACAATTGCGTCCCATCGAGCTCACCGACGCTGGCGCCATGCGCGCACTTCACGTCGTCGGCGAAAATCTCGAGCTCCGGCTTGCAGTTCGCGGTCGCTCCGCGGTCGAGGAGCATGGCCTTGACCGACTGTTCGGCATCAGTTTGTTGCGCCCCACGCGCAACCTCGACCTTTCCGAGATATGAGCCGACCGCCTTTCCGTTGAGCACCGACCGGACCGTCTGGCGCGAGCGGCCGCCGACGCCGACGTGCTTCACGTTCGTAACGAATTCGTTGGTCGAAAGGCCGGTGCCGATATTCGCTCCGAACAGCTCGAACTCCGCGCCTTCGGCGAGGCTGACCTCAAGCTCGATGCGGCCGTAAACAGGCGCGGTGTTAAGCGCGAAAACGCGCGCCGTCGCGCCTGCGCCGAGCGCCAACTGCACCCTCCGCAGCTGTACATCGTCGGCAATTGGCAGCCAGACTTCTTCGAGGCTTTCCCCTGCACCGACAGTGAGCGTCATCGGCTCGGCGAACTGCTCCCAAACCGGCTGCAGCGCATCGAGATCGGCGTAACGCCATTCCTCCTGCTTGTGCGAGGGGAAAGGAGCGGTCATGCAGCCGCCTCCGCATAGCCTTCGCGCTCGAGATCGCGGGCGAGTTCGATGTCGCCCGAGCGGGTGATCTTGCCCGCCTGGAGCACGTGAACGCGGTCGGGCCGCACATGCTCGAGCAGCCGCTCGTAATGGGTGATCAGCAGCGCGCCCTTGTCGGGGGCGCGCATGATGCGGTTGATGCCTTCGCCGACGATGCGCAGCGCGTCGATGTCGAGGCCGCTGTCGGTCTCGTCGAGCACGGCAAAGCGGGGCGCGAGGATACCCATCTGGACCATCTCGGCGCGCTTCTTCTCGCCGCCGGAGAAGCCGACATTGACCGGGCGCTTCAGCATCTCCGCGTCCATGCCGAGCAGCTTCGCCTGCTCGCGCGCGAGCTTGATGAAGTCGCCGGCGGAAAGCTCGGTCTCGCCGCGTGCGCGGCGCTGCGAGTTCAGGCTCTCGCGCAAGAACTGGAGGTAGGAGATTCCGGGAATCTCGACCGGATACTGGAAGCCGAGGAACAACCCCGCGGCAGCGCGCTCGTGCGGTTCCATCGCGAGCAGGTCGAGTGCTTTCCCGTCATTGCGAGCGAAGCGCGGCAATCCAGTTTCAGACGGCGCAGACTGGATTGCTTCGTCGCTTCGCTCCTCGCAATGACGGGGGGTGAACGTCACTGAACCTTCCGTCACCTCGTATCCCGGCCGTCCCGAAAGCACATACGCCAGCGTCGACTTGCCCGAGCCGTTCGGACCCATGATCGCGTGCACCTCGCCCGCCGGCACGTGGAGCGACACGCCGTTCAGGATCGGCTTGTCCGCGACGGTCGCGTGGAGGTTGGAAATGTCGAGCATCTTAGTGTCCGATGTCCTTCCCAGCCGGGCAGTTGGTAAGGAAGTAGCGGCGCATATTGTCCATCGCGTCCTGGCGGATGCCTTCGAGCATGCGTTTGTCGTTGAGCGCCTTCTGTCGGTCCTCGATCGCCTGATCCTGCAGGTCGAGCTGCTTTGACTCACTAGCCTTGACCGGTCCGGCCTCGCGCAACGCGCGGCGCTGGTCGGAGAGCGCGAGCCGATCGACGACGATCGTCTCCTGCTCCTTGTACGTGTCGAGCAGGAATTGGCTGCGGCGTGCCGCCTCTCCTGCAAACGCCGGATTCGCCGTAACGCGGTCGCACCGCGCGACCGCCTGGTCGAGCGCGTCGAGATCGGCAGACGCCGCAGCGAGAAACAACAACGGCATCATCCGACTGAACCCTCCAAACTAATTCCCAGCAATTTCTGCGCCTCCACCGCGAATTCCATCGGCAGCTGCTTCAGCACTTCGCGGGCGAAGCCGTTGACGATCAGAGCGACCGCCGCTTCCTGGTCGAGCCCGCGGCTCATCGCGTAGAAGAGTTGGTCTTCGCTGATCTTCGACGTGGTCGCTTCATGCTCAATCGTGGCGGTCGGGTTCTTGACCTCGATGTAGGGCACTGTGTGCGCGCCGCAGTCGCTGCCCAGAAGCAGTGAATCGCACTGGGTGAAGTTGCGCACATTCTCGGCGCGGGGGAGCACGCGCACCAATCCGCGATAGGTGTTGTTCGATCTGCCCGCGCTGATGCCCTTCGACACAATCGTCGAGCGCGTGTTGGCGCCGATGTGGATCATCTTGGTACCGGTGTCGGCTTGCTGCCGGTTGTTGGTCAGCGCGACCGAATAGAATTCACCGACGCTGCCATCGCCCTTCAGGATGCAGCTCGGATATTTCCAGGTGATCGCGCTTCCAGTCTCGACCTGCGTCCAGCTGACTTTCGAGCGGTCGCCCGAGCAAAGCGCGCGCTTGGTGACGAAATTGAAGATTCCGCCACGCCCTTCCTTGTCGCCGGGATACCAGTTCTGGACGGTCGAGTATTTCACCTCGGCGTCCTCGTGCGCGAAAATCTCGACCACCGCGGCGTGAAGCTGGTTCTCGTCCCGCATCGGCGCGGTGCAGCCTTCGAGGTAGGAGACGTAGGCGCCTTTGTCGGCGACGATCAGGGTGCGCTCGAACTGGCCGGTGTTCTCGGCATTGATGCGGAAGTAGGTGGACAGCTCCATCGGGCAGCGGACGCCCTCGGGCACGTAGACGAAGGTGCCGTCGCTAAAGACCGCGCTGTTGAGGCAGGCGAAATAATTGTCGCGCTGCGGCACCACGCTGCCGAGATACTTCTTCACCAGCTCGGGGTGCTCGCGGATCGCCTCGGAGATGCTGAGGAAGATGACCCCCGCCTTCTTCAGCTCCTCGCGGAAGGTGGTGGCGACGCTGACGCTGTCGAACACCGCGTCGACCGCGACCTTGGCCGCGCCTTCAACCCCGGCGAGGACTTTCTGCTCCTCGATAGGGATGCCGAGCTTCTCGTAGGTGCGGCGAATTTCCGGATCGAGCTCGTCGAGGCTCTGGAGCTTCGGCTTCGCCTTGGGCGCGGCGTAATAATAAGCGTCCTGATAGTCGATCGTTGGAATGTCGAGCTTGGCCCAGCTGACCTCCTCCATTTCGAGCCACGCGCGATAGGCCTTCAGCCGCCAGTCTAGCATCCATTCCGGCTCGTTCTTCTTCGCGGAGATGAAGCGGACCGTATCTTCGCTGAGGCCCTTGGGTGCGAACTCCTGCTCGACGTCGGAGACGAAGCCCCACTCATAGTCGCGATCGACGCGCTCCTTGAGCTCGCGATTCTTGACGGCCTCGTTCATTGCGGCGCTCCGCGTTCCCCGGCGTAGGCCGGGGTCCAAGGCGATGCGTTTGCAGCGCTTTCGCGCTCCTGGGCTCCGGCCTTCGCCGGAGAACAAAGTTGCGTCAGACTGACGGCGCCCAGCGCCCCCCGCACCGCATTGCCGACGATGCCCATGTGCGGCTTGACCCGACAGTGGGCGTCGAGCGCGCAGTCGGTTCGCCCTTCCGAGCAGACGGTCATCGCGATCGGCCCTTCGACCGCCTCGACGATGTCGGCGAGGCTGATCTCGCCGGCGGGCCTTGAGAGGGCGAAGCCTCCGCCCGCCCCGCGGACGCTGGTCAGCAGACCGGATGTCGCGAGCAGACCCATCAGCTTCTGCGCGGTCGGAAGCGGGACGCCGGTCTCGGCCGACAGCTCGGTCGCGCTGAGGCGCGCGGCATTGGGCCGTCGGGCGGCGGCGGTCATGAGCACGACCGCATAATCGGCAAGGTGAGTCAGGCGCATCGGCTTAATCGGAGCTTTCCAGTAGGATTTAGTGGGTTTTGCCCTGAAACTCAACCTCACTGGCCGTCATTGCGAGGAGCCGAAGGCGACACGGCAATCCAGCTGGATTGCTTCACCGCGCTCGCAATGACAGACGAACGCCGTGGCCCTTTACCCACTCATCCGTCCACTCGCATTCGCGCTCGACGCCGAGGCAGCCCATCGCGCGACCATTGCGGCGCTGAAGCTGGCGCCCTCAACAAAGCCGCCGAACTTCCCCGAGTCGATCCACGCCAGGATTGCGGGCCTCGATTTTCCGTCTCCGGTCGGACTCGCGGCCGGTTTCGACAAGGATTCCGAAGTGCCCGAGCAGATGCTCGGCCTCGGCTTTGGTTTCGTCGAGGTGGGGACGATCACTCCAAAGCCACAGTTGGGCAATCCCAAGCCGCGACTGTTCAGGCTGGCTGAAGACCGGGCTGTCATCAACCGTATGGGCTTCAACAACCGGGGCCAGCCCGCCGCGTTCGAACGGCTGCAGCGATGTGCGCATGTGCACGGCATCATTGGCGTCAACATCGGCGCCAATAAGGACAGCGCCGACCGTATTGCCGATTATGTCGCCGGGGTTCGGGCGATGAGTCCGGTCGCGCGATACCTGACCATCAACATCAGCTCACCGAACACGCCGGGTCTTCGCCAGCTGCAAGACGAAGGAGCTCTGAACGCTTTGCTCTCGGCCGTGAGCGAGGCACGCCCGGCGAAAGGCCCACCCATCTTCCTCAAGGTCGCGCCCGACCTTGGCGAGGGCGAACCGGACCAGATTGTGCGCGTTGTCGCCAATCATCGCGTGGATGCGATCATCGTTGCCAACACGACGGTGTCGCGACCGCCGCTGAAATCGAAGCTTGGCCACGAGGCCGGTGGACTTTCGGGCGACCCACTGAAGGCACTGGCCCTCAAGGCGCTTCGTGATTTTCGCTCGGCGAGCGGCGGCGAGATCCCACTGATCGGCGTGGGCGGGATTTCCAATGCGGACGACGCATGGGAGCGCATCCGCGCAGGCGCGAGCCTGGTCCAGCTCTACAGTGCGATGGTCTATGAAGGACCGGGATTAGCGCGTCGAATTGCGCGAGGGCTCGCCGAACGGCTGAAGCGCGAAGGCCTCAACAATATCGCCGAAGTCGTTGGCACCGAGCGCGGCTAGCGCGGCACCGTCAGGACCACCCCCTCACGTCGGGGATCGGCTCCCCCGTCGATCCTGCCGTTGCGGATCATGACGCCGGTCACGCCCGAATCTTCGCCCTGACCGGGCCGGAGATCGACGCCGCGAGCACCCAACCCTTCCAGCACCTGCGGCGAGAATTTGTCGATTTCACCCTGGAAGCTCGGGCCGCGCGCGACGAGGTTCGGAGCGGCCAGCGCATCCTGCATCGGCATTTGCCAATCGATTGCCGCGATGAGCGACTTGGCGACGTAGGCGATGATCGCATTGCCGCCAGCGGAGCCGATCGCGCCGGCAAACTTCCCGTCGCGGGTCAGCAGGATCGAAGGGACCATCGACGATCGCGGCCGCTTGCCGGGCGCGACGGCGTTCGCGACGGGACGTCCGTGCTCGTCGGTCGGGCTGAAAGAGAAATCGGTCAGCTGGTTGTTGAGGAAGAAGCCATCGACCATTCGGCCTGTGCCGAAGATGCTTTCGACGGTTGTGGTCATCGACACGACGTTGCCGTCAGCGTCGCGCACGATCAGGTGCGACGTGCCGGTCGGTTCGATTGTGGCGTCTGCGCCGGCAAGCTGCGCTCCAGCGGGTACGCCCGCAGCCGGTGGCGGACCGGCGCTCGCACCAATCAGCTTGGCTCGCGAAGCGACATATGACGGGTCGATCATGCCAGCGAGCGGCACCTTCACGAACGCGGGATCCCCGACAAATTTGTCGCGATCAGCGTACATCAGGCGGCTCGCTTCGGCGAAGAGGAACCAGGCCTGGGGATCGTTCGGACCAAGCGAGGCGATGTCGGTGTGCTGGAGAATTCCCAGCAACTCGAGGAGGCCGACGCCGCTCCCGGGCGGCGGGTTCGTACAGACAAGATAGGCGCGATACGGGCCGCACAGAGCTTCGCGCTTCACTGGCCGGTAATTCGCGAGATCGCCCATCGTCATCGTGCCGCCCAGCGGAGCGGCGCGCGTTCGCGTCACAATCTTCGCAGCTGTCGATCCCGCATAGAGCGCAGAGGGGCCCTGAGCGGCGAGCCGGCGCAGAAAGTCGGCATAGGGCTTATTCACCAGCTGGTCGCCCGCGTTCAGCAGGCCGCCGTCCCGCTTGGAGAAATAGCGGATCACGTCCGGCGCGCGATTCTCCGCGTACCCGGCGTGGATCATGCGTGAGAGGCGCGGAGTGACGATGAAGCCCTGGTCCGCCGTGCGCTCCGCCTCTCCGAAGAGGCTGCTCCAAGGCAGCTTGCCATGTTCGCGATGTGCGAGATCGAGCATCTTCAGAACGCCGGGCACTCCCGTTGCCCGGCCGCTGACAACGGCCGTTTCGAACGGCAGCGGCCGGCCGGACGCATCGAGAAACATTCCAGAGGTCGCTTGCGCCGGCGCAACCTCGCGCCCGTCGTACACGATGAGCTTCCCGGTATGGCCGTCGAGGTAGGTCATGAAGGCCCCGCCGGCGACGCTGGAGCTTTGCGGCTCGACCAGCGAGAGCATCGACTGCATGGCTATCGCGGCGTCGACGGCGCTCCCGCCGCGCTTGAGGACGTCGAGGCCGGCCCGCGCCGCGAGCGGGTTCGCGGCAATTGCGAACGGTTCGGCGGTAGCCGTCCTCGAAACGGTTCTGGTCTGTTGTGCAACCGGGGCGGCGGTGGCGGACAGGCTGACTAGCGCCAGGGCGGACGCGAACTTGTGAATCAAACGCATGGGCCGCCCGCGTAGCGTGAGGACCCTCCAGCGTCCATGACGAGTGGCACAGCCATTTCTTTCGGCTAAGACGCGCGCCGGGGAGGATCGATTGGCTCGGCAACTCGAACGATTTGAGAATCTCGTATCTCTGTTCCTGACGCGCGCGCAGGAGAAAGGTGACGAGCCCTTTCTCTGGGCAAAGCGCGAAGGCGGGTGGCGATCGATTACCTGGAACGATGCGGCGAGGCAGGTTGCGGCACTATCGGCGGGCCTGAAGCGCATCGGCCTTCAGCCCGGCGACCGCGTTGCGCTGGTCAGCGAAAACCGGCCCGAATGGCTGATCGCCGACCTCGGCATAATGGCCGCGGGCTGCGTCACGGTACCGACCTACACCACGAACACCACGCGAGATCACGCGCACATCCTCGGCAACTCGGGCGCTCGAGCAGTGATCGTCTCTTCTCAGAAGCTCGCGCGCAACCTCATTCCGGCAGTCTTCAACTCCGACGAATGCCATCACGTCATCGGAATGGAAGACATACGCTCCGGACAGGTGCCGGACTGGGTCAACGTTCATCACTGGGCCGAGCTGGCGACAGGAGCTGGCGACGCTGACGTGATCGCTCTGCGTGAGCGCGAGAAGCAGGTCGGACGCAACGACCTCGCTTGCATTATCTATACGAGCGGCACTGGCGGCGCGCCGCGCGGCGTGCAGCAGCACCACGGCGCGATCCTTCACAATCTCGAAGGCTGCACCGACGTCATCTCGACCGACTTCGGCTGGGACGACGAGGTGTTCCTGTCCTTCCTTCCGGCGAGCCACGCCTACGAGCACACGGGTGGCCAGCACTTCCCGATCGCGCTCGGAGCGCAGATTTACTACGCCGAGAGCTTGGAGAAGCTCGCCGCCAATATCGAGGAAGTGCAGCCGACGATCATGGTTGTCGTGCCCCGGCTCTTTGAGATGCTGCGCGCACGGATCATCAAGTCGATCGAAAGCGGCGGCGGGTTCGCCAAATACCTGCTGATGCGCGCGATGAAGATCGGCGCCGACAAGGCAGTCGGGGGAGTGAAGCCCTGGGACTTGCCGATGGACGGACTGCTGTCGTTGACTCTCCGGCGAAAGATACGGGCAAAGATCGGCGCGCGGCAAAAGGCCTGGGTGTCAGGTGGCGCGCCGCTCAACCCGGAAGTCGGCATGTTCTTCGAATCGATCGGCATCACTTTCCTGCAAGGTTACGGCCAGACCGAGGCCGCGCCGGTGATTGCCTGCAATCGCCCAAGCGCCGGTATCCGGCTCGATACGGTAGGACCGCCGGTGAAGGGCTGCGAGGTGCGCATTGCCGACGACGGCGAGATCATGGTGCGCGGCGAAAATGTGATGCACGGCTACTGGCGGAACGACGAAGAAACGGCGCGCGTCCTCCAGGGCGGTTGGCTAGCGACCGGTGACGTCGGCCACTTCGATGAGAAGGGCCGGATCAAGATCACGGATCGCAAGAAGGACATTCTCGTCAACGACAAAGGCGACAACGTCTCGCCGCAGAGGATCGAGGGCATGCTGACGCTTCAGCCTGAGATCGCCCAGGCGATGGTCTACGGAGATCGGCGGCCGCACCTTGTGGCGCTGCTCGTGCCCGATGCGGAAATCGCTTCAGCCGACGATTTGCACCAACGGCTGCAACGCGCCGTCGATCGCGTGAACGTGGATTTGTCAGTGATCGAAAAGGTGCGGCGTTTCATCGTCGCGAATGAGCCGTTCTCGATCGAGAATGAGCAGCTGACTCCGTCGCTGAAGATCCGCCGGCACGTGATATCCAAAGTCTACGGCGACCGGCTCGACGCGCTCTTCAAGCACTAGGACCCTATCAGCTCCGCACGTAGGGGATGATCGATACGATTGTGCAGCTTCCGACCGTGATGCGGTTGGTCGTGTCGATGACATGCTGGATGTCGCCGCGACATGTGCCGGTAGTGCCGAACTGTCTCGAGAGCAGGGCGTAGGTGGTCTGTGGGCTCAGCAATTCGCATCCTGGAGACAGGTGAGCAAGGTAGACCGTGCCCGTGCCTCTGCGGAACGCCAGCGTGCGGCCGTCGACCACGATCATGTCGTTCGTATTATAACTTTGAAGGCAGCTGACTTCGGGCCGCGCCACCTTCCCCGCAAGAAGCTGTTGAAGCTGCTGTTCGGCTGCCGGACTGCGGGTCACCGGCTCTGGTGGCCCGGTATTGCAGGATGCCAGCATCGCGCCGAGCAAGAGGAGAGAGATGCTACGCATTTCTTTCGTCCTTTCCTGTGTCACTCGCCAGCGAACCTCGTCCCTCAGGTCCGCGCCGGAGAGTAGGGAATGAACTCCTGAAAGGTACAGCTGCCCACGTTGGCCCCCGAGCTAAGATTCTGCAGCTGCGCGATGTCACCCCTGCAAAGGCTGGAAGCCGCGGACTGCCTCGTAACCAGTGAATTGCCCATGCCGATATTGTCGCAGCCTGCGCCAAGGTGGCCGATGTAGACACGCCCTCCGGTAGCCCTGAACGCAACTGTCTGGTCATCGATCACGACCATGTTGTTGCCTCGAGTCGTGATGTTCGGGATGCAGCTCTGCGGCGTACCGGCAACCTTGCCTGCAATGAGCCGCTGCAGTCGGTCCTGATTCTGGGCTGTACCGCTGGGAGGCG
>JBEDUM010000039.1:0-31205 GCA_040414585.1 Sphingomicrobium sp. | reverse complement strand
GTTTGCGCATTGATCGAGAAGGGGACTTCCTGAACGCGCGTCGCGCGCTTGGTCGCCGTCACGATGATGTCCGCTCCCGATGCCTGAGCGACTCCCTGATTGGCGGCCTGTGCCTGAGCTGCCTGTTGGGTTTGAGCGAAGGCTGGGACTGAGAACGCGAGTACAGAAGTGCCGATCAGCAAGGCTGCGTTGAGGCGCATGTTTTCCCCCGTGTTTTTTGATTTCCCCTGTTTGTCGCTTTTGTTGCGCAGCCGACACTATGCCCGAAACAACAGTGGATGCGGAAGAGCGGCGTGCTCTACCGGTCACTTTCACCTCCTGCCTGTTGCAGGATTGTTACAGGCACGTTCTCGTAGCTGTCAGGCGAACGGAAGCAGCTCACTTGGCGGAGTCGACGGCGGCTGGGCACCGCGGTCCGCAAGGAAACGATGACGGACGATCTCCGCCTGCTGCTCGATTCCGTAATGGTCGAACGGCTTTCCGTAAGTAAGCTCATAGGAGTAGCGACAGAAAGGGTGCCGCATCAGCAGAAGATAGTAGCGGCCGCCTTTCTGAGCCTGCCAGACATGGGTCATCTCGTGGATGAAGAATCCCTGGCGTTGCAGCGGCTCCTTGGAGAAGTCATCGGACCAGCCGCCGCCCACTGGATGAAAGTAGATGTAACCCATAGGCGCCATCGCGGCATTGCGCGGCTGGAACGGCCACCATTTGCCTTTCACCAGGCGCACGCACGAATAATCGATCGCGTCCCTAAATACGGACCGCGCGAGCTCGATCTCGCCGCTCGTGAGGGAGCGAACCTCCATCGCTCTCTGCGGTAGCTTTAGTCCGCTCCGTGCGCCACTTGCAGCGTTGGAACCGCATCGCTAGGGCAGCGAAAAAGCAAATACGGAGGAAGCCCCAAATGAGCGAGACAGCCGATCGGGTGAAGAAGATCGTCGTCGAACATCTCGGCGTCGAGCCGGACAAGGTGACCGAGGACGCGAGCTTCATCGACGATCTCGGTGCCGACAGCCTCGATATCGTCGAGCTGGTCATGGCTTTCGAGGAGGAGTTCGGCGTGGAGATTCCGGACGATGCCGCCGAGAAGATCACGACGGTCCGAGACGCGATCGACTATATCGACCAGAACAAGGGCTAATCGGGTCGGCTGACTGCCGCCAAGCAGCGCCTGACAGGCGGTACGAACGGCTTCCCGAACCAGTCGGGAGGCCGTTTGTCTTTGGAGCGATGAAGATGGAAAATATGCGCCGTGTCGTGGTGACGGGTCTCGGACTGGTGACGCCACTTGGAGGTGACGTCGAAACCAGCTGGAAGAATATCCTCGCGTCGAAGAGCGGCGCCGGGCCGATCACCAAGTTTGATCCCAGCGACCAGAAGTGCCGCATCGCCTGCGAAGTGAAGCCGGCCGACCACGAATATGGATTCGACGCGAACAAGCGCGTGGATCACAAGATCCAACGCCAGGTCGATCCGTTTATCGTTTATGGTCTGGACGCGGCAGGTCAAGCGGTCGAGGACGCGGGTCTCATCGAGATGGACGAGGCGACGCGGCTTCGCGCTGGCGTGTCGATCGGTTCCGGCATCGGTGGACTCCCGGGGATTGAGAGCGAGAGCATCGTCCTTCACGAGCGCGGTCCCGGCCGAGTCAGCCCGCACTTCGTGCATGGCCGCCTGATCAACCTCATCTCCGGCCAGGTCTCGATCAAATATGGCTTGATGGGCCCGAACCATGCCGTCGTGACCGCTTGCTCGACCGGCGCGCACTCGATCGGCGACGCGGCGCGGATGATCGCGATGGACGATGCCGACATCATGCTCGCGGGCGGAGCGGAATCGACCATCTGCCCGATTGGCATCGCCGGCTTCGCTCAGGCGCGCGCGCTCAGCACCAACTTCAACGATCATCCCGAAAAGGCGAGCCGTCCCTACGACAGGGATCGCGACGGCTTCGTCATGGGCGAGGGCTCGGGCGTCGTCGTGCTCGAGGAATACGAGCATGCGAAGGCCCGCGGCGCGAAGATCTACGCCGAGGTCGTTGGCTATGGGCTTTCAGGCGACGCCTATCACGTGACAGCGCCGCATCCCGAGGGCTCGGGCGGGTACCGGTCTATGGAGATGGCGCTCAAGAAGTCCGGGCTGCAGCCGTCCGACATCGATTACATCAATGCCCACGGGACCTCGACGCCGCTTGGCGACGAGCTCGAGCTTGGGGCGGTCCGCCGCCTCTTCGGCAATGCAATCGGCACGGTTTCGATGAGCTCGACCAAGTCGGCGATCGGCCACCTGCTCGGCGGTGCGGGAGCGGTGGAGAGCATCTTCTGCATCCTCGCGATGCGCGACCAGATCGTCCCACCGACACTGAACCTCGATAATCCTAGCGAAAGCTGCGAAGGCGTAGACCTCGTGCCGCACAAGGCGAAGGAGCGTTCTGTGAAGGCGGTGCTCAACAACAGCTTCGGGTTTGGGGGCACGAACGCTTCGCTGATCATGAAGGCCGTGTGAGGCGGATTCTGGTCGGCGCGGGCGCGCTCGTCACCGCCGCGCTTCTGGTCATTTATTTCCTCTGGTGGGCAGCCGGACCCGCGCCGGGGCCGCACGACGTCATCATCAAGGAGGGGACGACGGTCAGGCTGGTTTCGCGCCAGCTTGCAGCGGAGGGCGCGATCCCCGGCACGGCGAAGAGCTTCTACGTAATGGCGCGGCTCTTCGGCTCGCATGATCCGATCCAGGCCGGCGAATTCCGAATTCCAAAAGGAATGGGCGGGGCGTCGATCCTCGAACTGCTGCAGCACGGAAAGCCAATCCAGCGGCTCATCACCGTTAGCGAGGGCATGCCGTCGATCATCGTGCAGGAAAAGCTGGCGGCCAATCGCTATTTGGCCGGTCCGCTTCCGGAGATCGGAGAGGGATCGGTGCTTCCGGACAGCTACGGCTACCAACGCGGCGAGACGCGGGGCGCAGTCGTCGCGCGGATGCAGTCCGCCATGACGAAGACGGTGGACCAGCTTTGGGCCAGGCGCAGTACGGACTGCCCTATCGCGATGCCCGAGCAAGCCGTCATCCTCGCGTCGATCGTGGAAAAGGAGACAGGGAAGCCGTCCGAACGGCCGACAATCGCCGGTGTTTATTGCAACCGGTTGCGCATCGGCATGAAGCTCGATGCCGATCCAACCGTTATCTATCCCGTGACAAAGGGAAAGCCGCTGGGCCGCCGAATCCTGAAGTCGGAGCTCAACGCCGACAACGGCTATAACACATACCGCCGAGCAGGTTTGCCCGAGGGGCCGATCGCCAATCCCGGAAAGGCGAGCATCGAGGCTGTGCTCCATCCTGCCGCGACGAAAGCTCTCTACTTTGTGGCTGACGGTACCGGGGGACATGTCTTCGCGGAAACGCTGGCGGAGCAGAATGCGAACGTTGCGAAATGGTATGCCATCCGCCGGGCGAAGGGGCAGATGTGAGGAACCGCGGGATCGTGAGGGGCCGGATCTTCTTCGGCTTTCTGCTCCTATTCGCGGCAGTGATAGCCTGGTTTGTCGGATTGGCGATGAGCCCCCATGGAACTCCAGTGGCCGGCGGCGCCGAGCCCGTTCGGACCGCGGTCGCAGCCTTCGTGTTCAAGAGCGCGATCGGTACGCTCATGCTTTGTGCGCTGGCGGGATGGCTCCTGCTTCCACTACGCCGCACGCCCGCCCCAAAAAGAAATTGGGCGGTCGTCGGGACGCTGGCCGTCCTTGCGGTCAGCAGCGTCTACCAGCTGATCTGGATTCAGACCTCGGTGCTGAACTAGCCGACCGCGTCGGAGCGCACGTAGCCGACGTGCCGGCCCTCGCCGGCGTAACCCCATGACCAGCCGAGACTGTCGTCCAGCAGCGCGAAGGGCTCGCCGGCCGAGAGGTCGCCTATGACTTGCGCGTCGTCCGAAGGTGCAACCCTGAGGGTCGCCGAGTGAGCGATCGCCCGCTGGAGCGGTTCGGCATAGTGGGACGCCATAACGCGGCCTGCGAGCGCGACGTCCGCGAGGTCCTTGCGGTAGGCGTTGAGTTTGGGATCAGGCAGGTCTGACGGACCGCCGAGAGAAAATTCCTCAGCGCTGGTGGGCGTAGGCGGGCGCGTGCCCGATGATTGGCCGGTGTGTCGCGGAGGCGTTGTCGCCCTCACGGAGGTTGCGCTTGAACCCTTCAAGAAATTCTGCCCCGTTGCTGGTGCGGACCACGAACACGTTTCGGCGGTCGTCCTGGTCCCGTTCGCGGCGCAGATAGCCTAGCGCACCGAGAGTATTCAAGGCGCGGGTAACCACGGGTTTCGAAACCCCGAGCACGCGCGCCAGCCCCCGCACCGTGTGCGGACCAGGCGTCAAATAAACCAGCATCAAAAGCGCCATCTGCCGGTTGGTGAGGTCGGGCTCTCCCGATCGGACATAGGCGATCAGTGCCTTCATCCAGCCGGTAAGCGAAACCTCGCTCATTGCTGTAAACTCCGTTGCTCGTGCCGCGTAGTTCCCAAGTAAACCGGTAAGCGCCCGAAATGTTGCAGTGCAATTAGGCGAAAATTCGGGATTTTCGGCCCGATTGCCGATTTATCGGGACAGGTAACGGTTCTCCAGCAACGCCAAAATCGCCCGCAGTCCAAGCGCATCGCCGCCTTTCGGCCGGCCCGGATTTGCCTGGTCCCGCCACGCGTAAGTGTCGAGATGCGCCCAGGAAATTTCATCCGGCACGAACTTCTTCAGAAACATAGCCGCGGTGATGCAGCCGGCCATGGGCGAGTTCGACGCATTGGCAAAATCGGCGACGTCGCTTTTGAGCATCTCGTCGTACGGCTGCCAGAGCGGCATGCGCCAGATCGGGTCATCGACCTCGCGCGACGCGTCCAAAGCGGTAGACGCTAGCTCGTCCTCGTTGGCGAAAAAGGCGGGCAGGTCGGGCCCGAGCGCCACCCGGGCGGCGCCCGTCAGCGTGGCGAAATCGACGATCAGCTCGGGCTTTCCCTCGACCGCCCTGGTGAGCGCATCGGCGAGGATCAGACGCCCCTCGGCGTCGGTATTGTCTATCTCGACGAACGTCCCCTTGCGCGACTTGACGATGTCGCCCGGTCGGTAGGCCGTGCCGGAAACGGCATTTTCGACCGCCGGGATCAGCAGGTGCAGCCGAACAGGCAGCTTCTGCGCCATGATTTTGCGGGCGAGGGCGAGCGCGTGCGCGGCTCCGCCCATGTCCTTCTTCATCAGGCGCATCCCGCTCGCGCTCTTGATGTCGAGGCCGCCGCTGTCGAAGCAGACGCCCTTGCCGACGATCGCTACGCGAGGGTCATCGGCTTTGCCCCATTCCAGCTCGATCAGGCGAGGCGCGCGGGCCGGCGAAGCAGCTCCCCCGACTGCCGCGATCAGCGGATAGCCCTCCGCCAGCTTGTCGCCGGACGTGACGTGCACCTGCGCCGCCCCGCGCTTGGCTTGGTCGCGTACGGCCTGCTCGAGCTCCTGCGGGCCGAGATCGCCGGCGGGCATGTTGACGAGGTCGCGGACAAGCGCCGTCGCTTCGGCGAGCCGGACATGCTCGTCGATGTTGGCTGCTTCGCCGGTCAATAGCACGCGGGGTCCCGACTCCGGCTGGTCCTTGCTGGAGCGGTAATCGTCGAAGCGGTGCTGCGCGAGGAGCCAGCCGAGCGCTGCCTTCGCCGGCTCACCCTCGGCCAGCTTGTACGTGCCCTCGGGCAGGCTCTCGCCGAGCTTCGCGAGGCACCAGGGTGACAGCGAGCCTGCGTCCTTCACCGCGCTCACCACTTCGAAATCGCCGGCGCGCGGGAGCAGCGCGAACGTGAACGCCTTCTTGCCGTCGAAGCGATGCGCCTCGAGCAGCGCGCGATCCTCCGCGGGGCGGCGCTTCACCCATTCGTCGAAGCCGGTCTTGTCGACGAGGTGGATCAGACGGGCCTTCTGGCCTTTGTCGGCGGCGTGGAGCGAGGCGAAGTCGGTCATCGACCGGGCTCTACGGATGGCTCCATGTCATCGCAATCGGCAACGAAGTTACCGAACCTAACGCCGCCTATCGCGCGAGGAGATTCCCCTTCGAGTCAAAGCAGACATTTTGACTTTGGCGGAAGGCGACGCAGCTGCCCATTGATCCGGAGGAGACTCGGGTCAGGTCGGCAGATTTACCTTCGGCGACCCCGGAGATGAAAACGCGATCAATCCGTTGCAGGTGCTGTTTTGGATTGAGGTCGGCGTTTTCTTAGTCGGGTCGGCGTTGTTCGTTCGGGCCGAGATGAAAGACGCTGCCTTTTTGCGTCAGCTTCCAACCCAAAGCTGACATTGGCGGGCACGAAAAAGGGCGGCGCCGATCCGAGGTTGGGCCGCCCTTCCTGACGCACGAGATGAACTACGTGCAATGATTCAAACGGGCAGCCGAGCTTCAGGTTCCGGCGCAGGCGGCGTGGCTTGATTGTGCCATTGGCTTCTAACTAGTTTGAACTGCCTCGTTTTCTCAATCAGCGACGGCTGCGGTTGCCATCGCGTCTAGGGAGCAGCGCGACTGCGGGGGCTCGTCATCCAAGCTAGCAATGACCCACCACTGGCCATGACAAAACCGACCACAAGCGCCACCACAATGTGAGTCGACGCGTTCTCGAAAGAGTTGGCGATGCTAAACGCTTGGGGGTCGGCCCAGCCACTTGCCTTGAACTCCGGCCAAGTGGCGACATAACTGGCGCGGGGCACATCGAAGAATGTCAGGGCCAAGCCAAAGGTGACGACGACGACTACCGAGGTCATCGCACTCCAACAGCCCGCCAGCACACCGGGAATAATCTGGAAGCTCCAACGAGCGACAAGGTAGGCAGCTCCGGCCCATGTCGTGAAAGCGGCCACCATGAAGGCGAGCGTCATGAGGCTGTCCTCGCCTACGTGGTCACCGAACTGCTCCAAGGCCATATGTATCACGAGCAATGACCCGCCGCCGAGGCCCGCGACACTCGCCGGCTTCAGGACTGTCCGGCTGTCGGCAAGCGAACCTACGACAACCACGAGGACGCCCGCCGTCAATAACGACGCTACGGCTTCGATCACGAAACTGCTCGCGCCCTCCATCGTCTGCAGCGGACGATATGACGCCGTGCGAACCCCGATAAGCGTCAGGTTGATGGCGATCGCGGCCAGGAGCGGCGACCTGAGCTTGAGCGGCCTAATCGTTCCCATACATGGCCTCTGTAAACGTCCGCTTTTCACCCAAAGCTGCCATTAGCCAAGTATCTGCTTTCAACCCATTGCGGACCTAAGCCTCCGCACGAGATCGCGCTCAACCGGCCCTTGGCTTCTTCGGCTCGAGAAGGCGTCGGAGCGCGCGGCGCGCGGCGAGCACAAGCCACACGGACAGGAGAACGAGAAGAAGCGCGATGACCGCCGAGGCGATCGGATGGCTGATCGAGAGCGCGAGCAGCCCGCCGGTCGCGATATCCTCGCCCGTTGAGATCGCGAGGTTGGAGAACGGCTCCGGACTGGCATTGATCAGGGTCCTCGCGCCAGCCTTGCCGGCATGGGCGAGCAGGGTCGCGCTGCCACCGAGGAGAAGGCTCCCAACCTGCCAGGCGGGATTCGCGCCATCTATGATTGCCATCGAAAGCAGGGCTCCGCCGATCGGGCGAACGACCGAATGGACCGTGTCCCAGGCACTGTCGACCCACGGGATCTTGTCCGCGAAGAACTCGGCGAGCGCGCCGATCGCCGCAATGCCGATGATCCAGTTGTTGGCGAGCACATCCAGGGAGTGCAGCTGTTCCGGCATCGCCAGCCACCCGAACTTCATGGCCAGGCCAACCGCGAAGGTGACAAGATAGAGACGCCAGCCTGCCAGCAGGCTGACGGTCGAGGCCAACGCGATCAGTTCAACGGCGGACATTGGATGGACATGGTAACGGCAACTCCATCCGTTGCCGACATTGGCAAAAGATCTATTCGATATTTGGCTGTGTCAACAAGGCCTTAAGTCAGGTGGCCCGGCGGGTCTTCACCAGCCTGTAAAGACCAAGAAGCACGATTGCGCCCAGCGTTGCGATGACAATATTGACGATGTTGCCGCCGCCAATCCCCAGTCGGCTCGCCACAAATCCGCCAATCAAGCCGCCCGCGATGCCGATCAAGATGGTCACGATGATGCCACCAGGATCGTCGCCCGGCATGATCCATTTAGCAAGCACGCCAGCAATCAATCCGACAACGATCCAGCCTATGATGCCATATTCCATAAGTTGCTCCCTGGAACGCTAGGTTAGCCAAAAATCGGCCGATCCAGCCGTTTTTGACCTTTGCACCTCTGCCCTTATTGGGCTTGAGCGCTATCGGGACAAACCCCTGCAAGCGTATCGCGCGCTGGTCCGCGGGAGATCCCCCAGACGGACGAGAAAAAGGGCGGCCAAGGTGGAGATCGGTGGCCGCCCTCTCTTCCGGAAAGTGCCGCGTCGGGGGGTGACGTGCGGCACCGCAGGCCACAACACCATCGGACGGGTTGAGTTCCCAAGGCTCAAAAAGAGAGGGCTGACTGCCGGGGCCAAACAAACGGCCCGGAAGGGACCGCCGAGCCGTTCGTTGGAGACCCGACGGTTTCTCTCAATGGTGTTCGAGTCCCGCCCGCATCGTAGCACAATCCGCGCCCGAGGAGGTCCGTAAAACGCAAGCGCGACCCCACATAGCTGACGAACTTCGCACATGCACCGCAGTGAGGTTCACGTGAACCTCGCGCCCACTTGGCAGACCTCACCAGAAGGCTCAGAATCGTCGAGGACTCATCGTGCCGCTCAGATACCTCACACCCTTTGTCTTTCTGACGCTGCTGCTCATCGGCGTGTGGTTCGGGGGAGCATGGACGTTCCTCGCGGCGGCCGCGATCCCTCTTGGCCTGGCGAGTTTTGACGCTGCGTTTGGCGAGGATGAGGAAAGGTCCGTACGGGCTGCCAGCGGTCCGGGAGCCCGCTGGTTGCCAAGGATCTATATTCTCTTCCAGCTCGCCGTGAATGGCTGGGCAGCCGCATTGGTGGCGCGCTCAGGGACAAGCTTCGTCGAAACGGTCGGATTGATACTCTCCGCGGGCCTCACCACTGGCGTCTTCGGCTTTCTCGCGGCGCATGAGTTGATCCACAGCCGCAACCCACGGGAGCGGGCGCTCGGTCTCACGTTCCTTGCGAGCGTCTTCTACATGCATTTCCGCATCGCCCACGTGCATGGCCACCATCGTCGAGCGGCGACGCCCGACGATCCGGCGACAGCCCGGCTGGGGGAGGGTCTCTATGCCTTCCTGGCGCGAACCCTCGCGGGCCAGTTCCGCGAAGCATGGATCTTCGAGACGCAGCGGGTGCGGCGCAAAGGCCGAGCGGTGATCAGCGCGGGCAACCGGATGGTCGCGTACCTCGTCATCGAAGCGGCGCTCCTGATTGCGGTCGCTGTCGTTAGCTGGCGAGCGCTCGCATTCCTCGCCGCCGTTGCGGTCATGGCAGTCGTCCTCCTCGAGGGCTTCAACTATGTCGCGCATTACGGGCTTTGCCGCCGGCCAGGGTCCGACGGCAGGATGGAGCCCATTGGCCCACAACACTCCTGGAACAGCGTGAGACGGATGAACAACGCGGCGCTGTTCAACATGGGTCGCCACAGCGACCATCACCGGCGCCTGACCCGCTCATACGAGCGGCTCGAACCAGTCGACGGAGCGGCGCAGCTGCCGGCCGGCTATGCGGCGGCGCTGCTCACCGCGGTGGTCCCGCCGCTCTGGCGCCGCATCATGGACCCTCGGGTCGCGGCGGCCGGAACGTTGCGGGAGCGTCGTGAAATCAACAGCCCTTAAATTCGGTTCGCCGATAACCTGGGTTGGAGCCGTTGACCGACTCGCGAACGGCGGCGCAGAGCACGCCCGGACCGTCTGTCGGGTTTTTCGACGGACTCCGCCTTATCCCGTCACTCGGCCCAAATCAGCAAGAGCAGCGCCGGCCCTGCCGGCCGGCAAAATCTTGGCCGAGGAACATAACGACATGACCCACATTACGACCAAAGACGGAACTCGTATTTTCTACAAGGACTGGGGCCCCCGGGACGCGCAGCCGATCGTCTTCCATCACGGTTGGCCTCTCAGCGCCGATGACTGGGACAACCAGATGATGTTCTTCCTGGACAAGGGATATCGCGTCATCGCGCACGACCGGCGGGGCCATGGCCGTTCAAGCCAGACCGACGGCGGCAATGACATGGATACTTATGCGGCGGATGTCGCCGAGCTGGTCACGCAGCTCGATCTCAGCAACGCCATCCACATCGGTCATTCGACCGGTGGCGGCGAAGCCACACATTATGTCGCCAGAGCGGAACCGGGACGTGTGGCCAAAGCGGTGTTGATTGACGCCGTGCCGCCGGTGATGGTCAAGAAGGAGTCGAACCCCGGCGGCACTCCCATCGACGTGTTCGATGGCTATAGGGCCGCGCTCGCCGCCAATCGCGCCCAGCTCTACCTCGATATACCGACCGGACCATTCTACGGCTTCAACCGGCCGGGCGCGAAGGTTTCGCAAGGGTTGATCGACAACTGGTTCCGCCAAGGCATGATGGGCAGCGTCAAGGCCGGCTACGAGTGCATCAAGGCCTTCTCGGAGACGGACTTCACCGAGGATTTGAAGTCGATCGACGTGCCGGTGCTCGTGATCCACAGCAAGGACGATCAGATCGTCCCATACGCGGATTCGGGCCCGCTCACGGTCAAGCTTCTCAAGAACGGCACGCTCAAGACCTACGAGGATCTGCCGCACGGCTGCTGCCAGACGCACCCCGACCTCATCAATGCGGACCTGCTCGCGTTTATCCAAGGGACGGAAGTGAAGGCTGAGCCTCAGGCGACTCCTGCGACGCCTGTCATGGCTTGAACATAGGCTGCGGGCCCGGTCACGGCGGCCGGGCCCGCGTTTATTTCGGCTTGTACGCGCCGAAACGTTTGAATTGCCGACGAACAGGCCGTTTTCGTCGGCCAGCCGAACTGGATTCTCCCAAGAAAAGGTAAGACCGTCCGGCACTTATGAGTCGGCAACAGGGCAGGGGTTCACGAATGGCGAGCTCGGTAAAGGCGCGGCCGAACCATTACGAAGTGCTGGGGCTTTCGCCGACGGCGAGCCAGGACGAGATCAGCCAGGCGTTCGCCAAGGAAATGGGCATGTTCGGCGCGCGTCCCGTAACGGCGGCCGCGCAGATCGGTCTCGCCTTCGAAGTCCTTCGCGATCCAATCAAGCGCCAGGCCTACGACGACTCGCTTGGCCTGACATCAAAGCCGGAGCCGCGGCCCTGGACAGTCGCAGAGAAGGAAGGGGCTCATACCGGATTCATCGGTTGGGGCTCGACCGCCGCAGCGGACCGAGTGACCTTCGAGGGCCTGCCACGCCGGGTCGCCGAGCCCGAGCCGCGCCAAGCGGACGCCACTCCCGAACAAAGACTCGCCTCGATTGTCGCCTCGCTTCGGGAGTTGGCGGATCGAGACGTATCCAAAGTCGCGCCCGAGACAGACATAAGGCCAGCGCCGGAAAGGCAGCCGCGAGCCGAAATGCAGCCTCGGACCGAAGTGACATCGGAAGCCAAGCCCGACCTTGGCAATCTCCCGACCATGGATGTGCCTGAGAAGGAGAGTCTGCGCGTCGCTGAACACCATCCAGCCGATTGGAGGCGACCGGCTCTAGCAGTCGGCGCACTCGTTCTAGTTGCCGGACTCGCTGGTGCGCTGGGCGGAATCTCGGCGAAAAATACGGAGGACCAGGTAACTGTCCCGCTCCCAGCGCCGAAGCCGCAATCGAGCATAGCGGCTCCCGCGCCGGCCACTGTTGCCGTTGCGCCAGAGTCGCGGGGCGAGCGTCCGTTCCGATCCGAGATTCCGGCGGCCCAAAACAGGCGCATTGTTTCACCGCAACGGCTCACTCCAGCGGTCGAGCAACAGGCCGAAGACCGGAGCGTCGAGAGCGCTCCTGCCGAAAGCCAGCCGGACGTAGCCGCTAGCGATCCGCTCGCCCCGGAACCCCAAACCGTTCAGCCCGTCGCCGCCAGCCTGCCTCTTCCGAATGCGGTCATCGCGCGCACGATCGAGAGGATCGGCTATGCTTGCGGCGAAGTAAGCTCGGCCGTCGCCATCGAAGGCGCTGCACCGGGCACGTTCAAGGTGACCTGCAGCTCGGGACATACTTACCAGGCAAAACCGGTCCGCGGGCGCTACCGATTCAAACGCTGGGGCGGACAATAGAAGATCACTCAGGCATGATCATATACTGCTCGAACCGTCCTTTCGCGCCGGGTTCGGCGTAGGTGACGAGCTTTAGGTTCGGCTTGCCGGCGTAATGGATCGTGAAGTTGCGGTTGACAAAGCCGCCCCGGAGCCGCGGGCCGCGCAGGACTTCGAATGACGTTGGCTTGCCGAGCCTGGCCAGACTTGAGCGATAGTCGCCGAGCACCGTCGCGTCGAAATATTGGTTCAGGTGCTCGGTGAACCTCGACCGGTCGACCTTGCCGCCCACCATCGCGTCGTAGATCGAGCGGACATCCGCGACGCGGTCGCCTTCGCCGGTCAGCGCCGGCTCGGGGCTGTCGAGGACGATCTTCTCGATCCCCTCGGTGAGCGTGTCGGTCGCGCCGCTGAAGTCAGCGTTGGTGAACACGATGATCGCGTCCTTGGTGTCCGGATAGACCGTGTTCTGCGTCAGGAATCCGACAGCCTCACCCCCGTGATCAATGACATGGCGGTCGCGCTGATAATGGTTCTCCACGCCCAGGCCGTAGCCATTCGTGCGCCCGTCGGTGCGAAGGACCGGCGTCTCCTGCTCCACCCAGTCCTCGACTGGGATGACCGCGCGGTTCATGCGCGCGATGTCCCACTTAGCGAGGTCCTCCGCGGTCATCGACAGTTCGCCGGCCGCGTAAAGCCAGCCACGCCCCGGCTGCTGGGCCACGCGGACGGGACCAAGAGCGTAGCGGTGATAGCCTGCCGGGAAGGCTGGCGTGTTTGTGTTGTCCTGGTCGAGTGGGTGCATGCCGAGGGGCTTGAAGATCTTGCGGGCGAGATATTGCAGCAGGGGCTCGCCACTCGCCTTTTCGGCGATCATCCCGGCGATTACATAGCCGGTGTTGCTGTATTGCCAACGGGCGCCAGGCTCATAGTCGAGAGGACGCTTGGCCCATTTGTCGACGATGCCCTGCGGCGCAGTCGGCTTCGTCATGTCGGCGAACATGTAATCCTGCGGCCAGAAGTCCTGGAGGCCGGAGGTGTGCGACAACAGTTGGCGGATGGTGATGCGTTCGCCGCCGCTGATCCCCGGAATCCACTTCGAGACGCGGTCGTCAAGCCTGACCTTGCCCTCGTCTTCGAGCAGCATCAGCGCCATGGCCGTGAACTGCTTGGAATTCGAGGCGATCTGGTAGGGCAGGTCGGAGCGGGCGGGCAGGCCCTCGTTGGCTTTGCCGTAGGCCCTCGTGAGCACGATTTTGCCGTCGCGGACAATGGCGATCTCGGCCGAAGGCACGCCGGTGCCGGCGAGCGTTTTGTTGACCAACTGGTCGATCTTACCGACCTCTGCGGGCGTGAGTTGCTGGGCCCTGGCGGGAAAGGAGACGAACGCGAGTAACGCGGGAACGAGCTTGTGCATGGCGGCAACCTAACGACGGCCGTTCACCTGTCGAGTCACCGGTGGAACAACAATTCGCGCCACGGAATGGGTTCAGGAGGCAACTCCGAGTTAAATCGACCATTTTTCAAAGGGATGGGCTGGCCCAGGAAATACCCGGGGCGGCGCATTGATACTGGCGCCATTCAGGAGCGCTGGCTAAGGCTAAGAGGGAATGAGCGGGCGGGGATCAGTGGCGACAGCCGCGCGGCTGCTGTGCGCGGCCGCCACGTTTCCGCTTGCGCAGGCGGCTTTCGCGCAGATCGCTCCTCCGCAAACCGTCCCGCCCGCGCAACCGCCCGATGCGGCTGAGCTCGACCCGTCCGCGCCGCTGGCGCCGATGCCCGATCTCGGCGTCCCCTGGCCGGATCTCAACGCGAAGGACACGACGGCGCCGGAAACGCCAGCTGCTCCCGCGCAGGCGACGACGGAAAGCGCGGCCCAGATCCACTACACATGGTCGATCGAGGGTCTGGGCAGCATTGGGAACGCCGAAGACCTGCTGAGAGCATTCCGCCAACAATCGGCGCTTGAGGCGGATCGGAAGAACCCCGCCAACGCGGCGCAGATTGGTCGCCGCTCGCGCGCCGACGCCGACCTGCTGACCGAGCTGCTGCGCAGCCAGGGTTATTACGATGCGTTGGTCGAGCCGAGCACGCAGCGGGTCGGCGATGCGCTGAGCGTCCTGCTTTCCGTCGATCCCGGCCCGCAATACCACTTTGCATCGGTCGAGCTGCCGGGTCTCCAGGACGCGGGCGAAGATGCCGCGAGGTTGCGCGACACTTTCGGGGTGAAAGCCGGCGATCCGGTCATCGCCCAGGACGTGATTTCGGGCGGGCAAGCGCTCGCCACCGCGCTGGGTCAGGCGGGCTTCGCGCAAGCCAAGCTTGGCGAACAGGACATCGAGATCAATCATGAGACGCGGCTCGCGACGCTCGTGCAGCCGGTCAATCCGGGTCCTGTCGCGCGGTTCGGGGCGATCCATGTCAGCGGCAAGCCACCGTTCAGCGCTCGCCACATCGCGACGATCGCCCGGTTCAAGCGTGGCGAAATCTTCAAACGCTCGAAGATCGAGGACCTTCGCCGAGCGTTGATCGCGACGAGCCTGGTGGCGGTGGCCGACATCCAGGTGGTGCCGGTGGATGGCGGACGCGTCGTCGACCTCAACGTACGGCTCGAGCCGGCGCCATCGCACACGATCGCTGGCGAGCTTGGATATGGCACTGGCCAGGGCGCGCGTGCCGAAGTGAGCTGGACCGACCGCAACTTCTTCAACCCGGAGGGTGCGCTGACCTTGCGTGGCGTCGCTGGCACCAAGGAGCAGCTCGCCGCGGTCCAATTCCGCCGAAGCAACTTCCTGCAGCGCGACCAGGTATTGAACCTGGCGGCCTCCGCCGGTCACCAGAAGTTCGATGCCTATGAGGCGAAGACGATCCAGCTGTCGGGGAATATAGAGCGGCAGAGCAATTTCATCTGGCAGAAGAGATGGACCTGGACCTACGGCGCGGAGCTTCTTGCGACCGACGAGCAGGGTATCTTCAATCCTGCCGAACTGAATAAGGAAACACGGACCTTCCTGATCGCGGCCTTGCCCGTGAGCCTTGGGTTTGACGGGAGCGACAATCTGCTCGATCCGACGCGCGGCTTCCGATTGAGCGGACGCCTCAGCCCAGAGATTTCCGCGCACGGTGGGCACTTCACCTATGCGCGCACGCAGATCGACGCGAGCGCCTATCATCCTATTTCCGACAGCGTCGTTGTCGCAGGCCGGATCAGGCTCGGGACGATCCTCGGCGCGTCGCTGTTTGAGATTGCGCCTTCGCGGCGCTTCTATTCGGGCGGTGGCGGATCGGTTCGCGGCTACGGTTACCAGCAACTGGGGCCCCGGGACGCCGAGAACGACCCAATCGGCGGCCGCGGTCTTGCCGAGTTCAGTCTCGAAAGCCGGATCCGGCTGAAGCAGTTTGGGGGGAATTTGGGCGTTGTGCCGTTCTTTGACGGCGGTTCACTGACGACAAAAGCAATGCCCGATTTCACCAACTGGCAGTTCGCAGCGGGCATCGGCGTAAGATATTATTCGAGCTTCGGCCCAATCCGCGTCGATTTCGGAATGCCGCTGAACCGTCGGAAGGGGGACGGTCCGATCGCCGTGACCGTTTCCCTGGGACAGGCCTTCTAAGATGGTCGAGGCCGTACTCGTCGGTCGGGGCTCCGAGCCGCCACCGCCGAGGAGGCTGCGGCCCGACTGGAAGTGGCGCGTCCTCAACGAGCTGTTCGCCGCCTTCGTTGCGTTGCTGTTCCTGCTGGCGGGCGCGCTCGTGCTCCTGGACTCCGCGCCGGGTCACCGCTTCATCATCGATCGCCTGAGCCGCTTCGAAACGGCATCCGGCCTGAATATCCGCATTGGCCGCATCGACGGTTCGATCTTCGGCAAGTCGCAGCTGAGGAATGTCGCGGTCTCGGACCAGCGCGGTGTGTTCCTGACGTCGCCCAACATCAAGCTCGACTGGGCGCCCGGCGCATGGCTCTACAACAGGCTCTCTATCGACAGCCTGACTGCCGAGCGGGTGACGCTCATCCGCATCCCCAAGCTCAAGCCGAGCACCAGGAAGGGGCCAATCCTTCCGGGTTTCGACATCCATGTGGGTGACTTCAGGATCGACCGTCTGGATGTGGCCCCGGGGGTAGGAGGGCAGCCGCGAAGCGGAAGCGTTCGCGGAAAGGCCGACGTCCACCAGGGTCGCGCCCTGGTCGAGCTCGCGACGGTCATGAACAATGGTGGCGACAGGATCATCCTCCACCTCGACGCCGAGCCGGACCGCAACAAGTTCGATGTGGTCGCTCACGTAGTTTCGCCCGCCAACGGCCTTGTGCCCGCGATCTTCGGCACACGCCGAGCAATCAATCTCGACATTGGAGGCAAGGGAAGCTGGACGCACTGGCGGGGAAGCGCGGCGCTTGACCTGTCCGGACGTCCGACAGCGCGTCTCGCGCTCGGCGTCGACAGCGGCCGCTACAAACTCGAAGGCCAGTGGTCGCCGGCGCAATTCCTGACCGGCAAGCTCCAGCGGCTGACAACACCGTCGGTGAGCATCCGCGGCGACGCAACGCTTAAGGATCGTATCCTCGACGGTCAGCTGGTCACCGGTACGCCGGAGCTTCGCGCGGTGGCACGCGGCGCAATCGATCTCGCGAACAATCGCTACCGTGACATGCGGCTGGGCATTGATCTGTTGAAGCCGCCTGCGCTGTTCCCCAACATGACGGGCAAGTCCGTGCGCATGGTGTGGACGCTTGATGGGCCATTCGCGACCGCAGACTACTCCTATCGCCTGACCTCGCCGCATGTTCAGTTCGACAATACGGGCTTCGACGATTTGCGCGCGGAAGGGCGGGGCAAGCTCGCGCCCTGGCCGATGCGCGTGCCTATCCGTCTCAGCGCGCGATACATAACCGGGATTGGCGACGTTGCGGGCGCGATGCTTGCGAATCCGAAGATCGAAGGATGGCTCGCAGTCACGCCGAAGCTCGTTCGCGGTCAGGATCTCAGGCTGACCAGCGCGAAGTGGAACGGCAAACTTTCGCTCCTGATCGACCTCGTGACCGGCCGCTTCGAAGTCCTGCTGTCCGGTGCGATGCAGCGGTACCTCATTCCAGGTCTCGGCATCGTGGATGTAGTCACCGATCTCAGGGTCGAGCCGGGGCCGAATAACAAGGGATCCCATGTTGTCGGCACAGCCAAGGCGTGGGTCCGCCGGCTCGACAACAGCTTCTTTCGTCAGCTCACCGGCGGACTCCCGTGGCTCACCACCAACCTCGAGCGCGGCGATGACGGAGTCCTCCACCTTAGCAACCTGCAGCTCTATTCGCCGAAGTTGCGGCTATCGGGCACGGGCCAGCGCTTTCGCGACGGCACCTTCCACATCGTCGCTGCCGGACGACAGGCACAATATGGCCCGGTGAAGATGACGCTCGATGGGCATATCGAGCGGCCTCGCGTCGATCTGTTCCTCGATCGGCCGAACGACGCGTTGGGTATCACCGCAATGCGCCTTTTGCTCGAGCCAACGGCGGCGGGCTTCAACTATCGGGCGAGCGGAGGGTCGCGCCTTGGGCCGTTCACCAGTAAGGGGCAGATCCTCCTCCCGCACAATGCGCCGACCGTGATTGCGATCGCCGCGTTCGATGCGGGCGGCGTGCATGCGAACGGCAGTTTGCGGTCGGATCCTGGCGGGTTCAGCGGACGATTGACGCTCGCAAACGGCACAATCGGCGGCACCCTCGACTTCTCTCCCGTGGGCCAGGCTCAGCGCATCGACGCGCATCTGACGGCAAAGGACGCGGTCTTCCCAGACGCTTTCTCCGTGCAAAGCGGGCGGGCGGACGGGATCATCGTCCTTGCAGACAACCGCACGACCATCGACGGCGTCGTTGATGCGCACAACGTCACAACGAGCGGAGTCACATTCGCCCGGCTCACCGCCAACGCCAAGCTGATCAACGGAAGCGGCGAGGTCCGCGCCGCCGTCGCAGGCCGCCGTGGCGCCGAATTTACTTTTTCGACGCTTGCGCAGGTCTCGCCCGACACGATCCGCCTGACCGGCAACGGACGCATCGAGCGCCAGCCCCTGGTGCTGAAGCAGGCAGCAGTTCTGACGCGCTCGGGCGACGGCTGGGCGCTAGCGCCAACGAACATCAGCTTCGCGGGCGGGATGGCGATCGTCTCGGGCCGAAGCGGCTCGCACCCTGAGGTGCATGCACAGGTCCAAGGCATGCCTCTGCAGGTGCTCGATATTGTCTGGCCCAAGCTCGACCTGTCGGGGGCGGCAACCGGCCGCGTCGATTATGCGTGGAAGGGAAACCGGAACGGACGGCTCGATCTCAAGGTCCGCGGGCTGAGCCGGGCCGGGCTCGTATTGGCTTCAAAACCTATCGATGTCGGCGTCGCGGCAATCGTGAATGGCAACCAGGCGGCGCTTCGTGCAGTCGCCGCGAGCGATGGCGCGATCGTCGGGCGGGCACAGGCCCGTTTCGCACCCATGGGCGGAGGCCCGCTCATGGCCGAGCTCATGAACGCGCCATTGTTCGCGCAACTGCGTTACGCCGGCCCGGCGGACACGCTGTGGCGCCTGACCGGAAGCGAGGTGCTCGACATGTCTGGCCCCCTCGCCGTCGGTGCAGATATCGGCGGTCGCCTGGCTGATCCGGTAATCCACGGCTCACTACGCACCCAGAATGCCCGGATCGAAAGCCAGGTCACGGGCATGGTGATCACGGACATTGCCGCCCAGGCCCACTTCTCGGGGCCGCAACTCATCTTCAGCCAGATTGGCGGGAACACGCCGGGTGGCGGCACGGTGGCGGGCAACGGGACGGTGACCTTCTCGGAAGGACGCGTTGCGCTCAATCTGGGATTCAACACGAGCCAGGCCTTGCTGCTCAACCGCGACGACGTTGCCGCGCGAGTCACGGGGCCGCTTAAGCTCCGCTCCGACGGGCAAAGGGGCACGATCTCCGGCGACCTCAAGCTCAACAAGGGCCGTTTCCAGCTCGGCCACGCGAGCGCGGCCGCGACGGTCCCGCAACTGAATGTGCGCGAGCTTGGGCTTGCCCCCGAGGACGTGATCGAGATCGCCGCGGTCCATCCGTGGAAGCTCAACCTAAAGATCGCGGGCAGCCAGCTGCAAGTGATTGGGCTCGGGATCAACAGCCGCTGGACGACGAACCTCCAGGTCGGCGGATTCGCCGATGCGCCGCAGTTCACCGGGGCTGCCGAGCTCGTGCAGGGTGAGTACGACTTTGCTGGACGGAACTTCCGCCTCGAGCGCGGCATCATCCGATTCCAAGGTGAAAGTCCCCCGAATCCTCAGCTGGACATTCGCGCTTCGGCCCAGATGCAGGGCATCGATGCAAGCGTGCTGGTCCAGGGCACAGGCCTCAGGCCGGAGATCACGTTCGCAAGCGTTCCGCCGCTTCCCCAGGATGAGCTTCTCTCGCGCATTCTGTTTGGAACTTCGATCACCAATCTGTCGGCGCCCGAGGCATTGCAGCTGGCGTCCGCGGTTGCGGCCCTTCAGTCCGGCAAGGGTACGCTCGACCCGATCAATTCACTCAGGCGTGCAATCGGCCTGGATCGCCTTCGCATCGTTCCAGCAGACATAGCGACGGGCCAGAAGACAGCGATTGCGGCGGGCAAATACATCACGCGCAGGCTGTTCGTCGAAGTGATCACCGACGGGCAGGGTTATTCGGCGACGCAGGTCGAATATCAGATGACGCGCTGGCTATCGTTGCTGTCCACGGTTTCGACCATCGGCCGGTCGAGCGCCAGCATTCGCGTCAGCAAGGATTATTAGCGGGAGCAATATGGCTTCGTGCTGATGTCTGCTTCGGGTGGAAAGCGGACATTTGTCCATCACGAGCCGAGGTCCCTAATGGTCTACTGCGGCTCGCCCCTGTTGTTCAAAATGTCTTCAACCGTAGGCTCGCCATCGCGCAAGCGACTTGGGCTAAGCGCCTCTCGCTCAAGCGCGCCCTTAAGCGAGTGGAGCTCCTCGTCGGTCATCTTTTCAATGCCCACGAGTTCGGTCCGCGCGGCCCTTACGGCTATCAGAATTTCATCGAGCTTGGCTTGTACGGCTATGCCGTCGCGATTCTGGCTGTTCTGGATCAGAAATACTGCCAGAAACGTCAAAACCGTTGTGGCCGTGTTGATCACCAGCTGCCAGGTGTCCGAGTAGCGAAAAACCGGACCCGTTACTGCCCAGATCAAGCAGGCGAGCGTAGCTCCTATAAAGGCGCCCGGCTGTCCCATGAGATAGCCGGTGCGCGACGCCACATGATCGAAAACGCGCTTCATGGGTGCCTCACTTATTGCTGTTGGCGAGAAAATCCGGCCGGGTGAGTGAACGTTCCCTGTGTGGCTGCGCAAACGACGCAAATGTCCGCAATGGCTGCAACGCCGGCATTTTGTTGAAATTGGTCTTGGAGTGATTGCAGGGGCGGCTCATCGCCGCCCCTGAGCCGAATTTTAGTAGCGGCCGTCGTAGTACCCTTGAATGTCCCGATCGTAACTCGCGTCATAGGTCGGCTCGCTGCCGCGTTCGTATGACGGAGAGTTCTTCAACTGTTCCTTATCAAGCGCGACCTCGTAACCGTCGAGGTCGGTGCTGTAGGTGAGGGCGTTCCAAGGAAGCGGATAGTAGCGATCGCCCTCAAACAGACCACCAAAGCTGAGCACAGCATACCTCACGCGGCCGTCTTTCTTCCCGACCATGACGTGATGGATGCTGCCGAGCTTATCTCCATCCCGAGAATAAACCGTCGTACCATCTACTTTTTCGGATGAGATGAGCTCCGGCGTCTCATCAGTTTTCAAGGTGTTTTCGCGATCTGTTTCGAAGGCCATGACCCTCTCCTCTACGTTCTAGTGGAACTTCATTGAATCCGGCATTTGAAGGGCTGTTCCGTTCGCTGCGCTACAATGGGCCAAAGTGCCTGAAAAGCACGCTGAATCAATGCCTTGGACGTTACATACCCTAGTGAACCGT
The DNA here is from genome assembly GCA_040414585.1 of Sphingomicrobium sp. Classification (GTDB taxonomy): domain Bacteria; phylum Pseudomonadota; class Alphaproteobacteria; order Sphingomonadales; family Sphingomonadaceae; genus Sphingomicrobium. Next base: position 9,990 of record JBEDUM010000039.1, on the reverse strand, counting down.
CCGTCGGGAGTCGACAAAGCCGTGAGTCCCGTTAAACCGCCGGGGAAGCGTGGGGTCCGCATTTGCACATTGATCCGCCATCCGTGCCGGCGTCGAGATCGACAAAGGGCCAAGAGCAGTATCGGCTATACTGCCTCGACCCGTCCGCCCATATCACCAAGTCTCAGGAGTTCCATGCCAAAGACGACAAGGAAGCGATCAAGATAGCCAACGCCTGGCGCGGCAGCGGAAGGGCGGAGCTTTGGTGCCGGGACCGCAAGGTTCGGCAGTGGGAAGCCGTTCCCCGCTAGGCGCGGCAGCGGGTTTGCACCTTTGCCGCTCGCCGACCGTTTAGGCCTCGAACAATCGAGGATAACCGGGATGAGCTACATTGATCCGACCATCGTCGTCAGCATCGGTGCACTCATATTCGGCCTGTTGCTCCTGATCGGGGGACTCCACGCGAGGCCTCGCAGCAGGCCGCAGACTCGCCAGGGCGCCGAAATCCTGGCGCGCTTCGTGGCCGTCATGGGGGTAGCCACGATGATCGGCGGCACTCTGTTTCTTATCCCCCGTTTGAGTTGAGCTTGCCAGCGGACGACCGTGTCTCATGTAGGTGATAGGTTGAAGCAGAAATAAGAGAATGCCGCCCACTCTCGCAGGCGGCACTCATTCCCAAAGTCGAAAGTTAAGCGGCCTGCGGCAGCCTCAGGGCAGTGCGCCGACGCCGGCGGAATGCAACGCCTGCCGCCCCGAAGCCCAGGATCATCATAGCCCAGGTTGCCGGCTCCGGCGCTGTGGATGTCCCTGTGTCGAAGAAATCGACATGCGAGAAACCGGGATTGTTCGGGAAATAATCACTCAAGTTGATGGTCTCTGACGTTATCGCAGTCGCGTCATAGAAGAGGTCGTATGTATCCGCCTGAAATAGGCCAAAATAGTGAATGTCGGGGTCACCCGCACCAGCGGTATACGTAAACGACAGGGTGTTGGCGGTTCCATCGAAGGTGAGAGCAAATTCACTTCCATCGATCGACGGGAACAAGGTTGAAATGTCGCTTGACCCGCTACTATCAACTCTAGCGATCAACGGAGAGGACAAGGGTGTTCCGGGGTTGCCCAGCTGGGTTCCGGTCTGAGTGGCGAAGCAGTTGTTGATACCTCCCGCCCCGGTACAAGCGTTACCCGTAAAGCTCCCTATCAACGTCAAAGTCGCTTGTGCAGGTGTCGCCGAGATCGCGCTTGCGACAAGTGCTGCTGTCGCGAGCAGGGATAGTCTGCGCACCTGTGGCACGTAGCAGGTTGGTGATGACATACATCCCCCTTTCACAACCGCGCGCCCACCCGGACGTGCTCAGGTCGATGTCGGCTAACCAGAACCCAATGGGGCGGAAATTGTTCCACTGAATCAGTGACTAACAGCCGTAGAAGGCGATTCCGCTTCCCGCTGGGCCAATTTGGCAACAGTAATGATCTGGCGAAATTCGTCATGCCGGGCTTGACCCGTCATCTGCCTTCTTTTCTACGGTTCAAGAAAGGCAGATCCCGGACCGGGTCCGGAACGGCGGGGGAACTCACGGGGCATGGGAAATTGGGCTTTCCGCAAGACGGTCGTTCCGCCCGAGGAACTGCCCGAGGAGCATCGTCTCAAGAAGTCCTTGTCGTGGCCGCATCTCGTGGCGCTCGGCGTCGGTGCGATTGTCGGAACGGGAATCCTGACGCTCATCGGCGTCGGCGCCGGCAAGGCGGGTCCAGCGGTCATCCTTTCCTTTGCGATTGCGGGCGTGATCTGTGCGTGCGCGTCGCTCGCTTATGCCGAGGTGGCGACGATGATCCCGGCGTCGGGATCCGCCTACACTTATTCCTACGTCGTGTTCGGCGAGCTGCTCGCCTGGATGGTCGGCGTTGCACTCATCCTCGAATATACTTTGGTCGTCAGCGCGGTGGCCGTCGGCTGGTCCGGCTATGCGGCAGGATTCCTGAATGCGATCGGGCTCGGCCTTCCCGATGCGCTGGTACAGGGCCCTGAGCTGGGTGGCATCGTGAACCTGCCGGCCATCTTCATCATCTGGGTCGTCGCGGGCCTACTGATCACCGGGACCCGCGAAAGCGCGACGATCAACGCCATCCTGGTGCTCATCAAGATGGCCGCGCTGGCTTTGTTCATCGCAGTCGCGCTTCCGGTGTTCGAGCCAGGCCACTTCCACCCGTTCATGCCTTATGGTTTCCCGCGGAACGGCCCGTCGGGAAGTGAGGTCGGCGTCATGGCCGCCGCCGCGATCATCTTCTTCGCCTTTTACGGGTTCGATGCGATCGCGACCGCGGCCGAAGAAGCGAAGAATCCGAGCCGCGACCTCGCGATCGGGATCGTTGGATCGATGCTGCTCTGCGTCCTGATTTACATGGCTGTCGCCGCGGCAGCGATCGGCGCAGTCGCCTACACAGGCTTTGCCCAAAGCACGGAACCGCTGGCACTTATCCTCCGGGAGATCGGTCGACCCTGGGCCGCGAAGATACTCGGAGCGTCAGCGGTTATTGCGCTGCCGACCGTGATCCTCGCTTTCTTCTATGGGCAGAGCCGCATCTTCTTTACCGTTGCGCGCGACGGCTTGCTGCCGAGCAGCCTCGCGCGGGTTTCGCGTCGCGGCACGCCAACGCGCATCACCATCTTCACAGCGATCGTCACGTCGGTGTTCGCAGGCCTCATTCCACTCACTTCGATTGCGGCACTGGCCAATGCCGGAACCCTGGCAGCATTCATCGCCGTATGCGCTGCGATGCTCGTCCTTCGCCGCCGCGAGCCGAACCGCGAGCGCAAGTTCCGGGCGCCGCTGCCGTGGGTGGTCGGCTTGGGAGGAATCCTCGGCTGCCTCTACCTGTTCATCAGCCTGCCGAACCGGACGCAAATTTTCTTCGTCACTGCTCAGGCGATCGGCATCATCCTCTATTTCATTTACGGCACGCATGCGGCCCAGCGGGCTCGCGCGAGCGGCCGTGCCTGACGGCGTCGCAATCAAACCGGTCGAGAACCGGAACAGATCCTATCTTCCGCTGCTGCTCGGCGTTCTTCTGATTCCGGCTGTGCTCGGGAGTTCCAGAACCATCTTCAACGATGGCGACGTGAGCTGGCACATCGCAACGGGACAGTGGATCCTCGATCATCGCGCGATCCCGCACACGGACCCATTCTCGTTCACGCGCGCGGGCACGCCGTGGGTTCCGATCGAGTGGCTGTCGGAAGTGCTCCTCACGCTTGCTTACCGGCTGGCGGCTTACAGCGGGATCGCAGCACTCGTCACCGCGGCGCTGATCGCGCTGCATGCCGTCGTTTACGTGAGCGCGAGGCGGTGGGTGCGCTTGGCACTGGCCCCAGTTGTCGCGATGGACTTCGTGTTGATCCCGATGCTGCTGGCACGCCCGCACCTGCTCACCTGGCCCATGCTTGCGCTCTGGACCTGGCTGATGATGCGCGCCCGCGAGGAGGATCGCACGCCTCCACTAGCCGCGGCGTTGCTGATGATGCTCTGGGCCAACCTCCACGGCAGCTGGGTATTTGGTCTCGCCATTGCCGGCGCGTTCGGACTCGAGGCGCTCGTCGCGTCGGAAGACCGCATGCGTGCATTCCGCCAGTGGCTGATCTTCGGCGTCGCGTGCATCGTCGCGGTATTCATAAACGCCAACGGCATCGATGGCGTGCTTCACCCGTTCCGAATCGCGGGATTGAAGACACTCACATTGATCGACGAATGGAAGCCATCGAACCCGACAGTGACGCCTTTTTTCTTCGGCGTACTTGCAGTGACGCTGGCGCTGATCGCCTGGAAGCGGCCGCGACTTCACCCGGTACGCTGGCTTCTCCTCGGCGTGCTGCTCGCGCTCGCGCTGTGGCAGGTTCGCCAGCAGGCGATGCTTGCGATCGTCGCCGCGGTCGTGTTGCCGGCCGGGTTCAGCAGGGCGGCCCAGCCGCGCAGCGCCGACTTTCGGGCCGATGCGTTGTTCACCTGCGGTCTCGCGGCGGCGCTGATCATCGTCCGCGCGATCATGCCGCTCACTCCGTCTGAGAACGAATCCAATCCCTGGACGCTGATCGCCGCGGTGCCGCCGCAACTTCGGTCGCAGCCAGTGCTCAACGGTTTCTCGATGGGCGGGCCGCTGATCCTGTCGGGGATCCGGCCGTACATCGACGGACGGGGCGACGTGTACGGTGACACGCTGATGCTCGACTATTCCCGCCTGTCGAAAGGCGACCCGGAGGCGTTCTCGCGGGCGGTCAACCAATGGAATATCCGCTGGGCGATCCTGCCGAACCGGAGCGACAAATTAATCTCGCTGCTCGATCGGTCCGGATGGCGCCGAGTCGCGAGAGACAAGGTTGGGGTGATCTACGTTCGCTGAACAGGCGAAGCCGATGGAGAGCTATGGGAGGTGGGAAGGGCGCCCTCCACCGGCATCGCTGAAGCAGCCTTTTTAAGCGGCCGCCTTACGACGAATAATACATATCGAATTCGACAGGGCTAGGGGTAGTTTCCCAACGCATCACTTCTTCCCACTTCAGGTCGATGTAGGAATCGATCTGGTCCTCGCTGAAAACATCCCCACGAGTAAGGAAGGCGCGGTCGTTCTGGAGGCTGACAAGCGCCTCGCGAAGCGAACCGCAGACCGTCGGGACATTGACCAGCTCCTGCGGCGGCAGGTCGTAGAGGTTCTTGTCCATCGGATCGCCCGGATGAATGCGGTTCTGAATGCCGTCCAGGCCAGCCATCATGATCGCCGAATAGGCGAGATACGGATTCGCCATGGCGTCGGGAAAGCGGAACTCGACGCGCTTGGCCTTTTCGCCGGCGCCGTACGGGATGCGGCACGACGCGGAACGGTTGCGACTCGAATATGCGAGCAGCACCGGCGCCTCGAAACCAGGGACCAGGCGCTTGTAACTGTTGGTCGTCGGGTTGGTGAAGGCGTTGAGTGCGCGCGCGTGCTTGATCACGCCGCCGATGAAGTAGAGCGCGGTCTCGCTGAGGCCCGCATAGCCGTTGCCGGCGAACAGTGGCTTGCCGGTCTTCCAGATCGACATGTGGGTGTGCATGCCGCTGCCGTTATCCTTCGCGATCGGTTTCGGCATGAAGGTCGCGGTCTTTCCGTAGGCATGCGCGACCATGTGCACGACATATTTGTAGATCTGCATGCGGTCGGCCGTCTCGACCAGACCGCCATAGGTGAGGCCGAGCTCGTGCTGCGAAGCAGCGACCTCGTGATGGTGCTTGTCCATCGGGAGGCCCATCTCGAGCATGGTCGAGACCATCTCGCCGCGAATGTCCATGGCGCTGTCGACAGGAGCAACCGGGAAATAGCCACCCTTGGCGCGGGGGCGGTGAGCGAGGTTGCCGCCCTCATATTCGCGCGACGTATTGGTTGGCAGCTCTATGTCGTCGATGCGGTAGCCGGAAGCGTTGTAGGTATCCTCGAAGCGGACATCGTCGAACATGAAGAACTCGGCTTCGGGGCCCACGAATACCGTGTCGCCGATACCGGTGGCCTTGAGATAGGCCTCGGCGCGGGTCGCGGTGGAACGTGGGTCGCGGCCGTAAAGCTCGCCCGTCGACGGTTCGACGACGTTGCAGAACAGGATCATCATCGGTGTCGCGCTGAACGGATCCAAATAGGAGCGGACGAGATCCGGCTTCAGGATCATGTCGCTCTCGTTGATCGCCTTCCAGCCGGCAATCGAGCTGCCGTCGAACATGAAGCCGTCGGTCAGCTGATCCTCGTCGACCACAGTGGAAGCCATCGTCAGGTGCTGCCACTTGCCCTTGGGATCGGTGAAGCGAAGGTCGACCCACTCGATCTCCTGGTCGCGGATCTCGGAAAGTATATTGCCAGCGTCGCCGGTCACCGTTTTCCTGTGCTTCGCTTTCGTGTCCTCGTCTTTGGTACGATCCATGACTTCGCTCATCGTGCGTTCCCGTCTCTCGATTTGATCAGTTGAAGCGATTCGCCGCCCGCGCGGCAACGGCCACATAAATTCCAGCCGGAGCGGGAAGAGTCAGGAGGGGCGTGAGTATTTCACTCCGGAACCGTTTCAGGCGCGAACCATTTTTGCGCCCGAGCGGAAGAATAAGGAGACTGTTGCGATGCGCTCCATCCTGCTGTGGCTGATCGGCATTCCGATCCCGATCATCCTGCTTCTGGCGCTTTGCACACACCATTTCTGACCCAACCCGGGACGGAAATGTGGTGTTAAATTAGCGTTAAATGAACTATATAGCGTGAGCCGGCCAACGACCCCGTGGTCGTACCCGGCAATACGGGGGCCCGCTCGGGCTGGCGCAAGAGCGGGCCCTTTCGATTCGCCATTAACTCGGCACCCTATGCCGCGGTCAAAGCGCCACGATAGATGGGATCCTCGAGAGTCCTGCCGGCGCCAAGTGCCACGCAGCTCATCGGATCTTCCGCGACCCGAACAGGAAGTCCGGTTTCATCGGCGAGCACGCTGCTAATTTCGCGCAAGAGCGATCCGCCACCGGTCATGGTGATTCCCTGATCGATCACGTCTGCTGCGATTTCGGGCTGAGTATGTTCGAGAGCGACCCGAACTACCTCGACAATGCGGTTCACCGGCTCCGACAGTGCATCGGCAACCTGCGCCTGTGTGAGCGTGATTTCGCTGGGAACGCCGCGGGCAACATCGCGACCGCGGACATGGCAAATCGCTCCCTCGCCATCGTGCGGCGGGCGGGCGATGCCGATCTCCAACTTCACGCGCTCCGAGGTCCCTTCTCCAATGAGCAAATTGTAGTTGCGGCGCACGTATGCGCTGATTGCCTCGTCCATGCGGTCGCCGCCGACGCGCGAGGAGCGGCAGAATGCGAGACCCTGCAGCGAGATGACGCCAACTTCAGTGGTGCCACCGCCGATGTCGACGACCATCGATCCGATCGGCTCGGTAACAGGGAGTCCGGCGCCGATCGCCGCTGCCATCGGCTCCTCGATCAGCGACACCTTGTCTGCGCCCGCATTGCTTACAGCGTCGCGAATGGCTCGTCGTTCAACATTGGTTGCACCCGACGGGATGCAGATCACGACCTCCGGACCGCGCGAGAAGCGGCTGGGCCCACCGTGCGCCTTCCGAATGAAATGCTTGATCATCTCCTCAGCGACTTCGAGATCGGCGATGACGCCGTTGCGCAGAGGGCGGATCGTGCGGAGATTGTCGGGGGTCTTCCCCATCATCAGCTTCGCGTCATCACCGACGGCACGTACTTTCTGGACGCCGTTGATCGTCTCCATCGCGACGACTGAAGGCTCGCTGGTGACGATTCCGTTGCCGCGCACGTATACGACGGTGTTCGCTGTGCCGAGGTCGATCGCAATGTCCCTCGGCGAGAAGTTGAAAAGTGAGCGCACTGGTCCCCGCCAGAAATGTGTGAAATGGAAAAAAGCCCCCGAATTATGAGGAGCTTAGGCTCACCCCGGCGAAACGCACTACACGGACGCGCCGTAAACCGCGGCAGGTTCTTTTCGCGCGACGAACGGAGCTTATGGTTAACGGGCGGTAATCACTTTCTTCAGGCGTAAGGGATGATCGGTTCCGATTCCCAACGCTTCAGCTTGTGGCCGCCTTCCCAAAGCTCCATCGGCTGGCCGTTGCCCCAGCTTTCGGCAACGCTGATCGCAGTAGCATCGTCGTCCGCGATGAACTCGCGGCTATGCTCTATGTGACCGCTATAACGGTCCATGAAATAGAGGCGATATCCCGCCATTTCGCCCCCCGATGGCGAGTCGCACTATAGCATTGATCCACAAGCGTCGCGACTCACGCATGCAATCCGGCCAATTCAACAAAGAGGTTTCTAGGTCTCGGCCCATTTCTTGGCCTTCTCGGCAATCGTCAGCTCCCTCAGCAACGCGTCTACAGTTCTCGTGAGCTCGGGCAGGAAGCTGATCTGATGACGCGCGCCCCGGTAGCTCTCGGCCATCAGGATCGCGTCGATGAGAATTGGAACCACCAGGCTTTCCGGATCGTCGAGGTCGGCAAGACCTTGCAGCCGCTCCAGCGCCTTTCGCCGCGCTTTCTCGGGATTTGAGAGCGCTTCGGCCCGTCCGATCATCCAACCCATCACTCCAGACTCCTTGGGATTTCACGCAAGGATATTCCACGGTTGTTTGGAGGGAAGTTCGGGCGAGCGCGGGTAAGGGGCGGTTCGGCGTTATCCTATCGAGGGCGCGGGCTCGTCAGCTGAGCCGTGCTCCGGCATTTTGACGACGCAGGCCGAAGGACAGCTTTTCGGGCCAGAACAGCCGGCGAAGAACTGACGTTGGTTGCTCCTGACGGTTGTGGTTGATTTTCCACTCGTCGAGACTGGCCTGTAGGTCGCCTGTCGCCCCAATTCGCTTCCAAAAGACCGGCCAGTGCTGCTGCGCGCATTCGACCTCGAATTCGATCGTGTTCGGCTTGTCCTTAAGAAACGCTTGGATGTTCGAGCTTACCGTCTCGACATAGTCGGCGCAGACCGCCATCGGCTCCGCTTCAGCGCCCATGAGTATGGCATCGCGGTAAGCGGCGATGATGCCCTCCTTCAAATGCCATCTCTTGTTGAAACTCCGCGCGGTGGCTTCGCTGTTCCGGGTGAGATGGACGTAAAATGCATTCGGTCCGAACGTCTCGTCGAGCCTCCCGAGGATCCAGGTCAGGCGATTATCGACCTCGATGTGATTGGCGGGATAAGCCAAGCGCGCGTCGCCAACGAGCTTCGAATTGCTCTCGTGTCCGACGGTGTAGTTGCTGATGTGAGATGCTGCCCGGCTGAAAGTCAGCGAACCGCTGCGACCCGTACAGAGTACGAAGACGTTCATTCGCTTAGTTAATCATTCGTTCATCAAATTGTAAATTCCCGAGTTGGAGAAAAGGTCAGCCATTTTGTGGCCCAGTTGTATCCGCCGAGCCACGCTTCAGGCCCTTGTACCGCTGGAATCCCCTCGCTAAAGGCCTCGCCAATCGCGTTGGACGGCCGTCCGGCGCGGCGTCGCACATGTGCCATCCGGCACAAGCAAATCGCGTCAAAAAGGGAAAGCATGGCCACCAAGGCTACGTCCGCTGAGGGTTCCGGAGAAATAGGCTCAGATGGCTTTCGCCGCCGCGACTTCCTGAATGTCGCTGCCGTCAGCTTCGCCGGCGTCGGCGCGGTGGCCGCCCTCGCGCCGCTGATTGTTCAGATGTCGCCGTCGGCAGACGTGCTGGCGCTGTCGACCACCGAGGTCGACATTTCCAAAGTTCAGTCGGGACAGGGCATCAAGGTCGTTTGGCGCAAACAGCCGGTATTCGTGCGCAACCTGACGTCGAAGGAGATCGCTGAAGCCAATGCCGTGAAGCTGTCCGATCTTCGAGATCCGGAAACGCTGGCGCAGCGCACCAAGCCCGGCAAGCAGAACTGGCTGATCACGCTTGGCGTCTGCACGCATCTTGGCTGCGTGCCGCTGGGCATCAGCGAGGGCGAGAACAGGGGGCCGTACGGCGGTTATTTCTGCCCATGCCACGGGTCGATGTATGACACGGCCGCTCGAATCCGGCAGGGACCGGCGCCGAAGAACCTCTTGGTGCCGGACTACAAGTTCACCGGCCCGACCACCGTACTCATCGGATCGAAGGGGTAGACCGACACATGAGTTTTTCCTGGGCCAAGCCTTACGAACCGAAGCATCCGTTCATGCGCTGGCTGGACGAGCGGCTGCCGCTTCCCCGCATCGTCTATAACGCGACCGGACCGGGTTACCCCGTTCCACGCAACCTCAATTATTTCTGGAATTTTGGTGTCGCCGCCGGCCTGTTCCTGACGATCCAAATCCTGACCGGCATCGTGCTTGCGATGCACTTCACGGCATCGACAGACGGCGCCTTCAATTCGGTCAACCAGCTGATCATGCGCGACGTCAATGCCGGCTGGCTGCTGCGCTATGCGCACATGAACGGCGCGAGCTTCTTCTTCATCGTCGTCTACATCCATATTTTCCGCG
>JBEDUM010000038.1:0-8353 GCA_040414585.1 Sphingomicrobium sp. | reverse complement strand
GATGTGAATTTCGGATTCGGGATCGGCGGGGTCGAACTCTGCTTCGATCCGGCACTAGACGAGAATAATTTCCGGGAACTGGAGCCAGGTACGGCGTTCGGGAAGACCGACCACCACATGCCGCTGCGGATGATCGATGAGGCGGGGCGAGATGTGGCGGAACATTATTTCATGACTAGCGGCGGCAAGTTGCGGCTGCGCAAGCAAGTTGTGCCGGCCATGTTCACGACGGACCCGCGCATCGTGAGGCAGGACTGCCTTTGCTATCTAATGGAACCGCTTGAGCGTTTGCCAACAGTTCGGCCACGCCTCTAGTGTCTGCTTTCGACCCATTTGGGGCATTCGGCGGCACGACTCCGAAACTGCAGCGGCGCCTGAAAAGCAAACGGCCCGGCGTCAGACGCGGCGCCGGGCCATGAGGAGGGCCGCCTTTCGGCTTTGGAAGGGGAGCGAGCGGCCAGGGACATGCGTAGGCTTTGGCGCGCAGTAGTCGATGATCTAGATCAAAATTCGCGAGCGACAACCTGATGTCCGCGTTCCACCCAGGGCGTCGTTTGTGCATGCGCCGCGCCTAGCACGAGCGGCGCTCCGAGCTCCGGCGATTTCGGCGGGCCGTGCGTGGGAACAGCCTAGGGAACATGCGGGCGAATGCGGTCAGTTCACGGGGAAGAGTTGGACGGTTGCTGTGTTTGCCTAACCGGATTGGCGGAGACGGAGGGATTCGAACCCTCGGTACGGGAATCCCCCGTACGGCGGTTTAGCAAACCGCTGGTTTCAGCCACTCACCCACGTCTCCGGAAGCAGCGCTAGGGGGAGGGCCTATATAGGGCGCATTCACGGGCTTCAACCTGAACGGCAGCTATTTCGGATTGACGTCCAAGCGCATGTCGAGGCTCATCTCGTCACCCGATCCAAGGACACGCATGCCAAGCTGCGGCCACTGCTCTTCGGGCGCATTCAGGGCCGCGTTCGCGTGGGTGACCGGCTCGGCGACAAAGATGCCTCCGCTTGGTGGCGAATAAACCTGGAAGAACTTCGCTTGAGGAGATGAAAGCCGGACTTGGTACGGCCAGTCAGGATCGGTCATCCGCGCTTCCCCGCTCCACCCGCCGAACCCATTGTCGAGATCCTGTCCGCAGATCAAACGTTCGGCGAGGTCGTAGCGACCCTTGGCAGGGACTTGCTCGATCGGGAGCACATGCTCGTCAATCGTCCAGGCATCGGTGACAGCGGTGTCGAGCCTCGTTGCCGGACCGCATGGGAAATAAGGATGCTGCCCGAGACCGCATGGCATCGGTTCGTCGGAAAGGTTGCGGCAACTGAGGCGCAATGAAAAGCCGCCCTCGTCGATTTCGATATGCTGGCGCGCCTCATAATCCCACGGCCATTCACCGGCGTCGTGTCGGAAACTCAGCGCCGCTTTTGAGCCTCTCGCCTCCTCGACTTTCCACGAATTCAACCATCCTTGCCCATGCAGCGGGCTAGGCTCGCCCGCCATGTTCGGCTCGATCCGAACCTCCCTTCCGCGGAATCGGAAGCAGCCGCCGCGAATCCGGTTGACGTACGGCACCAGCGGGAAGCTCGAGGCCTCCAGAACGTTTTCGAGGGGACTGTTGCATTCGCGCAATATCGACTGCGTGCCGGCATCGTCGACCCACTCGAACCCGGAAATAGCGCCGCCTACTGAAGGACTTAGCCGCAGCTTGAGCTTTCCTGCGGTCAGGCTGACGATCGTTCCGGAGGCCATTTTCTGTACGTTCCTTTTCAAAACTATTCACAGGGCCGAAACTTCGCTGGGGATAAAGCCAGATTGGATGTTGCCCGCAGATTCCGGGCAGCGGTATTTAACACCCCGGGGGCCGGGGAGGGTCACGAATGGGTAGGCGCGTCAAGGAGTTCATCGATATCGGCGACCATGTTTCGCTGGATGATCTCATCGGCAGGCTGGTCGAGGTCCGCGATAGCTTGCCGGAGGACTGCGAAGCGGAGCTGAGGCTCCGTGGCGACGAGGTGTTCGGACACCGGATCACGATCAGCTACTTCCGCAATCAGACCGAAGAAGAAGCAGAAATCGAACGTCGCTACGCCGAGCAGAGCAGGGAAGCCAAGGAGCGGGAGCTCCAGCGGCTTCAGGAGGAGCTCGGGGTCGTTTGCTATGCTGCGCCGGGCAATCGCCGAAAGCTCCGCATCGTCGCCTGAACGCGTCAGGCCGGTCGGAATTCGAGTGCCAGGCCGTTCATGCAATAACGCAGCCCGGTCGGCCTGGGCCCATCATCGAAGACATGCCCGAGATGGCCGCCGCAACGCGAGCACAAGACTTCCGTGCGTTCCATCATCAGGCTGTGATCTGAACGCGTAATCAAGGCTCCATGGAGCGAGCGCCAGAAGCTCGGCCAGCCCGTACCGCTGTCGAACTTCGTCGATGAGCTGAATAGCGGCAGCGCGCACCCGGCGCACGCGAACACGCCATTGCGATGTTCGTTGAGGAGGGGACTTGAGAAAGGCCGTTCCGTCGCGGCTTCGCGAAGAACTGCAAAACGCTGCGGCCCCAGCAAATGCTGCCATTCGGCCGGCGTGCGATTGACGCTGAAATGGAGGCTTTGGGTCGCCCGTCCCGAGCGGCCGAATAGCAGCAGGGTTACGGCGGCCGCGCCACCGATCCCGATAAAAGTCCTGCGGTCGATCACTTCTGCCCTCCTGGTTGAAGGCTCACCGCGACTATTTAGTTGCCGCCGGAGCCCTTTTCAAAGCTGCGGGGCTCGCGCGGGCTCTGCTCGCCCTCGGCTTCCTCTCCGGCTTCGTCATCCGAAAGGAACGCGCGGTAGTTTGTGATCATTGAACGGCAGGTCTTCAGGCTTTGGTTCAAGCTCGAATTGACTTGGTCGAAATCGGCGTCCTGCGGAAGCTCATCATCAGGCACGATAAATACTCGAGATTTGGTGGGTGGGCTGGTGCGCGGAGAACATTCCGGCTGAAATCAAGTTTCACGATTCGTCGCTTTCAGCCCACATTTCGCATCTGTGTCGGCGTCTGTGATCAGCTGGCAACAGGCTGCGCTCCGCAGATTTGCGAAAGCGCCGCCTCGAGTCTGTGGGGCGTGAAGGGCTTCAGTAGGATCTCGACGCCGTCCGGGCGGTCGCTGATGGCATCGGCCTCGGCATAGCCGGTGATGATCAGCGCGGGTACATCCGGACAGAGTTCGCGCGCCTCGCGCAGGAATTCGGTGCCGGACAGGTGGGGCATGGCATAATCGCTGATCAACAAGTCGTAGTTGCAGTCGCCACCCTTTAGCGTCTGAAGGGCATCGGAACCGTTCGCCGCCTCGACAACGTCATGCCCGAAATCCTCGAGCACGGCCGCCGTGGTACTTCGAACTTCCTCATGATCGTCGATGAGGAGTATCCGCAACTGACGAACGGGGCCGCGTTGCGGCTCATCCTTTTGCGGCGCCTCCTGTTGCGTGCTGCCGTCGGGAGCGCGCGGCAGCCACAGCTCCGCGATGGTTCCACGCCCAAGCTCGCTGTCGAGACGGAACGCGCCGTCCGACTGCTTGGCAAAACCATAGACCATGCTGAGGCCCAGGCCGCTGCCCTTCCCGAGTTCCTTGGTGGTGAAGAAAGGCTCCATGACCTTTTCGAGGTCGCCGGCGGCAATGCCTGTTCCAGCATCGGTTACCGAAATACGTACATAGTCACCCGGCGGAAGCTCAGCCCAATTCCCGGCATCCAACTCGCGGTTCTCGGCTGAGACCGTTACCGTGCCTCCTTCCGGCATTGCGTCGCGCGCATTGATGATCAGGTTGACCAAAGCGAGTTCGAGCTGCGCCTGGTCGGCGAAAGCTTTCCAGGCATCTTCGTCCGATCGCCACTCGATGTTCACGAGACCGCCGAGCGTATGCGTCAGCAAGTCCAAGACGGCTTCTTGCAGGGATGTGAGCTCGATGGATTGCGGTTCGAGTTTCTGGCGGCGGGCGAAAGCGAGCAGCCTGCGAACGAGCTCGCTTCCCTGCTCGGCCGCGCGCTTGGTCATAGTCAGGATCTTGCGATGATCCTCGTCAAGCGGAGCGCGCTTGTCGAGAAGGCCCAGACCTCCGATCACCGCCGCGAGCAGATTGTTGAAGTCATGCGCGATCCCGCCGGTCAACTTGCCGATCGCGTCCATCTTCTGGGCGTGGATCAATTGGGATTCTAGCGAGCGTTGCTCGGTGATGTCGGTAAGCGTTCCCGCGAATTCGACGGGATTACCTTCAGGGTCTCTCAGAAGCACCGCCTGATCGAGGAAGTGACGATAGCCGCCGTCCGCGTGTTGCCATCGGTATTCGACGGAGAGGCGACCATTCCTGCCCCGATTGTCGAGGGATGCAAGCACACGATCGCGATCTTCGGGATGTAGCCGCTCTGCCCAGGTATTCGGATGCAGCGCGACATCCTCAAACTTGAATCCGGTCATCCCTTGGAAGTCTCCGCTTAGATAAGTGGGGACCCGCGGCCGCTCGCCGAAGGGTTCGAGGTAGAGCATCATCGGTAGCGACTGGATGATCGCAGCTTGTCGTTGCTCGGCTCGGCGAAGTTCCTGTTCCGCACGAAGTCGCTCGGCATTCACACGGAGGTTCGCGTCCAGCAGCGCCTGCTCCTGGCGTGCCTTGCGCTCGATCTCCTTCGACTTGGCAAATAGGTCGACAAACACCGCGACTTTGGAACGAAGGACGATCGGGTCAACCGGCTTGAACACATAATCCACGGCGCCCATCGCGTAGCCGCGTAGCAGGTGCTCGGCCTCTTTGTTGACCGCCGACAGGAAGACGATCGGAATGCCTTTGGTCTGGTCGCGGCTGCGGATGATCTGGGCGGTCTCGTAACCATCCATTCCGGGCATGTAGACGTCGAGCAGGATGACTGCGAACTCTCCCTTCAGGAGATGGCGGAGCGCCTCCTCGCCGGAACGCGCGGGCACGACTTCGCCAAGATCTTCGAGAATGCTTTGAACTGCCAGCAGGTTGCGCTCGTCGTCATCCACGAGCAGCACCCGCGGACGTTCCGCCGCGGTCTGTTCGATCGGCTCAGGCTCGACACGCGCCCGCAACGGGATCCCTCCTACTGGTCCGCTCATTACTACTCCGCGGCCTCCATCGAGATCGTCGTGTCGGCGGCGGCCGCATCGCGGGCCCGCGCGACCCACACGCGAATCAAGGCGAGGAGAAGCTCGATATCGACGGGCTTCGCAATATAATCTGAAGCGCCCGCATCGAGGCACTTCTGACGGTCGCCCTTCATCGCTTTGGCGGTGACCGCAATGAGCGGCAGGTCGGCAAGCTCCGGCTGCTGCCGGATTTGCCGCATCGTCTCGTAGCCGTCCATTTCAGGCATCATGATGTCAATCAGGGCGATGTCGACGCCCGGCGTCTGCTCCAAAATTAGGATTCCGTCCTTTCCCCGCTCCGCGTGGAGCACTTCCACATCGTGGTTCTCCAGAACGCTCGTAAGGGAGAAGATGTTTCGGATGTCGTCGTCGACGATGAGCACTTTGGCTCCCGCGAGCTCCGGGATCTGCCGGCGAGGCGCGGCCCTGGTCTTCCGGCGCGGTTTCTGTAAGGACGAATGCTCGCGCAACTCCTTGAACACGCGCACGAGATCGTCGCGTTCGGCAGGCTTCTCGGTGACTCCGAATGCGCCCATGCCGATCACCGACCGGCTGCGATCCACACCCGAAATCACGTGTATCGGGATGTGGCTTGTCTGCGGATCGTGCTTGAGGAGGTCGAGAATGACAAAGCCGTCGATATCGGCCAGGCCGAGGTCGAGCGTGATTGCCGTCGGCTGCAGCTTCCTGGCCATTGCCAATGTACCCGCGCCGGCAGTCGATACGACTCCCTTCAGCTTCGACTCGTGCGCCGCATCGAGCAGAATGGAGGCAAAGGTCGGATCGTCCTCGACGATCAGGACGAACGGATCCTTTCCGAGCTCATCGCGATCATCACTGACCTCGAACCCGGTCGGAAGCGCCGTCGGGATGACCGCGCCGCTATTGTCATAGCGGGGGGGCGCACCGCCAAAGGCCGCCGCGGCCGCCGTCGCCTCTGCCGCCAGCGGCACAAAGAGCGTGAAAGTCGAACCTTCGCCCGGCGTCGACCGGACCTGGAGTTCGCCGCCGAGTAGCCGCGCGATCTCGCGGCTGATTGATAGGCCGAGCCCCGTGCCGCCATACTTGCGGCTCGTGGTACCGTCAGCCTGCTGGAACGCCTCGAAGATCAGCTTCTGCTTGTCTTCGGGAATGCCGATGCCCGTGTCGGTCACTGCGATCTCGATCGCGCGGTCGGCACCGCGAAGGACCGGGTGCGTCGGGCTCCAGCCGCCCTCCACGCAACGAACGGCAAGCGTGACGCCGCCCTTCGACGTGAACTTGAACGCGTTCGACAACAGGTTGAGAACGATCTGCTGCAGCCGCTTCTCATCGGTACGGATGGTCTGCGGCAGCTTGCCGTCGAACCTGACGTTAAAGTCGAGGCTCTTGTCGGCAGCGAGCTGCCGGAAGGTCCGCTCCATATGCTGCTTCAGATTCTGCATCGGCATCTCGCCGACTTCGATGGACACGGTGCCGGACTCAATCTTCGACAGATCGAGGATGTCGTTGATCAGGTTCAGCAGGTCCGATCCAGCAGAGTTGATCGTCCGCGAAAACTCGACCTGCTTCTCGTTTAGGTTGCCCTGCGCATTGTCCGCCAGAAGCTTGGAGAGGATCAGCAGTGAGTTGAGCGGCGTCCGAAGCTCGTGTGACATGTTGGCCAGGAACTCGGACTTATACTTTGACGTGAGCGCGAGCTGCTCGGCCTTTTCCTCGACCGCGCGGCGCGCCATCTCAATTTCGATATTCTTCGCTTCGACCTGCTTCTTCTCGTTTTCGAGAAGCTGCGCTTTCTCTTGAAGCTCCTCATTGGTGGCGTGCAGCTCCTGCTGTTTCCGGGTGAGCTCGGTCTGCCGCGCCTGAAGCTCCTGGGTCAGCAGCTGCGACTGCTTGAGCAGCCCCTCGGTGCGCATAGTCGCCGCGATCGTATTGAGCACAATGCCCACCGATTCCATCAGCTGGTCGAGGAAGCTCTGGTGCGTCTCGTTGAACTCGTTGAAAGACGCGAGCTCGATCACCGCCTTCACTTCATCCTCGAACAGCGCCGGCAAGATGTTGACGTTGGCAGGCGTTGCATGGCCGAGGCCCGAGCCGACGCGAATGAAGTCGGGCGGCACGTCCTTGAGGAGGATCGGCCGCCGATCCGCCGCCGCCTGCCCGATCAGCCCTTCGCGCAATTGGAATTGCTGCTTGAGTGCATCCGGACTTTCCGCGCCGTAACTGGCGACGAGTTCGAGTTTGGTCTCATCCTCTTCGCGCTTGGTGACGTAGAACACGCCGTATTGCGCGTTCACGAGCGGCGCGAGTTCGGACATGATCAGGTTCGACACAGTGGCAAGGTCGCGCTCGCCCTGAAGCATGCGGCTGAAGCGGGCGAGGTTGGTCTTGAGCCAGTCCTGCTCCGCATTCTTGAGCGTCTGGTCCTTCAGGTTACCGATCATTTCGTTGATCGTGTCCTTCAGGGCCGCCATTTCGCCAGCGGCCTGCACGGCAATCGACCGGGTAAGGTCGCCCTTGGTCACCGCGGTCGCGACCTCGGCGATCGAGCGGACCTGGTTGGTGAGGTTAGCGGCGAGCTGGTTCACGTTGTCCGTAAGGTCGCGCCACAGACCGGCGGCGCCTGGCACCCGCGCCTGACCGCCGAGCTTGCCTTCGATGCCGACCTCGCGGGCCATGTTGGTCACCTGGTCGCCGAAGGTTGAAAGCGTGTCGATCATGAAGTTGATCGTGTCGGCCAGCGCAGCGATCTCGCCCTTCGCGTCGACGGTCAGCTTCCGCTTCAAATTGCCCTGCGCCACCGCGGTGACGACCTCGGCGATGCCGCGCACCTGGTTCGTGAGGTTCGTGGCCATCACGTTCACATTGTCCGTGAGGTCCTTCCACGTGCCGCCGACGCCCGGCACCTGCGCCTGACCGCCAAGCTTGCCCTCGGTGCCCACCTCGCGGGCGACGCGGGTCACCTCCGACGCGAAGGCGTTCAGCTGGTCGACCATTGTGTTGATGGTGTTCTTTAGCTGAAGGATCTCGCCCTTCACGTCGACCGTGATCTTCTTCGAAAGATCGCCGCGCTGAACGGCGGTGGTCACGTCAGCGATGTTGCGCACCTGACCCGTCAGGTTCGCGGCCATCAGGTTCACGTTGTCGGTAAGGTCCTTCCAGGTGCCCGCGACGCCGCGCACCTGTGCCTGCCCGCCGAGCTTCCCCTCGGTGCCGACCTCGCGCGCCACGCGCG
>JBEDUM010000037.1:0-6715 GCA_040414585.1 Sphingomicrobium sp. | reverse complement strand
ACCGGCTCAAGAATAGCGACAAAAAGGTTCTGCGGCACTCGCGCCGAGTGGGCCGAGAAGAAAAAGCAGGATCGCGAGGCTGTTGAAAAAGCTCAGCTCAATCCATGCATGATCACGCATACGGGCGCGAGCGGCAAGGACAGCTGCTAGCAGCCTTCGCGCGAAGGCTGAAATCAAAGGAGGCACATATGATGCCCCGATCGAAAACGGCGCTGCTTGCCTCGTTAACAGCGGCGCTTGCTGTTCCGGCTTTCGGTCAGCAAACGGCTCCAAACCAGACTAATAGGAAGTCCGTCGTCGACCCGAACGAGCGCATCTGCGAGGACGTTGTCCAGATCGGCTCGCGGCTCGCGACGAAGCGCTTCTGCGCGACCAGAGCCGAATGGGAAGAGAAGAAGCGCCAGGACCGCGAGGCCGTCGAGAAGGCACAGCTAAGTCCATGCGTCCTGACCCACACGGAAATCGGCGCGAACGGCAACGGGCATCAGGCCTGCTAACGGTGTATGTAGCCAATTTGAATTCATGGGAGGCAAACATGATTTCCCAATCCGCTATGTCGCTGCTCGCCTCGTTCGCAGTCGCGGTAGCTGTTCCGGCTTCGGCACAGCAAGCGCCTTTGAATGCGAGCCAGATGAAGCAGCCCGCCGCCAATCTCAACGAGAAAATCTGCGAGGACGTAACGCAGTCGGGTTCTCGGGTTGTGACGAAGCGCTTTTGCGGTACGCGCGCCGAATGGGAGGAAAAGAAGCGGCAGGACAGGGAGGGTATCGAGCAGATGCAGCGACCGATGCAGTGTCCCGTCATGGGCGGCCACCACTGCTGAACCCCGCTATTACTCCGCCGCTTCTCGCACCGGCTCCGTGACGGGCGTCAAGACCAGTTGACCGTCGCCCTCGTCAACTCGCACTGTTGAGCCGTCGGGAATCTCGCCGGCCAGAATGCGATCCGCGAGTGGATCCTGCAGATACTTCTGGACAGCGCGCTTCAACGGCCTCGCGCCATAGACGGGGTCGTAGCCGACGCGGCCGAGCCACGCCCGAGCGGCGTCGGTGAGATCGAGCTTGATCTTGCGGTCCTCGAGCAGCTTCCGCAGCCGCGCAACCTGGATGTCGACGATCGGCCCCATGTGCCCGGCGCTCAGCCGGTGGAAGAGGATGATCTCGTCGAGGCGGTTCAGGAACTCCGGCCGGAAATGAGCGCGGACGACTTCCATCACCTGCGGCTCGGCCTTCTCGACGGCCTCATCTTCGCCGAGCTGCGCCAAATACTGTGAGCCAAGATTTGAGGTCAGGATGATGATCGTATTAGTGAAGTCGACCGTGCGGCCCTGACCGTCGGTCAGGCGTCCGTCGTCGAGCACCTGCAAGAGGACGTTGAACACGTCGCCGTGCGCCTTCTCGACCTCGTCGAACAGCACGACCTGATAAGGCCGACGCCGCACCGCCTCGGTCAGCACGCCGCCCTCCTCATAACCGACATAGCCGGGCGGGGCGCCAATCAGCCGGGCGACGGCATGCTTCTCCATGAACTCGCTCATGTCGATGCGGACCATCGCGTGCTGATCATCGAACAGGAATTCTGCGAGCGCCTTGGTAAGCTCGGTCTTGCCGACGCCGGTCGGGCCGAGGAACAGGAACGAACCGAGCGGACGGTTCGGGTCCTGAAGTCCAGCGCGGGCGCGGCGTACAGCCAAGGAGACGGCCTTCACCGCATCTTCCTGCCCGATCACGCGGGCGCCGATTGTCGCCTCCATCTGCAGCAGCTTCTCGCGCTCGCCTTCCATCATCCGCTCGACCGGAATCCCGGTCCAGCGGCTGACGACCGCGGCAATGTCCTGGTCGGTGACTTCCTCGCGCAGCATTGCGCCCTGCGATGCTGCCTGCGCATCGGCGAGTTGCTTCTCAAGTTGCGGGATGCGCCCGTACTGAATCTCGCCCGCCTTGGCGAGGTCGCCGCTGCGCTGCGCCTGCTCAAGCTCGAGCCGCGCCGCGTCCAGCTGTTCCTTGATCTTCGCCTCGCCCGCGATCTTCTCCTTTTCCGCCTGCCAGCGCTGGGTCAGCTCGGCCGACTGCTCCTCGAGATTGGCAAGCTCGTCCTCGAGCTTTGCAAGGCGATCCTTTGACGCCTTGTCCTGCTCCTTCTTCAGCGCCTCGCGCTCGATCTTGAGCTGGATGATGCGCCGGTCGAGATTCTCGATCTCTTCGGGCTTGGATTCGACCTCCATGCGGATTCGGCTCGCGGCCTCGTCCATGAGGTCGATTGCCTTGTCCGGAAGGAAGCGGTCCGTGATGTAGCGGTTGGACAGCGTTGCAGCGGCGACGATGGCGGCATCCGTGATGCGCACGCCATGGTGAAGCTCGTACTTTTCCTTAAGGCCGCGCAGGATCGAGATGGTGTCGGGCACGGTGGGCTCGCCGACGAACACCGGCTGGAAGCGCCGTTCGAGCGCCGCGTCCTTCTCTATATATTTGCGATACTCGTCGAGGGTGGTTGCGCCGATGCAGTGCAGCTCTCCGCGGGCGAGCGCGGGCTTCAGCAGGTTGCCCGCATCCATCGCACCCTCGGCTTTGCCCGCTCCGACGAGCGTGTGCATCTCGTCAATGAACAGGATGATGTCGCCTTCGGCCTGGCGTACCTCGTCGAGCACGCCTTTGAGCCGCTCCTCGAACTCACCGCGATATTTCGCGCCCGCAATCAGCGCACCCATGTCGAGTGCGAGCAGGCGCTTGTCCTTGATGCCGTCGGGAACGTCGCCATTGGCGATGCGCAGCGCGAGGCCTTCCGCAATGGCGGTCTTGCCGACGCCCGGCTCGCCGATCAGCACTGGATTGTTCTTGGTCCGGCGGGCGAGCACCTGGATTGTGCGGCGAATTTCCTCATCGCGGCCGATGACGGGATCGAGCTTGCCCGCACGCGCCGCTTCGGTCAGGTCGCGCGCATATTTCTTGAGGGCATCATATCGATCCTCGGCACCCTGCGTATCCGCCGTGCGGCCGCCGCGCAGCTTGTCGATCGCGGCGTTGAGATTCTGCGGCGTAACTCCGGCCTTCGCCAGCGCGGCGCCCACGTCTGTGTTCTTGGCCAGCGCCATGGCGAGCAAGATGCGCTCGACCGTGACGTAGCTGTCGCCTGCCTTTTTCGCGACCTGCTCGGCCTGGTCAAGAATTCGGATCATGTCCCCGTCAAGCGCGGGCGCTTGCGTTGCGCCGCTGCCAGTGACGGCCGGCATTTTCGAAACGAGCGCATCGGCTTCTCGCTTCGCGGCCTTGGCGTCGCCTCCCGCGGCCTCGATCAGGCCCGCAGCCATGCCCTGCTCGTCGTCGAGCAGCGCTTTCAGCAAATGAGCTGGCGCGATCCTTTGATGATGCTCCCGAACTGCAATCGTCTGCGCGGCCTGGAGAAATCCGCGCGCGCGGTCGGTGAGCTTTTCCAAATCCATTGAATACTACCCCTCTTTTCTGGGGCCGATATGGTGTTGCAAATCGGCAACACAACCCCTTTGGGTATCAAGATTTCGGGGGCTGTCCATTAGCCGCCGCGGGCTGCGGTTGCGAGCTTTGTGAAGCAGGTGCGCTCGTCGTCCCAGGATCGGGAACGTTAACCCCCGGATCTTTCGCATGGGCAATGTCAAAGCTTCGCGCGCAGGCGACCGTGCCCTCGTCATTGATGCCCCAGGTGCGGAACTTGCGCGAGTCGATGTGAAAACGAAGTCCAACATAGAAACCAAGCCCCACGCCGTAAGATTCGCCGCTTTGTGCGTGAACGGCGCAAAGCCGCTGGATGAGCGCGTCGCGGGTGATTGGCCGAAGCGGCACCAGGTCCACGGCTTGCATGAACCGATGGGCGCTTTCCGGCGCACCGGCGGCACATTGGTTGAGCATCGGGTTGCGATACACGGACACTGGCTCGACCGCTCCGACGGTCGGGATGACTCTGTCCCGGATGTACCGCAGCGTCTGGACGACGTTGGGCCAGTCTTGCGACGGGGGAACCTCAAAAGGCTGAGCGCCACACTTTTGCCAGTCGCTTGCCGTGCGCAGCAGCTGCCACGTCGGAACGATTCCGGCTACGCCGTATGTGGCAAGATAATCGTTAAACGATTTGACCGCGGACGCGTGCCAGGGCGCGGCAATGTACCAATTGCGATAGCCTGGCTCGTCCTGGCCGACGGTGATGTACGGCGCCAGCGGCTCCCATGGCATGCCGGGCTGCCATAGGGGCGGCTGCGCGCTTGCCGATGATGAGGCCAGCAGCAGGGACAAGATGAACACCGTGCGCATTCCCGGAACGATACTCCCACCTGCGCGCTTGAAAAGCTCCGAACGCGGGGCCACTGTATTAGTCATATGTCACAGCCGATCGAAGTCGATCTTCCGCACAACCTCGGCAAGGAGGAGGCGCGGCGCCGCATTGCGGACAACATGCACCGCCTGCAGGAGCATCTTCCGGGCGGCGCCAACGTCGAATCTGGCTGGGCCGGCGATCAGCTAACCCTGCGAGTTCAGGCGCTGGGCGACACGGTCCAATCAACGATTGACGTCGAGGAGACGAAGGTGCGCGTTAAGATGCTGCTCCCGGGCCTTCTCGGAATGTTTTCCGGC
The DNA here is from genome assembly GCA_040414585.1 of Sphingomicrobium sp. Lineage (GTDB taxonomy): Bacteria > Pseudomonadota > Alphaproteobacteria > Sphingomonadales > Sphingomonadaceae > Sphingomicrobium. The sequence continues at coordinate 2,114 of JBEDUM010000037.1, read as the reverse complement.
TTCATCCAGAGTGCGATCCAGCACAAGGGTGGCGCGCTGCTGGAGGATCATTCCAAGGGCTGACGCTGCGGCACCTTTGCCGCTAAGCATTCTCGAAACGAGGAGGCGGCATGCGGCATTTCGCGATTGTCGGTTCGGGTCCGGCAGGATTCTACACTGCCGAGGCGCTCGAGAAGGCCTATGCTGACAAGGCGCGCATCGACATACTCGATCGCTATCCCGTCCCGTATGGACTGATCCGTTTCGGCGTCGCCCCGGATCACCAATCGCTGAAGGCCGTGTCCAAACGATACGACAAAGTAGCTGAGAGCGCTGGCGTCGATTTTATAGGCAATGTGACCATCGGCCGCGACGTATCGGTCGCCGAGTTGCTGGACCTTTATGACGCGGTGATCCTTGCAACCGGCGCTCCGCACGACCGCAAACTCGGCATTCCTGGCGAGGATTTGCCGGGAGTGATCGGCTCGGCCGAGTTCGTCGGGTGGTACAATGGTCATCCGGACTTTGCCGACCTCGACCCACCGCTTGGCGGAACACACGCGGCAGTTATTGGCAACGGCAACGTTGCGCTAGATTGCGCGCGAATCCTTTCGAAGACGCGTCACGAGTTCGAAGGCTCGGATATTGTCGGCCATGCGCTCGAAGCGCTTGACGGCTCCGCAATTCGCACGATCACCATCCTTGGGCGGCGTGGCCCGCACCAAATCGCGATGACACCCAAGGAGCTTGGCGAGCTCGGGCACCTCGAAGCTGCCTCTCCAATCGTCGACGGCTCCGATTTCCCGCCGTTGGAAGCCGACGAAGCACTCGAACCTGGACACCGCAAATCCATCACGATCCTCCGCGGCTTCGCGGCTGCCCCGCCCGATCCTGCCAAGCCCAAGCGCATGGTCTTCGACTTCTTCGCCAAGCCGCTGGCGATCGAGGGACAGGGCAGGGCCGAGAAGATCATCGTCGAGCGAACCGAACTCGACGAGAAAGGCAGTGCCCGCGGCACCGGCGAGATTTACGAAGTGCCCGCCGCCCTGATCGTCACCGCGATCGGCTATTCTACTTCTCCGATACCGGAGGTTCCTTTCGAGGGCGGCAAGTTCGTGAACGAGAATGGCCGCATCGCCGATCGGCTTTATGCCGTCGGCTGGGCTCGCCGCGGGCCCACCGGAACGATCGGAACAAACCGGCCGGATGGTTATGAAGTCGCCGACCTGGTCGCCGCCAAAATGCCACCGGGCAGCTCTCAGGAACGCCCGGGAGCGGAAGGGCTCAAGCGCTTGCTCGAAGGCCGCGGCGTCATGCCGACCGATTACGACGACTGGCGCAAAATCGACGAAACTGAGACGGCCCAGGCTAGGCCGGGTTCACCGCGCGAGAAATTCGTGCGGCATGAGGAATGGCTGCAGACGATTGGCCGCTGATCGCCTGCTTGCGCTTGCTGAAACCCGCCTCTATCTAGCCGCCTGCCTTGGCTCCCGCCGCGACCATGAAGTCGCCCCGCGGGTTCCGGTCGGGGAGTAGCTCAGCCTGGTAGAGCACTGTCTTCGGGAGGCAGGGGCCGGAGGTTCGAATCCTCTCTCCCCGACCAACAAAATCGATCCGAGCGCTCGGTCACGAACGCGAAGGGCGCAGGCGGTCATCGGTCACCCGATAACCTGAGCTTTATCTTAACCTTACTTGGTTAAGCCTCGCTCATGGCTCGTGCCGCCAAATGCGTGGGTTTCCGCGCCGCGCTGCCGTTCGGCTGCGCGCTTGCGACGCTGTGGGCAACACCCGCGAGCGCCGAAGCCGAACTAAAGCTCTTTACCCCGGACACACTTGAGCTGACGGGCGACGTTCGGCTGGTGGCTGTCGATGGCGGGAAAAGCTGGGTCGATGGCGGCTTCGGCAAGCTGCGCTCGGGCAGCAATGGCGACTGGAAGGTTGAGCCGCAGCTAGGCAACGTCAATCTGATCTGGCAACCGCAATTCACTTGGTCTTTGTCAGCTACGGTGGTCGGTTCGCTCCAAGGCGGGCAGCGGACAGAAGGAGGCCTCGGTCAGGCCTATCTCAGCTTCAGGCCGATGCGGGGGAACAGGCTCGCCTTCTCGGCCCGAGCAGGCCTGATGTGGCCGCCTGTC
>JBEDUM010000036.1:0-2483 GCA_040414585.1 Sphingomicrobium sp. | reverse complement strand
AGCATGGCCAAGGATGCAGCCGTAGCGAGTACAACGATCTTCATCATGACTATTCCCCTTGTGTCTGGACAGCATCGCCTTCCGGAAGCCCCGAAGACGGGACAACCGAAGAGGGACGCCCCCCTCTTCCCATCACCACTTAGCCAGAGCGGTTTCCACCGCTGCACGATTAACGATGCTCTAACCGCACTCACGACACAACCAAAAAGCGCTTGTATCACCGGCGCGAACGATCCTTTTCAGGAGAGTGTTGCACGAATAGCACGCACTTTGCCGCGGGAAGCCGGCCGCATCGTAGTTTTGCAAACAACAGGAGCCCGAGTCCGGTCGGCGGGCCGCTCTCGGTGGTGTTTTACGAGGGAGCCGAAGCCCATCTCGATTCGAATTTTATTCAAAACATCTCGAATCGGCAGCTCTGTCACCCGGCGCACGGACGCGACAGGTATCCGGGAAGTGACGGCGGCGTGATGCTCGGATTTAGCCGCAATTTCGCCCGTTCTTGTGGAGGTCGCTGGCGCGGAGAATGCGCCCGCTCAGGCCTCAAGCGGCGCGATTCGAGCGCGACGCCGACTCGATCAGGCGGATCGCGGATGAGATTGGTTTGATGCTGCGGGGCAGGGCGTCGCGTCGAAGCAAGGGAAGCGGACCGAAATCGTGTCGGCTGCGTTCGCCGCGGGCTCCTCGCGTATGCCGGAGAACGGCTCGGCGCCGCTACGACAGATCGGTGCGCGCGGTTGAGCGCGCGCCGCCGGGCCAGCGCTCGTGGGTGAGAGGGACGGTCAGCCGCGTATGCAGTCCTTCCGCCGTGAAGGATTGCTCCACTTGGCCGTTGAGCTGGCGTTCGATGACCATGTTAATGAGCCGTGATCCGAAACCCGCCCGCCGGATCCGTCTCGGCGCGGGCCCGCGGCTTTCCTTCCATTCGAGGATGAGGGTGAGGCCTTGCTGCGTGCGCGTGACCGACCAGGACAGCACGACGCGGCCGGACGCGCTCGAAAGGCTGCCGTGCTTGCTGGCATTGGTCGCAAGCTCGTGCACCGCCATGCTCAGCCCGAAGGTCGGATCGGGCTCGAGGAAGACGTTGGGTCCGCTGAACGAGATGCGGTCGAGGAACGGAGCGAGCAGCGTGTTGAGCAGCTCGTTGAGCGAGGTTGATTTCCAGCCGCCTTCGGTAATGAGGCGATGGGCATTCGCCAGCGCCAGAACGCGGGCCTCGTATTTGGCCACAAGATCGGCGACACCGCGCGAATTCTTGGCGGTCTGGGAGAACAACGCAAGCAGCTGTGAAAAGAGGTTGCCGGAGCGGTGGCGCAACTCACGGATCATCAGTTCATGGCGTTGATCCAGTTGCCGGCGCTGGATGGCGCCCGCCACCACGTTCGCGACCGCCGCGAGAAATGCCACGTCGTAGTCGTTGAACTTACGCCACTTAGCCGTGTGCGCACCGAGCACGCCGTAGGCGCGGCCATCGCGTCCCGCGATCGGCGTGGTGAGCCCGCTCACGACGCCATGCGTCTTGAGCAGCGGCGCGCCCGTGAATCGGGTCTCCGACGCCAGATCCTCCACGATCACCGGGCGGCCGGAGGCGAGCGTATAGCCGGCCTGCGTGTCGCGGGTGGTTGCAACGTTGGCGGTGCCGACCAGCCCGGCTTGCCATCCGATACCGGCTCTGAGCAAGAGCTCGGCGTCGCCCGGAACCAGTTCGAGGATTTTCACCATTTCGAGGTCGAGAATCTCCCCGACCGTTGTGACCACGTCGTTGAAGAATTTCTGCAAATCGCCTTCGGTCAGCGCCCGTTCGCCGAGCCGCGCAAGCGTCTCCTGCTGGCGCGCCCGCACACGAACCTCGCGATTGACGCGCGCGCGTTCGGTCACGTCGCGACACATGCCGAGGAGCTGCACCGCCGCGCCGTCCTGCATGATGACGGTGACTGAGGCTTCCAACCAACGCTCCTCACGCTCCGACGGTCCGGGCAGACGGTACTCCACCCGACACGGCTCCAACGTCTGCAAGGTCTTGTCGATCGCAGCAAGCACACCTGTCGCGTCCTGCGACTTCAGGTCCTCGGCAGCGATCGAGAACGTGCCCTCGAAAGGCTCCTCGCGGCGGCCGTGGAAGTCTTCAAGCTTGGTCGACCAAGCCAACTGATGGGAGCGAAGGTCCCATGACCACAGCCCGATCCGGCCGGCATCGAGCGCGGAGCGAAACGACTCAAGATCGGAATGGGAAGGCGCCGCTCGTTCATTAACCGGAGTGTCGGGCCTTTCACCTTTATCTTCTTGTGCTTCAGGCACTTTCACGTCCAGCGTGCGGCGGTTCTATTTTGTCCGCGGCGGAGGTCCCAGGCGGGGAAAGGTAGCACATCGCTGATGAGTCCTCCCTTTAGGTGCGCTCGAGGCGCAAACGCGCGGGCGGCGAACCAATCGCCGTCCGCTCAGGCCGACACTATGCCGCAAGCAAGTCGCGCAGCCTCCATCACCCA
>JBEDUM010000035.1:0-10283 GCA_040414585.1 Sphingomicrobium sp. | reverse complement strand
GGATCGCCGTGGCCGCCGTTCTGGAACGCTGCGTGGCCAAACCGGTCATAGGCAGCGCGTTTCTGCGGATCCTTGAGGACGTCATAGGCCTCATTGATCGACTTGAAGCGCGCCTCGGATTCCTTGCAGCCGTTCTTGCGGTCGGGATGATGCTCCTTGGCGAGCTTGCGGTAGGCAGCCTTGATCGTGGCGTCGTCCGCGCCGCGGGCAACACCCAGCAGATCGTAATAATCCTGCTCGACCATCAACCCTCCCCGCTACGCCACTGATGATGCGGCGGCGCCCCCGCCACTATGGAGGCGCCGCGCGCGATCATGAACCCTTATTCTCTTCGTCGACTTCCGAAAATTCGGCATCGACGACCTCTTCCTGCGGCTGCTCTGCGCCCGGACCGGAGGTTCCGGCATCCGGACCGGCGGCGGCCTCCGTCTCGGCCTGCTGCTGCTGATACATCGCCTGGCCGAGCTTCATCGCCGCCTGAGTCAGCGCAGCCGTCTTCTGCTGCATCTGGTCGGCATCGCCGCTCTCGACCGCAGCCTTGGCTTCTGACAGCGCGGTCTCGATCTCCGACTTCACGTCGGGAGCGACCTTGTCGCCAAACTCCTGCAGCTGCTTCTCCGTCGTGTGGATGAGGCTTTCGGCGTTGTTCTTTGCCTCAGCCGCGCCGCGGCGCTTCTTGTCCTCTTCGGCGAACTGCTCGGCCTCCTTGACCATCTTGTCGATGTCGTTCTCGGAAAGGCCACCCGACGCCTGGATCCGGATCTGCTGCTCCTTGCCCGTGCCCTTGTCCTTCGCCGACACGTTGACGATGCCATTAGCGTCGATGTCGAACGTGACCTCGATCTGCGGCACGCCTCGTGGCGCCGGCGGAATTCCGACCAGGTCGAATTGGCCGAGCAGCTTGTTGTCCGCAGCCATCTCGCGCTCGCCCTGGAAGACGCGGATGGTCACCGCATTCTGATTGTCCTCGGCCGTCGAGAAGACCTGGCTCTTCTTGGTCGGGATCGTCGTGTTGCGATCGATCATCCGGGTGAACACACCACCCAGCGTCTCGATTCCAAGCGACAGAGGAGTGACGTCGAGCAAGAGCACATCCTTGACGTCTCCCTGCAGAACGCCGGCCTGGATCGCCGCGCCCATGGCGACCACCTCGTCGGGATTCACACCGGTGTGCGGATCGCGGCCGAAGAACTCCTTCACCCGCTCACGGACGCGCGGCATGCGGGTCTGACCGCCGACTAGAACGACGTCAGCGATGTCCTTGGCATCGATACCGGCATCCTTGAGCGCCTTCTTGCAGGGCTCGATCGTCCGCTCGATGAGGTCATCGACCAGCTTCTCGAGGTCAGCGCGCGTCAACGTCTCTACTAGGTGGAGCGGAGTGGTCGTGCCGCCTTCCATGCGGGCGGTGATGAACGGCTGGTTGATCTCGGTCGATTGCGCCGAGCTCAGCTCGATCTTCGCCTTTTCCGCAGCTTCCTTCAGGCGCTGCAGCGCGAGCCGGTCGGTGCGAAGGTCGATATTTTCCTTCGCCTTGAACTTGTCGGCGAGCCAGTTGACGATGCGCGCATCGAAGTCCTCACCGCCCAAGAAGGTGTCGCCGTTGGTCGACTTCACCTCGAACACGCCGTCACCGATCTCGAGTACCGAAATGTCGAACGTGCCGCCGCCGAGGTCATAGACAGCGATTGTCTTGCCCTCTTCCTTTTCGAGGCCATAAGAGAGCGCTGCAGCGGTCGGCTCGTTGATGATGCGAAGCACTTCAAGGCCCGCGATCTGGCCGGCATCCTTGGTTGCCTGGCGCTGCGCGTCGTTGAAGTAAGCGGGAACGGTGATGACCGCTTGCGTGACGGTCTCGCCGAGATAGGCCTCGGCCGTTTCCTTCATCTTTTGCAGGATGAAGGCGGAAATCTGCGACGGCGAGTAGTCCTTGCCGCCGGCCTGGACCCAAGCGTCGCCGTTCGCGCCTTTCACGATCTTGTAGGGCACCAACTCGGTGTCCTTCTTCGTGATCGGATCGTCGAAGCGTCGGCCGATCAGGCGCTTCACCGCGAAAATCGTATTGTCCGGGTTGGTGACCGCCTGGCGCTTCGCCGGCTGGCCGATCAAACGTTCGCCGTCCTTCGTAAAGGCGACGACGGAAGGCGTGGTGCGCGCGCCTTCGCTGTTTTCGATGACCTTCGGCTTGCCGCCTTCCATTACGGCGACACAGCTGTTGGTCGTGCCCAAGTCGATTCCAATGACCTTGGCCATGTTTCTTTATCCCTCTTTCTTCCAGCCCCAATCGGCCCCTCAGGAGGCAGCCGAAATGTTGATTTCACGGTCGATATAGGTGCCGCTGAACCGACGACAAGGCATGCAGTAAGAGAGAGTTAACGGCAGTCGTGGGTCCTAGGCTTTGGCTTTTGCCTATCTCTTGTGAGCCAAATTCGCGGCCACAGCTTCGCGGATCAGCGCCTTGAATGCCTTTTCATCGAGCTCGCCAGGTTCGGGAATGTCGATGGCACGCCTCGTGCCGCCGCCGAGGCTGGAGTTGAACAGGCCGGTTGGATCTTCGAGTGAAGCACCGCGCGCGAAGGTTAGTTTCACTTTGTCCTTGTAGATCTCGCCGGTGCAGATGAGCCCTGCGTGGTCCCACACAGGCACGCCCGAGGGATTGGATGGTTTTCGCCACTTGATCTCCTCGACGACGTCCGGGTCAGCCTCGCGGATGAAGCGCCGAATGCGGGCGAGTGCCGCGCCGCGCCAGTCACCGAGCGTCGCGATCCTCGCGTCGATCTCCTTGACGGCATTGGTCATGGCATCGCCATCCCACCGTTCACGTGCAGCGTCTGGCCGGTGACGTATCCGGCTTCGCGGCTGGCGAGATAGACACAGGCTGCCCCGATGTCGTCGCCAGCGCCCATGGCGCCGGTCGGAATTCGCGAGAGGATGCTCGCCCGCTGCTGCTCATTAAGCGCATCCGTCATTGCGGATGTCATGAAGCCAGGCGCAACTGCATTCACGGTGATCCCACGGCTCGCGAGCTCCTGCGCGATCGCCTTGGTCATGCCGATCAGGGCGGCTTTCGACGCGACATAGTTCGCCTGACCCGGATTACCGGTGACGCCGACAACCGACGTGATCGAAATGATCCGGCCGAACCGCGCCTTCATCATCGGCCTGGCCGCCGCGCGCATCAGCCGGAAGGCGGCTTCGAGATTGATCCGGATGACATCTTCGAACTCCTCGTCCTTCATTCGCATGAGGAGGTTGTCACGGGTCACGCCCGCATTGTTGACGAGAATGTCGAGCTTGCCGCCCAGCGCCTCGACCGCCTGCGGCACGAGCTGGTCCACGGCCGCCCCATCGGAGAGGTTGCACGGCAATGCGATATTATCCCCGCCGAGACCGGCGCGGAAGCTCTCGAGCTTCTCGACATTGCTTCCCGAGACGGCCAGCCGCGCGCCCTGGCTCGCAAGGGCTTTGGCGATCGCGCTGCCAAGCCCGCCCGATGCGCCCGTCACCAACGCGGTCATGCCCGTGAGATCGAACATCTATGCAATCTCCTTTGCCAGCGCCTCGATATCCTCGATCGTCACGGCGCTCGTGACCTTCGCGTCAGGAACGATGCGGTTGACCATGGGGCCAAGGACCTTCCCGCCAAGCTCGACGAACTCCTTGACTCCAGCGTGCCCCATATTCGCAATGCTCTCTCGCCAGCGAACCATGCCAGTCACTTGTTCGACGAGCTGATTGCGAATTGTGTCCGGATCGGTCGTCGGCTCCGCAGTGACGTTGGCGAATAGAGGCACCGCCGGAGCCTGGGCGACGACATAGCTCAACGCATCCGCCATCGCCTCCGCGGCGGGCTGCATTAGCGGGCAGTGGAACGGCGCCGAGACGGGGAGCAGGACTGCGCGCTTGGCCCCCATGTCTTTGGCGATCTGCACCGCACGGTCGATCGCCTCCTTGGCGCCCGAGATCACGACTTGCGAAGGGTCATTGTCATTGGCGACAGCGCAAACCTCGCCTTCGCTGGCTGCATCGGCAATCTTCCGGGCGAGCGCGAGGTCGGCACCGAGCAGCGCCGCCATGGCACCCTCCCCGACCGGAACCGCCTCCTGCATCGCTTGCCCGCGGAGGCGGAGGAGTTTCGCCGTCGTCGGCAGGTCGAACGACCCGGCCGCGCACAGCGCCGAATATTCGCCGAGGCTGTGACCGGCCACGAAGTTGGCGGCGTTCGAGAGCCGAACGCCCAATGTTCGGTATACCGCAATCGAGTGCGCCATGATCGCGGGTTGCGCATTTTCGGTAAGCTTGAGCTTCTCGTCCGGCCCATCGCGCATCAGTCGGAACAGATTCTGGCCGAGTGCCTCATCCACCTCAGCGAATACGTCCTGCGCGGCGCGGCTCGCCGACGCAAGAGCGACGCCCATGCCGACCGCCTGGCTGCCTTGTCCGGGAAAGATGAATGCCCGCATCGTACTCCCCTGCTTTGGCGGCGCGGGTTAGGCGCGGGCGCTTGGATTGCCAACCCCGACTGAGGATGCGAAGCCGCTGCCCATGACCGACGAAGCAGGCGCAATCGATACGCATCCCGAACCCCAGTCACGGATGCTGGGGAAATGGATGAGCGCCGCCATGGTCGTCGGGACCATGGTTGGCTCGGGCATCTACCTCCTACCGACCACACTCGCGCCCTACGGCTCGAATCTCGTTATTGCCTTCCTCCTGACCGGGTTCGGCACAATGTGCCTGGCCTTCGCGATGGCGCGGCTCGCGGCGAAGATCGAGGGCGGCCCCTTCGTCTATATCGACCGCGCTTTCGGCGAGAAGACCGCCTTTCTCACCTTGTGGTCGTACACGCTTTCGCAGGTGACTGGCGTCGCCGGCGTCGCGGTCGCGGTCGCTGGGGCCCTCGGCCACGTATATCCGTCGGTCGTTTCCGGCCCGGGCCTGATCGCGGTCGCAGTGGGCTCCATCGCGATCCTCGCGCTGGTAAACATGCGTGGCGCCCGATCGGCAGGCGCGCTTCAGGTCGTCACGACCCTCATCAAACTAATCCCGCTGATAGCGGTCATGCTGCTGGTGCTGGGCAAGCTTGGGAGCGGGCGGCCGCTGCAGCCACTCGAGTCCGTCCCGATTGGCATCGGTTCGATCACGACTGCGGCCGCCCTCATCCTCTTCTCCCTTACAGGGTTCGAGGCTGCGGTCATGACCGCCAACGTCACGCGCGATTCCACGACGACCGTGCCGCGGGCGACCATTCTCGGCACCGGCTTCACAGCCATCCTGTATTTGTTCGCGACCGTCGCGACGCTGATGCTCCTTCCAAGCCTGATCGCCGAGAAGAGCGGCGCTCCGTTCGCCGACGCCATCGCGCCGCTCCTCGGATCGGCGGCGGGCATCCTGGTCGCCATCATCGCAGCGATTAGCGCGTTCGGGACAGCCAACTCGCTGCTGCTCGTCGCCGCGGAAACCGCGCGCACAATGGGAGAAGCTCGGGATCTTCCGCCGGTGTTCGCTCAGTCGAACAAGGTCGGAGCGCCTGTTGGGTCGGTGCTGATCTGTGCTGCGGCGGCCGCGCTGCTCGTGTTCGCGAGCTCGTCGAAGAATTTTGTCAGTGTCTACGTCTTCATCACATTGGTTTCGACCGACCTCTCACTGGTGCTTTACAGCGTGTGCGCGGCATCGGCGCTTAGGCTCGGCGCCGGAGGAAAATGGATGGTCATCGTCGCGATCGGCGTCCTGTATTCGATCGCCATGTTCCTCGGCTCCGGCTGGGAACCACTGTTGTGGGCCGCAGTCCTGGCGGTTGCCGGGCTGCCGATCCGCGCACTTTCGCGTTGGCTAAACCGCACTACCATGCAACACCCTGCGAGCGTCACGGGCAGTGAGTAACTTCCGGAGCTAGTAGCGTCTGCGTCTCCTTGGAGGGGAAGGTGACGATGGTCGAACCGCAAGACGGCAAGATGGGCCTGCCGATGACCACGGCGTTCGTCGTCGGAAGCATCATCGGCGCCAGCGTGTTCATGCTTCCGGTTGCCCTTGCTCCGCTCGGCATCAATGCGGTCGTTGGCTGGGTCGTGAGCGGCTTCGGAGCGATCTGTCTCGGCTTGCCTCTTGCGAGGCTGGCGAGGGGCGGCGCCGGCATCCAGGCCGCTATCGCAGAGACCTTCGGCTCGACCGTGGCCTTCATGATCACCTGGGCCTTCTGGGTTTCGAACTGGTCGGGAACCGCCGCGGTGGCGGTGGGCGCAGCCGCGACGATCTCCCGCCTTTTTCCCGCTTTATCGAGTCCGATGAGCGTCGCGCTAGTAGCCAGCGCGTGCATCGTCATCATGGCGGCAATAAATACGCGCGGGGCGCGCTCAAGCGGAGCAATGGCGATTGTGACCGTATTGTTGCGTATCTTACCCCTGGCCGCCGTGCTGATCCTGGTTGGCATCAAGGTACGCACCCACCAAGGCCTTCAGCCGCTTTGGACGCAGCCGGTAACGATCTCCGCCGTGGCGACCGCGACCGCGCTCACGTTGTTTGCATTCACCGGGTTCGAAAATGTCAGCACGCCCATTGGGAAGATCCGGGATTCGAAGCGGATCATTCCGCAATCGATGGTTATCGGCCTGCTCGCGGTCGCGCTGCTCTACCTGACGTCTAGCACCTCGGTCATGCTGCTGATGCCTGCGGATCAGCTGGCGCGTTCGCCCTCGCCGTTCGCCGACGTGGTAGGCGCTTCGTGGGGCGAGGCCGCCGCGCTGCTGACGGCCGTTGGCATCGCGATCAGCGCTTTCGGCTGCGTGGGCTGCAATGCCATGGCCGGCGGAGAGCTGTCCTATTCCATGGCCTTGAAGGGCGATCTACCGCCAAGGCTTGCGTGGACCAACAGCAGGGGCGCGCCGGTGTTCAGCCAGATCATTACGGTGGGACTCTCCGTCATCCTCGTGCTGGCGAATGCAAGCCGGTCGACGGCGGGCCTGTTCACTTTCATTGTCCTGGTGTCGACTGTCGCTGTTCTCGTTCTCTACGTCGTCGCGGCGCTTGGGGCTGCGGTCGAAGACCGCTCGCCAGGCATGCGCGCGCTAGTCGTCGCCGGCATCCTGTTCAGCGCCTACGCTTTTTACGGCTCCGGTCTTGAAGCGAGCCTTTGGGGCCTGGGCCTCGCGCTCGCGGGCCTGCCGGTACGCGCTATCTCGCGTTGGCTAGGCGGCTCCAGCCGGGTGGTGGCGGCGATTCCAGTCGCGCCTCCGGAATCATCCGTCTGAGCTTCTGCGCGAAGCTCCTCAGACAAACCTCGCTCGTCCCCAGCGGTCCGGCTTTGTAGGTCGGCGACTGCATACCAAGCTGGACTCGCGTGATCAGTTCCGTGTCCTCCGCATTGACGCGCCGGTTGATACGCCAGTTGAGATAGCGCACTGCCTTCATCTCCCGCCGCTTGTCCGGCAGTGCGTAGCTGATCTCGCGGAGCAGTGAGGTCGTCGAAGTCAGCGGAATGAACTGCATGAAGTCGACCTGGTCGGGGTAGATGTCGAACGCGATATTCGGGAAAAGCTTATAATATAGCCACTTGCGTCGGTGACTCTCCGGCAGGTGGTCGGCCTCGGGCAAGAACCTCTGATAGGCCCGCTCCGATGGATTGGCCGAAATCTTCTCGACCAGATCGCCCTCCATCTTATCGACGTGCGCCCTCGCCTCGATGCGATAGCTCTTCGCAAAAAGCCGCGTCAGGCCCGGATGACCGATGGGAATGTGCAGCCCGTCGGAATAATTGTCGCAAAGCGTCTTCCAGTTGAGCTGGCGCGACCGGACGGTCACGCGGCCGAGCACGCGTAAATCCTCGAATCGATAAGGCGCAATCTCGTCCTCATACGGCGCCATCATTTCGGCGACTGACAGCGCCCCAGGCTCGATCGTCACGAACAGGAATCCGCGCCAGTTTTCCAGTGCAAGCGGGACAAGTCCCAACTCGTCCGTGCGCAGTCCCGGATATTCGTTGCGGTGCGGCACGCCGACGAGCCTACCGTCCCGAGAATAGCTCCACCCGTGATAAGGGCAGGTCAGCACTTTCGCACACCCGGCCGCGCCATCGACGACGCGTGATCCGCGGTGGCGGCAAACGTTCGAAAATGCGCGAATTTCGCCATCATCGCCCCTGATCACGATGACACTCTCGCCGAGATATTCGAGCGAGCGCCATTCGCCGGGGCTGGCGAGCTCGCTCTCATGACAGACAATCTGGGGCGCGGCTCGCAGGAAGGTCTTCTTCTCCGCCTCGAAGAATTCCGGATCGTGATAGAGCCAGCCGGGCAGGCTCCAGTCGTCTAGGGGGTCAGATGCGGGCGCAACGGGACGGAGGTGGGTGGCCATGCTCCCCATCTACTCGCTCGGCCGGAGCCAAGTCGAGGGGCGGTGAATCCCCAATCTTCACCAATCTTCGCAGTGACGGCGACATTTTCCGTTCATCTGCAGGCCACCGGTCGACTTCATCGCTCGGCATATGACTCAGGACAGGCCTGTAGGACAGCGCAAACGGGCGACTGGTCGTTGCGCTTCACATTGCAGTGCAACGCTGATCCAGATCAAGAATTACCGCAATGGAATGTCGTATAATCGAGCTCCCTTCCGGGACCAATGCCATGCCCGATTATAGGGTCTATTGCCTTGGCGACGATGGTCGCATCGGCCTGGCCGACTGGCTTGAGGCTGATAGCGACGAACAAGCAATCTTGAAGGCTCGCGAGACAAGGCGAGGAGCCGACAGGTGCGAAGTCTGGTTGAAGAACCGATTGATCGCAAAGCTCAATTTTGCAGATAGCGGTGTGTAAAGACCGCCAATGTCCGCAATATCCGGTCGGATGCGAGCGACGAGCCGATGGCGATCCCAGACCTCTTTGGCAGCAATGCAACGTTAGCTCCGAGCAAGAGTGATCCGGCGTCGTTGCACACCGACACCGGGCCGCGCTGGCATAGGGCGTTCCAAGCCTGCTTTGGGCCCAAAGGGCCGTCAAGAGTGAGGTTCAACAGGCACGCAGGCGTCATCGTTCGGATATCCGCAAGGGCCTTCGTTTCTCCATTCGTCGTGATGGCGCCGGATAATGTCCATCGCTTCGTTAGTAGAATTCACGCAAATTGGGATGTCGAAATCGCTCGGTCCCGCCAGCTCGAATCCGGGCCGCAACATTTGCGAACGCGCCCAGTCGATAAGGCCGCGCCACATCGGCCCGACAAGGATGAGCGGTGCATTGAGCTGGCGGACCTGCAACAGCTGCCAAACCATTGTCATTTCGAGCAGTGTGCCGATGCCGCCTGGAACAACGACGTAGGCATCCGACATCAACACGAATTGGTGCAGCCGCGTGAAAAAGGTGCCGTGACTAAACTCTTCGCTGATGAATGGATTGGCCGATTGCTCGAACGGCAAATGGACTCGAATGCCTATGTTCGCCGCTCCGCCATTGGGATTTCCCAATGCAGCCCCTCGGTTCGCGGCCTCCATCAAGCCGGGTCCGCCGCCCGTTACCAAGTCACACCCGAGTGCAGCGAGGCCAGCGCACAGCCTTTCCACTTCTTCGTAGACCCAATGATCGGCTTCAGTCCGAGCGGACCCGAAGACCGTCACGCGATACCGATCATCCTTGGAGGGGCGAATGCGGCTTAGGTTGTTTGCCGTCGACCAAAGCGAGAAGAGTGCATCTATCAGGATCTGACGAACGGGTTCCTCATCCGACAGCTTGACGATGCTATCGCCATCATCGGAAGACGTGTCATGCCTGTGATCCACGGCTGACCTCCTCTCATTTTCAATAAGCTATAAGCTCGCCACAGCCTCTCGCGCTTCCTGAGCTGCGCAACCATCGGCGATTTCCCTAATCCCTGGTGCCCCAGACGAAGAGAATGGTCAGCGCCGCTGTCGTGCCAAGCGCAAAGGACTTTGCCAGCGCGGCCGCGCCATTGTCGGTGCCCCATTCGAATATCCCGGCCCCGACCATGAGAGACAGGCCGAACCACGAAAGCAGCGACAGGCCGCCGGCCCAGACCGCCGTGGATTTCGCTTCCTTGAACTCCTCTGCCGTGCCCCTTCTCGCGGCAAACAAATCCCACGCGCCTTTCAGGGCCACTGCCGTGCTGGCCAGCAAGCGGAGCCGGATCGGGCTTGGTGAGAAAAGGACAATGGGCCGGCTGCATTCACTTAGACGCTGAGTTCAGCAGTGCTATGCGGGCCCGGAGCGAATGCCTATATCGAAGCCCCTTTGAAAAGGACGTGAAAGGATGGTCGCCGTCACAGCGCCCAGCGCGGCGTT
>JBEDUM010000034.1:0-20218 GCA_040414585.1 Sphingomicrobium sp. | reverse complement strand
AAGGAGACATCCGAGTTCGTGCGAAGAAATCGAAGTTATGGGTCCGCGAAATGACTGACTGGGCAGCTATCGGCGCGGTAATGCAAGGTGTCGGAGGAATTGCTGCCGCGATCGCTGTCGTAGTTGTGGCCAAAATAGGGGTCCAAAAACTCTCCGACTTTCGGGATAAGAAATTGGAAGAGATGCGGATCGAAAAGCAGGTCGCAGTGGCGGAGAGGGCTCTGACAGCCGCCTATCTAGCCCGCCGAAGTCTCCATGCGACCAAGCTTCCTTATTCGAAGACCCAAGGTCCATGGGAGATGAGTGACAAGCCCACTGCGGACGGACGTCTCTTCGCTAATCATGTGGGTGAGCTCGTAGTCGACAGGTATAAAAGCCATCAATCAGACTGGAATGAATTGCTCGCTGTAATGCCGAGCGCGAGTATCATCTTCGGAAAAGATGTCGAAAAATGCTTGGAGGCAATCAACAAGCAGGTCGAGTTTGTTAGGGAAGCTGCTGACGAGCTTGCGCGTTTGGAGGAGCATGACAAGGCCGTAGTGCACGAGCTCTCCCGTCGTGTGCGAAGATGGGATGAGGATCCCATCGAATGCGAGATCGGCCGACAAATCGCCGGGTTAGAGGAAACGCTGTTACCGGTATTTCAAGACAATTACGGAAGGGCGACTGCCGAACCAATCAGGCGAGTGGGTGATGCGTCCTAGTTTCGGCTGCAAAGTCCAGGACTAGGTCTTCGCACCCTTTAACTCAGCCCTCGAACGAGTCACGGTCTGGGCAAGCTGGTACGGGCAGGGATCGCCCGTGCGTCTAGGATCCCAACGGAGGGTCTCCGAGATAATGAAGGACTTACTGGCGCAGGAAGAGCTTGCCAGGCGCGCCTGAACCGGAAGTACTGATCGAACGTACAAGGTAGGCCCGACTGGAGGAGACTGATGTGAAACACGGTTTGGTCGAGGTCTTCGCCTACCAGGAAACGCTTCTGATCATGGCTGTCTTCGGGATCGTGATCCTTGCGATGGTTTGGGTCGGGTTCCGACGGTGGCTTCAGTCCAAAGAGAGGATGGATCGGCTGCTTGGCGAGCAAGCAGCTGAGCATACAGCACAATTTGGCGCTCAAATGAAGCGCGTCGAAGCGCGCTTGAATGCAATTGAGCAGATCGTGTCAGACGACGGCATCCAGACCGCGGCACAGATCGAAAGGGCCACTAGTTCGGATGCTGATCCGATCTCGAAGCCAGACCCACTCCGCACCAGTCCATAGCGGCAGGAATGGGTGGAAAGCGGACACTTCGCTAGAGTCAGCTTTGGGTGGAAAGCTGCCACTAGATCCATTGTCGAAAATGCGTGTGCGAAGGTGTATTCATTCGGCCTCCCACGGAGGCGAACATGGCTGCAACAATCGTCAAGGCGGGCCAGCGAAAGCCGCTAAATGTTCTGGGTATGCCGCTCACGATGCTTTGCGAGGCGAGCGAGACGCAGGGCAATTGGTCGTTATTTGAAGAGGACGTCCCGCTTGGAATGGGGCCACCCCCTCATCGGCACGATTGGGACGAGGCTTATTACATTCTCGATGGACAGGTCGATTTCTCGATCGACGGCGAAACGGTCACGTCCCGCCGAGGTGATTTCAACTATCTCCCGCGAGGCACGATTCACGGCTTCAAAGGCGCGTCAGAGGCTTCGGCTCGAGTTCTCATTTTCGCATCGCCGGCGCATGGATCTGAGTTCTTCCACGACATCAACGAACAGGTCCGCAAGATACCTGACGACCTCGTAAAGATGCCGGAGATCGGCAGGCGGCATGGCGTTGAGTTCATGCCCGCGTAGCTCCGCCCGCCTCCTGCTTCGGGCATAGGTAGAACCCAATGGCAGCAATGGGCCGAAAGCTGACACTAGGCCGAGAACGAATCTGCCCAGTTGCTGTCGTCTGCGGCAATATTGATGAAAAGTTCCGCTCGGGCAGCCAGTAGAGGAGCCAGCTCTCTCTCATTGCCTCTGTTCCGCAAGCCCCATCCGTCTGCCGGTTGACCTTTCGCCCACTTCGCGGCGCCATCCCGCCAACGCAGCCCAATGTCATGCAGGGCTTGGCGCGGATTGCTATCCGTTTCTCGAATGACATGATCGGTGGGAAAATCTCCGGAGACAGCCCACCAAGCTGTCGAGGCATCCTTACTGTCCGTTATGCTCCACACTGATATGATCGGGGCAACGTGCCACGCGGGGCACTCGGCAACTATCGGCGCCGCAAACCCTTCGTCACGCAAATGAGCGATGACCTGTTGCCGCTGCTCCGAGCACCAAATCGCTTCTTCCTCATCGGACAAATCACCAGTCATGGGAAGCAGGGTATCAGACGGCAAATCGTCCGCAATGCGGGGAAAGCTGACCTAATGAACGATGCCCTGAATTGCATACCAATCACGGGGAATCGCGATGGCTACTCGATGGTGGTCCGCGTCAACATCTTTGCCGAACCAGAATGACACCGCGCCGTCTGACCGTTGCCCCACATAGATCGGCGCAAAGCCCGCCTTCTTGAACGCCGCAGCCGCATTATCCGAATGTTCCGCCCTGACGCGGATGCGCAGGCGTACGTCTCGTTCTCGGGGTTTGCTCTCTGTCATCGTTTCCGAGTTTCGCGCCGAACGCTATTGTCCGCAATGGGGTGGAAGCTGACTTTAGATTTCGCCCAAAGCTTCCTGACGCTCGTCCTCCGTCCAAAGGGCAATGGCTCCGATAGTTCGCTGCCCTTTTGCGTGGGCAAGAACGGCAAGAAGGCTCCGAACGTCCTCGTCAACTTCCGCACTGCGCAAATGCGCCAGCGCGGGTTGGATTAGTTCGCGCATGGCGGTCGCGTATGAGCCTTGGAGCCAACCAGGGACAGGCGGGTTTCCGTCTGCCTTCCGGCGCTCGTCTATGGTCGCGATGAGGGAATAGGCTCGCCAGTCCGGTTCCTTTCGGTTGCTCATCAGTCGGACAAGTTCCGGAACAACAGCGTAGGCGGCTGTTCCCAAATCGCCTTGATGGTGAACCCGCTGCCAAAGTTCATCATAACCTTCGCCAGCATCCCCGCTCACGATAGCTTTTAAAGCAACGGTAGGGTCGTAAGTGTCGCCGTCCGCGTCCGTTAGGCGCGACCAATCACTAGTTTCACTCATGATGCCTCCCGGTTCATTTTCTCTGGACGCACGAATGTCCGCAATGGGTGGAAAGCTAACACTAGCTCCGGTCCGCGAAGGCCCTTTTCGCTATTTCAGCTAGGAACGCGATGATCGTCACTGCGACCACCGCTTCAACCGCTTGGGCCGCATTGAGAAGGCGAGAATGGCCGAACCACTCGAATATGGGCGGGGAAGAATAGATCAGTCCGAGGGTGACCATCACGGCGAACGCTTTGAACGCGAGCGTG
This sequence comes from Sphingomicrobium sp., assembly GCA_040414585.1. GTDB lineage: Bacteria > Pseudomonadota > Alphaproteobacteria > Sphingomonadales > Sphingomonadaceae > Sphingomicrobium. Next base: position 16,809 of record JBEDUM010000034.1, on the reverse strand, counting down.
AAGGATGAAATCAAATCGGCCTTCGTTAGACGACGCATACGACCTCCCTCCACGCCGACGTTATCGTTTGAGCCAATCTCCGCAATGGGTGGAAAGCGGACACTTGGTTCGATACGCTCGAACCGTGAGTTGGCTATCGAAACCGAGCCTTGCTGCTCTATTGGAAAATGAGCGAGCGCGGTTCCAAGAGCTCTCGGCTGGTCGATTTCAAGTTGAGGACGACGGGCCCTATCACGCGATTATGCGCTCCGAATTATTGACCGTGCAGTTGGGCGGAGGGATGAACGACGGCGATGTTGGCGCACTCATCGAACTAGCTGAACCGGCAGCTATCGGAGGTGCGTGGACTTGGGCGCTCTTCCTTGGGGAGAAGCCCAGTCCCAAGCCCAGGGACAAAAATGGTCGCGTCATCGCCTCGACTGATGAGCAACTGAAGGACGAGCTTCAGTTGCTTGCTCGTTTGATGCGTGAGATTTTCTCTAACCCGGAAACAACGCGTGATGCAGCCTACTTCGTGAGAGGATATCAACAGGCGTATAACGACTACGCTGCCGGTCCTCAGGAGGTCCTCAAAAACTCAAACCGTTAATGTCAGCAACGGGTCGAAAGCTGACTCTAGCTTGGAGCTGCAGGAATGGGTGGAAGCTGTCGCCAAAAATTTTTTGCGGGTCCCGACCAAATTTTTCAGCCAGCCGCCGGAAAAGTCGACTGATTGGATAGATTCACGCGCAAGGAATCGCGGGCCCACCCCACGGGTACCCCCGGTCTTTCGGAAATGGCGAAATGTTCCCCAATCGTTCCGAATCGGCCTATCGCCGCGGAATGCCCAAGAAGTCCCGCATCCCTAATCCTGCCACCGTGAAGCAATGCCACCACTGCTGGAAGCCGATGGGGGGCAAGGGATATTACGGCCCCGAGTGTCAGTGCCACGTGCCGACGCCCGCTGCATCGCGGGGCTCACATAGCTTCGGGACGGGAACGCCGAATGATCCGTGGAGACCGCCGTGCTAGGTTTGCAGCAAGCCGGGGGCGACTGTAGCGTCCAACCCGTGTGGCAAAATCTTCTCAGCACGCTCGCCGGCGGCCTGATCGCCATTGGCGCCTGGGTCGTGCAGGATCAGGTTGCAACCAGGCGACGCCGGCGATCGCTGAGATCTGCCTTGGCGGCAGAGATTGCGAGTTTGGTCGAACTCACCAGGCGTCAACGGTATGCGGATGAACTTCGGCAGTTCGCCGGCGCATTGACCAGCGCAGCCCCGGGAACCGAGGGGACCACCCTCACCGTCCCTGTGCGACAAGCCTATTTCACAGTCTTTGAATCAAATGCTTCCACGATCGGCGAACTGCCACCCGACGTAGCGACAGGGGTCGTGCGCTTTTACCAAGGTGCGCGAAGCCTGCTTGATGCGCTGTCGGACCAACGTCCAAAAGAGGTTCACATTTACGCGGGTGAGAGAGCCGCTCGATATCTTGAATTGGCCGGCGGCGTAGAGGAGCTTTGCAAGCTCGGTGACGAAATCGCGGGAAAGCTGCGGTCTACCACTTAATGGGGGAGCAAGTGTGGGAAATGGCTTAGATCATCGGTAATCGATCGGACATTTTATTATTCCATTTCTGTAGCTTAATCTAAGTCAGTCATACTCAGGCCCGGGGAGCCATTCTCTCCAGCGCACCGCATCATTGACTCCGCAGCTGTCAGAGCAGTCTTTGCTGCGGCGGAGGCGCTCATGGATCCGGCCATCCTTGCATTGCTGCTGGTGGGGCAGGCTGACGTTCCGGAACCAACTACTGGACCCGCTAAGCCGCAACTCATCTGCCGCGAGAGCGAGGAGGAGACGGGAAGTCATATCCGTAGCGGCCGCCGCTGCAAGACTGATGAAGAATGGCGCCGTGAGGACGAGCGACGAGGGCGAGCACCGGCCTCGATGCGCGTTACGGAAGGTCAGGGTGATGCTCTGACGAAGCAGCCACCGCCGTAGGATTCAGTCTTCGTGCCCTGAGCGCCACAGAGCGCCGGTCAGCGGCTCCAAGAGATACTGCAGAGCGGTGCGCTTGCGGACCGTCAGCACGGTCTCTACCGGAAGCCCCGGACGAAGCTCCCCATTGCCAAGCACCGATTGGACCCGGCGCAATTCCCTTTCTGGAATGACAATCTCAGCCCTAAAGTAAGAGCGGCCCGATTTCTCATCGGTAAAGGCGTCCGCTGACACGGTGCGCACGGTTCCAGTGAACAGCGGAAGAGAGCGGTTGTGGACGCTGACGAAGCGGACCTGCGCCCGCTGGCCCGCATAGACGTCATCGGCATCAGATGGCTTCAACTGCGCCTGGACCACCAGCTCTCGTCCGTCGGGAACGATGTCCATCAGCTTCTGGCCGGGCGCCACGACGCCGCCGATCGTGAAGACGGTCAGGCCCACCACCTGACCTGTCGCGGGGGCCCGAACCAGCGAGTGTTGCAGCTGCTCGCGTGTCGCAACGAGCTTTGGAAGCGTTTCGGACAGCTTGGCTTGCGTGTCCTTTAGGTCCGATTCGATCTGCGCGAGCCGATCGCTGGATACGCTCAGCGATTGCATCCTTGTCTCACCGATACCTTCGCCAGCTCGAGCATATTCCGCCTCCATTTGGGCCTGCTGGCCCTTGAGGTCGGCTTGAGCACGCTCGAGGGCCCGAACGCGGTTCATCGAGGCGAAGCCCTTCGCGGCCACGCTCTTGAGCCCGTCAAGTTCCTCCGCGATCAGCCGCTGCTGCTCAATCAGCGCCGCGCGCTGCTGCATGTAGCCGGACTGCTGCTTCACCAGCTGCTGACCACGTTCACCAAGAACCGACTGCTGGGCCGAGAGCGCCTGCGACCGCGCGCGCATCTCGGAATGCTGCAACTCCAGCGCTTGCGCGGCGAGTTCGCGATCGTCTGAGCTCAGCGAAGCGAACTCTGGTGGAGGGGCGAAATCGCGCTGGCCCGTCCTCTCTGCCATCAATCGTGCGCGCTGAGCGAGGAGCGTCAGGTAATCGCTGGTTAGTGAGCGCTCCGCCGCCTTCAGATCGGGCGCCGCAAGTTCGATCAGAACCTGACCGGCTTGCACGTGCTGCCCTTCCCGCACGTGGATCGCATTGACCATGCCGCCGTCCTTGTGCTGCACGGTCTGGCGGTTTCCGGAAATCGCGATCGTACCAGCGGCAGTCACACCAGCGTCGAGCGGAACGAAAGCCGCCCAGCCGAGGAACACCACGAAAAAGGCCATGGCAATGCTGACGCCGGCCCGGATTTCCCGTCGCGGGTCGCCTGCGTCGCTGTGAATGGGCGCAGGAAGGGCGACCGCGTCGCTCATGCGGCATTCTCTGCTTTATTAGGTCCGGACAGGCGTGCGACGACGTCGGCAGTCGGGCCAATCATCTTTGGCCGGCCGGTATCCATCACCAACAATCGGTCCGACGCGGAAAGGATTCCGCTGCGATGGGCAATTACGATAACCGTGGCGCCACGGGCACGAGCGTTGGCGATCGCATTGATCAGGGCGGCCTCCCCGCTCTGATCGAGGAATGCATTCGGCTCGTCCAGGAGAAGCAGGCGGGGATCGCCATAAAGTGCGCGGGCGAGCGCCACGCGCTGAGACTGCCCTGCTGATAGACCTGAACCCATGAGACCGAGCGGGCTGTCGTAGCCCTGCGGCATTTGCAGGATCAGCTCATGAACACCGGCTTCCTTCGCGGCTCTGACGACAGCCTCGTCGATCTCTTTGGCCTCATCTGTGCTGCGAGCCCGTTGGAATCGCGAAATGTTCTCTTTGATCGTTCCTTCGAACAGCGAGGATTCCTGCGGCATGTAGCCTAGATACTTGCCGAGCTCGTCCTGCTCCCAATCGGTGATCCGCGCCCCATCGATGCGCACGGTACCAACCGTCGGCTGCAACGCTCCGACCAGAATCTTGCCGAGTGTCGTCTTGCCTGATCCGCTTGGGCCGATGATTCCAAGGACCCTGCCCGGTTCGGCACGAAAGCTCACGCCTACGAGGATCGCTCGCCCATCACTCCCGCGCAGGCCGATCTCTTCGACCTCGAGCAGGCCATTAGGGGCCGGCAGCGTGGTGTAGATCCGCTCTCCCTCGGCATTCTCGAATGCCCGGGCAAGGCGTCGCGCGGCTGCACGTGCCGCAGCAAGCGACGACCATGCGCCAATGATGCTCTCGATGGGCTGGAGCGCCCGGCTCAACAAGACCGATGAAGCGATGATCGCCCCCGCCGAGATGTCACCTGCCAGTGCAAGCAGCGCTCCAAGGCCGAGCGCCGACGACTGAACGAACAAACGGAAGAATCGGCTCGTCGCCGTCAACCTACTGCCCGCAAATTGGGCACTAATCATATTCGCAAGCGCGAGGCGGCGATGGCCAAGCTGGCGATCCACCATCGCTCCGGTCATCCCCAGTCCTTTTACGGTCGACCCGTGAACCGCCGCGGCCTGCTGCGAATTGTGGGCAGACGCCATCGCCGAGGTCGCAACCTCCATCCTCTTTTGGGTGGCCCGCTGGTTCGCCCAGGCCAGACTCACGAGGAGGATCGCAGCAACAACGGCCAGGATGCCGATCCAAAAGTGCAGCATGAACGCGACAAGCAGGAAAACCGGCGTCCACGGGACATCGAAGATGGCGGCAATCGCCGGGCTGGCCATTGCCGCGCGCACGTTGTCGAAGTCGCGCATTCCCTGTGCGGCATTGCCTGAATCGGCTGCCATCATCTGCCGCAGAATTCTTGGCGCAATCAGCGCATCGATCCGCTGGCTCGCGCGCACCAACAAACGGTTGCGGATCATGTCGAGCATCGACAGCGTCAGCAGCGCAAGCGCCAGAGCGACGGTGATGAACAGCAGTGTCGTCCTACCGCCGGTCGGGACGACACGGTCGTAGACTTGCAGCATGTAGAGGGTCGGGGCGAGGTAGAGGACGTTGATCAGCAAACTGAATACGGCAGCCGCAATGAAATGCTGCCGGCAGTCAGCAAGCGCCGCGGTCAAAATGCGCGGTAGCTGGATGCCGGCGAGCTTCATGCGCGCGCTCCACAGGCGTCAGTCCGTCGCCTACAGCGCTCGACACGCGTCACATGCATGAGCTCCCCCACCGCAACGGTTAGCCCGTTCCTGCCTGCTCAGAGCCGCTGTTTGTGCAATAAAATCAACGGAAAGTAAAAGACTGTCCCTTATGGAAACAGGTCGTCAGCCTTCAAGTGCAGCCATCAAGGACGCATTGCCGCCCGCTGCAGTGGTGTCGATGCAGGTCACTCGCTCAGTGGCGAATCGGGCGACGTAGTGGGGACCGCCGGCCTTGGGTCCGGTGCCGCTGAGGCCTTCGCCGCCGAAGGGTTGGCTTTCGACAACCGCGCCAATCTGGTTGCGGTTCACGTAGAAGTTCCCGACTCTCGCGTGTTCCTCGACGAAGTCACGGACAGTGTCGATGCGGCTTTGCAGGCCGAGGGTCAGGCCGTAGCCGGTGGCGTTGATGGCGTTCACGACCTGGTCGAGGCGGTCGCCTGCGAAGCGGACTACATGAAGAATAGGGCCGAAATTCTCGCGATTCAAATCGCTTAGAGCGTCTATTTCATATAGAGCGGGACCAACAAAAGTGCCGTGCGCCGCCTCATTGGGCGATGGAAGACGGCAGATCTCTTTGGCGTTTCTCTTGAGCCACGCCAGATGGGCTTCGAGCGTCTTCTTCGCATCTTCGTCGATGACGGGGCCGACATCGGTGCGAAGGTCCCGGGGATCGCCAACCTTCAATGACCGCATCGCACCGGAAATCATCTCGATTATGCCCGGCGCCACGTCTTCCTGGACGAAAATGACGCGGCATGCGGAGCAGCGTTGACCCGCGCTCTGGAACGCGGAGGAAATGACATCGCGCGTGACCTGCTCGGGCAGCGCCGAGCTGTCGACGATCATCGCATTCTGACCGCCGGTTTCTGCAACGAACGGGATGATCGGCCCGTCACGCTCGGCCAACGTGCGGTTGATCATGCGCGCAGTCTCGGTAGAGCCGGTGAAAACGACGCCTGCAAGCAGCGGATGCGCGGTCAGAGTTCCGCCGACCACCCTGCCCGAGCCGGGTGCGAGCTGGACTATGTCCATGGGAATACCCGCCTGATGCATTAGTTCGACTGCCAGGGCGGCGATCAGCGGCGTTTGCCCGGCCGGTTTTGCGATTACGGCATTGCCCGCAGCCAGCGGAGCCGAAACCAAGCCCGTGAAGATGGCCAGCGGGAAATTCCAAGGCGAAATGCTCGCGAACACCCCGCGGCCGTGCAGTCGCAGCTCGTTCAGCTCCCCGGTCGGGCCCGGAAGTGGAAGCGGCTTCGTGAACTGACGTCGGGCTTCGGACGCATAGAAACGCAAGAAATCGACCGCCTCGCGGACTTCGAGCACCGCGTCGATCAACGTCTTCCCGGCTTCGCGAATGCAGAGCGAGAAGAATTCTTCCGCATGCGCCTCGTAGAGATCGGCAGTGCGTTCGAGCAACTTCGACCGGGCTTCGCCGCCCAGCGCATCCCAATCGACCTGCGCGGCATGGCCGGCGCGGACCATCCGATCGACCTCGGGGGCTGTCGCCTCGAACGTTGTTCCGACAGTGACCCTATGGTCATGGGGAGACACGATCGGCCTGCCCTCGCCCTTTCCGAGGCTTGGCTTCGCGGTCCAGCTGCGGGCATCGAGCGCTTTCAGTCGCTCGAGCAACGGCTCGCGCACCAGCGGGTCGCTGAGGTCGACCCCGGCGCTGTTGCGGCGCTCAGCGCCGAAGAGGTCGGTCGGCAGAATGATCTTCGGGTTGCGCTTGGGTTCCAGCGGCTCGAGCTCCGCAACCGGATCGCGAACCAGCTCGTCAATCGACACCTGTTCATCGGCAATGCGGTTGACGAAGCTGGAGTTTGCGCCGTTTTCAAGGAGGCGCCGGACGAGATAGGCGAGCAGCTCCTTGTGGCTGCCAACCGGGGCATAAATGCGTACCGGCGTCGGCATGTCGCCAATGTGCCGCTCCAGTCCCGCCAATTCCTCATAAAGCTCTTCGCCCATCCCGTGCAGGCGCTGGAATTCGAACTCACGCCCGGCAGCGAGCGCCTTCACTTGGCCGATGGTGTTCGCATTATGGGTGGCAAAGGCAGGATAAATGACGTCGCTGGCTTCGAGCAGTTTCTTCGCGCAGGCAAGATAGGAAACGTCTGTCGCGACCTTGCGCGTAAAGACCGGATAGTCGGTGAGCCCCGCCACCTGCGCGACCTTGATCTCGGTGTCCCAGTAGGCGCCTTTTACAAGGCGGACCATGAGCTTGCGTTCATGAGCCCGAGCCGCAGCAACGATCCAATCGCACAAGGGCGCGGCGCGCTTCTGATAGGCCTGGATCGCAATTCCGAACCCGCCCCAACCCTTCGCGAACAGCTCCTTATCGGCGAGCAAAGCCTCGAAGACATCGAGCTGGAGCTCGAGCCGGTCGGTCTCCTCTGCGTCGATGGTGAAATGGACGTCGGCTTTCGACGCCTTAAGCGCCAACGCTCGCGCGACCGGGAGAACCGTCGCCACGGCCTCCTGCTGGTGCGTATATTCGTATCGCGGATGAAGAGCGGTCAGCTTGACGGAAATGCCCGGCGACTTGCGGAAACCATCCTTCGCCTGCCTGGCGATGCGATCGAGGGCACCGCGATAAGCCTCAGCGTAGCGTTCCGCATCCTCGTAAGTTTTTGCAGCCTCCCCGAGCATGTCGAAACTGTGGCTGAGGCCCCTCGCCCGCTCGGGCTCCGCGCGTTTCAGCGCTTCGTCGATCGTGCGGCCGAACACGAAATTGCGGCCAAGAATCTTCATCGCTTCGCGAACCGCCGTGCGCACGACGGGCTCGCCCAATCGCCCAACTGCGCGTCCGAGCGCGGCTTTCCAGTTGTCCGAGCGATCCTGCGCGCTCTCGAGCACCTTGCCCGTGAGAAGCAGCGAAAAGGTGGCCGCATTGACGAATGAAGAATCCGAGCGGCCGAGCTTCTCCGACCAGTCCGGTCCCGACAGCTTGTCAGCGATCAGCTCGTCAGCGGTGTGCGCATCGGGAATCCGCAGGAGAGCCTCAGCGAGACACATCATCGCGATGCCCTCATCCGAGCCCAGATCGTAGGCGCGCAGGAAAGCATCCACACCCGACGGCTTGTGCGCACGGACGCCCTTGACCAGCGCTCGTGCGGTCGCAGCAGCTTCCGCTCGGGCTCCGGGGCCAAGCCGCGCCTGATCCAAGCGCTCGGCGACGACCTGCTCTTCGTCAGGCCGGTAGGCGCGCCTCAGCTCGGTTCGGTCGATCGGTGCGGCTGCGGACCGCCGCGGCGCTACGCGAGCTGCCCGTGGCAATGCTTGTATTTCCGGCCAGAGCCGCACGGGCATGGCGCGTTGCGGCTGATCGGCGCTTCAACGACCCCGCCCTGAGGCTGACCTTGCGGAAGCGGCGGCTGTGGAATGTTGAGCGGCGGCAAGTTCGAGAGAACGGCGCCCGTCGCCGCGTCGATGTCGGCCGTGTCGTCGTCACCCGAGAACGGATCGAGGTGCTGCGTGATGAATTCAGGCAGCACCGGTGGCGGTGCTGCTTCGAGTTGCAGCTGGGCCCGCATCAGGATTCGGGTGACCTCCTCGCGGATCGACACGAGCAAGCGCTCGAACAGCAGGAACGCCTCCTGCTTATATTCGTCGATGGGCTTCTTCTGGGCGTAGCTGCGGAGGTGAATGACCTGGCGAAGCGCGTCGAGCGTCGCGAGATGCTCTTTCCAGTGATGATCGAGATTCTGGATGAGGATCTGCTTTTCCACGTCGTGCCAGCGGTCGGGATCGACGCCCTCGAGCTTTGACGCCATGGCGTCATCCGCGAGCTTCTGCAGGCGCTCTGTGATGATTTCCTGATCGACCGCATCTTCCTCGAGCCACTGATCGATCGGCGGCTTCAGCGCGAACACCTCGTCGATGCTCTCCTTGAGATTCTCGACGTTCCACTGCTCCGGATAGGTTCCGACAGGACAATTCACCGCGACGATCGCCACGGCGGTCTCGGCGCGCATGTCGCTAATGACATCGCTCACGCTCTCGGCATCCATGATGTCGGCGCGCTGCTCGTAAACGACCTTGCGCTGGTCATTCATCACGTCGTCGAATTCGACGACCTGCTTGCGGATGTCGTAGTTGCGGGCTTCGACCTTCTTCTGAGCGGTCTCGATCGCCTTTGAGATCCACGGGGATACGATCGCCTCGCCGTCCTCGAGGTTCTTGTTCATCAGCCGCGCGAACATGGTTTGCGGTCCGAAGATTCGCAGCAGGTCGTCGTCGAGGCTCAGGTAGAAGCGGGACAGGCCGGGGTCGCCCTGACGTCCGGAGCGGCCACGCAGCTGATTGTCGATGCGCCGACTCTCGTGGCGCTCGGTGCCGAGCACGAACAGGCCGCCGGCGTCGAGAACGCGCTGCTTCTCTTCCGCGACCTCCTGACGGATGCGCTCGATGGCGTTGTCCTTTTTGGATCCGTCTTCCAGCTCGCCGAGCTCGTCCTGGATGCGGAAATCGATATTGCCGCCCAACTGAATGTCGGTGCCGCGGCCGGCCATGTTGGTTGCGATCGTGACGGCGCCCAAGCGGCCGGCCTGGGCCACGATATGCGCTTCCTGCTCGTGGAAGCGGGCATTGAGGACCGAGTGCTTGATGCCCTCGCGCTCGAGATATTCGGACAGCATCTCCGACTTTTCGATGCTGACAGTGCCAACCAGAACCGGCTGGCCGATCTCCTGCTTTACCTTGATCTCCTTGGCGATGGCGGCAAACTTTTCCGGCATCGTCTTGTAAAATTCATCATCCTCGTCGCCGCGCAGGACGGGAACGTTCGTCGGAATCGCGACGACATTCATCTTGTAGATGTCGAAGAATTCCGGCGCTTCCGTCATCGCGGTGCCGGTCATGCCGGACAGCTTGGGGTACATGCGAAAATAGTTCTGGAAGGTGATCGAAGCGAGGGTCTGGTTTTCTGGCTCTATCTCCACCCCTTCCTTGCCCTCGACCGCCTGATGAAGACCGTCAGACCAGCGCCGCCCTTCCATCATTCGGCCGGTAAACTCGTCGATGATGACGACCTTGCCGTCCTTAACGATGTAGTCGATGTCCTTCTTGAACATGACATTGGCCTTCAGCGCCTGGTTCAAGTGGTGGACGACCTGCGTGTTTGCGATGTCATAGAGGTTGCGACCCTCGATCAGGCCTGCTTCCTCGAGCATCCGCTCGGACTTCTCTGTACCTTCCTCCGTCAGGACGACGCTCTTTTGCTTTTCGTCCTTGTCGTAGTCGGACGGCTGGAGCGTCTTCACCAGCTTGTCGACCGCAATGTAGAGATCGGACTTGTCGTCGGTCGGGCCGGAGATGATCAGCGGCGTCCGGGCTTCATCGATGAGGATCGAGTCAACCTCGTCGACGATCGCGAAGTTGAACGGCCGTTGGACCATCTGGTCGCGGCTGTATTTCATGTTGTCGCGCAGATAGTCAAAGCCGAGCTCATTGTTCGTCGCGTAGGTAATGTCCGCGTTGTACGCGTCGCGGCGCTCCTGGTCGGTGAGGTTGGGAATGATGACGCCGGTGCTCATCCCAAGGAAGCGGTAGATCTGCCCCATCCACTCGGCGTCGCGCCGGGCGAGATAGTCATTGACCGTGACGACGTGGACGCCTTTGCCTTCGAGAGCGTTGAGATAGACGGCGAGCGTCGCGACTAGCGTCTTTCCTTCGCCGGTCTTCATCTCGGCGATCTCACCCCGGTGGAGCGCGATGCCGCCGATCAGCTGGACATCATAGTGACGCTGGCCAAGCGTGCGGATGGCTGCCTCGCGAACGGTCGCGAATGCTTCGGGAAGCAGGTCGTTGAGCCGCTCTCCCCCCGCTAGCCTTTGTCGGAACTTCTCAGTCTGGCCGCGCAGCTCGTCATCGGAGAGCGCGGAGATTGTCGGCTCGAAGCCATTGATCGCGTCAACATATTTGCCAAGACCCCGGACATAGCGGTCGTTGGCCGATCCGAAGATGCTCTTTGCCACTGCGGCGAACATGGAATTCCCTTAAATACCCGCGCGTTCGTGATCGGGCGAAATCCTCTCGCCGACGCTCTGGGAAACTGTCGCGGCGATGTAAGGAGCGCCCTAGCCGTAGTCAATTAAGGGTGGGTAACTGTAATGGGACTGACAGGCGGGTGCATGTGCGGCGCGGTCCGCTACGAGCTGAAAGGCGATCCATTCGACTGCGGCTGGTGCCATTGCCGCACCTGCCAGCTGAATAGCGGTTCCCCTGCAATGGTCTTCGCGAGCGTGCCTGACGGGGACCTCGTCTGGACCAGGGGCGCCGATAAAGTGCGCTCAGCGCCGTCTTCCAGCTTCGGTCATCGCGAATTTTGCGGTGAGTGCGGAACGCCGTTCCTGATGAAGGTCGATCACCAGCCCGAAACGCTCGATTTCAGTGTAGCGACACTGGACAACCCGGAAGCGATTGCTCCGGGCTACCATATCTTCTGGGACAGCAAGATTGGCTGGTTCGAGCCGAAGGACGAACTGCCCCGGCACGATAAGTTCAGGCCGGATACGCGAGGGCTCGAAGGGACCGAGCTCCCGGTTTGAGGTGAATTAAGCCTGCGCGCTTGACTGGGTCGAGGCGCTCAGATTGCTCTCGAGCCACTGCTGGATCTGGCTGCGCGGAGCGGCGCCGACCTTCTGAGCAATGGGTTGGCCACCCTTGAAGAGCAGCATCGTGGGAATGCCACGCACGCCATAGCGGCCGGGGATGTCCGGATTCTCGTCGATGTTGAGCTTGGCGACCGTGACCTTGTCTCCGAGCTCATTGGAGATTTCCTCGAGCGCCGGAGCAATCATGCGGCAGGGTCCGCACCATTCTGCCCAAAAGTCCACGAGCACGGGACCATCGGCACCCAATACGTCGGTTGCAAAGCTCTGGTCGGTGACGGTCTTGGTGGCCATGGCGGGGGAATCTCCTGTCGGGTTTCGAAACTTAACAAGCATATGGGCGCTCGAACCACGCCTCTCAAGGCGTGACTTCAACGAGCTTCGGACCGTTCGTGTACAGAAGCGCTGCACGAATGTTCCGGTTCGGGAAAATCACGGTGAGCGCCTCTTTGTAAGCCGCCATCTGGGCGCGATGGGCAGTTGGGATGTCGGTGTCCGTCGAAGGCACCCTGCCTGTCTTGAAATCGAGTACGGAGACCCGCTGATCTTCGATAAGAAGCCGGTCGGCCGTGCCTGCGATCACGCGGCCGTCCGGAAGCGTTGCCGCCAGCGGTGCCTCTGCAAGTGAGCCCGGGCCGAAGAGAGGCGCAAACCGTGGATCGGACAGGACCCGGCAGACTTGATCGGCGATCTCGTCCCGCTGTTCCGGTTCGGTCACGCCGGCGGATTTCGCGAGCCAGGCAAGCGCTCGTTCGCGGCGATGATCGACTTCGACGTCGGCTAGCCGTTCCAGCAGCTGGTGAATCAGCGTTCCGCGCCGTGCCGCGGCTCGAGATTGCGGGGTCGGCGCAAGGGATGGCTCGCGGTCCTCTGCCAACTGCGATGGCGCGAGCGGACGAGGCGGGCGCGGCTCGGCTGGCGCGGGCGTCTGCGCCCAATCGGGGATTGCGAGTGGGCCAATCGAGACAGGTGGGGGTTTCGGTTTGACGGACCGAAGCGCGACCGTGCCCCGGTAGCGCGCCACGGTGCCCCAGCGATCGTCGGGTTCGGGAACGGCCCCTAACGAGGCTAACGCGCGCTCGACACGCTTGTACCAGCTGTTTTCTGGCACTTCCGAGCTCGGCTTGATGCCCGCGACGACAAGTCGCTCGCTGGCTCGGGTCATGCCGACATAGAGCAACCGCCAGTGCTCCTCGAGGTCACGCTCCTGCTGGAGAGCGACGTTCCTGTCGAAGGGAGGCATCAACTCGGCCTTCCTCGGGCGTATGACCGGGACCGGATCGCCGAAGCCGTAAAAATTAAGCGGCGGATTGCGCTGCCCGAGGCGGGCAGGATCGGCGGTCGCGTCGGCGAGGATCACGTAGGGGGCTTCGAGTCCCTTCGCTCCGTGTACAGTCATTACGCGAACGGCATTGGCACGTTCGGATGGGTCGCGCTGGATCTCTACGTCCCCCCGGGCGAACCAGGCATTGAACCGTTCGAGTGAAGGAACCTCGGCGCGCTCGAACTCGAGCGCGGCGGTCATCAACTCGTCGATCGGATCCCGGGCCGCGAGGCCAAGGCGGCCGTAGAGCTTGCGCCGGCCATTGGCTGGGCCGGACAAAATGGTCTCCAGGAAGCGCGAGGGCGTGGTGTAATCCGCCATGGCGAGCAGATCGCCGAGCGTGGCATGGGCAGCCGCGAAATCCTGGCGCTCTCCCGCTCGCTCGCGAAGACGCCGCCACAGCGGCGTCTTTCCACGACCGTAGGCGAGGTCGAACAGCTGCTGCTGATCCCAGCCGATCAGCGGTGATACAAGAAAGTTCGCCAGGTTGAGGTCATCCAGCGGCTGTACCGCGAACGTGACCGCGGCGAGCAGATCGCGGACGGCGAAGGGCTTGGACAGAAACAGGCGATCGATGCCCGCGACGGGCACACGGCGCTGGAACAACCGCGCGACGATCAGGGAGGCAAGCTCGCCGCGGCTGCGCACCAGGATCAGGATGTCGCCCGGTTTCAGCGCGCGCTTGGTCGATTCGAGGATAGGCGCCTCGTCGATCCAGTCGCGCACCTGCTCAGCGATGCGATCGGCATATTGCCGCTCGTCCTCGTCGAGCCAGCCTTCCTCGCCTTGACCGTCGTTTTCGTCGCTATCGAGCGTGAAGGGTTTCCAGAGCTCAACGACGCCTGGCCGCGCGGAATGATGGGCCTCATGCGGGGGCGGCATTTGAGGCAGCCCCATTTCGCGGAAGCCCACGTCGGCGATCATCGCGTCGACGGTATCGAGCACGGCCTGCGCCGAGCGATAGCTCGCGTTGATCGAGAGATCGCGGAACTCGAGGCCCGGCTCCTCTCCGAACTGAAGCGCATGCGATCGCTCGCGGATTTCGGAGCGCATCTTGTCGAACTCGCGCGGGTCCGTTCCCTGGAAGCCGTAGATCGCCTGCTTGAAGTCACCCACCATGAATAGCGTGCGCGTGCGCCGCCGCTCGGCCTCCGGCGAGCCGCTGAAATATTCCTCGGTGAGGGAGCGGACGATGTCCCACTGTGCCGCGTTCGTATCCTGCGCTTCGTCGACGAGAATATGGTCGGTGCGCTGATCGAGCTTGTAGCGAACCCATTCGCCCATGCCTGGCTTAGCGAGCAGGTGGCGTGTCCAGCGGATCAGGTCGTCGAAGTCCGCGACGCCGGCGGCGCGCTTCGCTCGCGCATAGGCCTCGGCGAAAGCCTGCCCGGCACGGAGGCCGGCGGCCATGTCGGCGGCGAGGCGTGCGCCGTTCTGGATTTGCAGCAGCTCGCCGATCAGATTGGCGAGGCGGCCCGCATGCGTTTCATAGTGCGGCTCGGCGCTGGCTTGTCCCTTGAAGACACGTGCGAAGACCTTGCTCAACCCAGGGAGCGCCGCTGCTCGTTCGATGGGGGTCAGGACGAGCCAATTCTCGATTATTTCGGCATGACCCAATCCAGTCTGCGCACCCCATTTGCGGTTTGCTTCGGCGACGGCGCGCAACAGGTCGCAGTCGAAGCGGTCGTCTCCGCAGTGATGGACCACATGTTCCTCGACGGATTCATCGGGCAGTCCCATCAGCACGCGCAGCTTGGACTCAATGCTCTCGGGCGATCCGAGCGCCGTTAGCGCCTCTTGGGCATGAGCGCAGCGCATCAGGTAATCGACGGCCGCGCCCTCACCGAGACGGAGGCTGAGCGTTTGCACGTCTCGAATCAACCATTCGCCGCCGCTCGCTTCGGCATCGGCAAGCAGGTTCGCCAAGGTTGTTCGGCCGAGTTCCTGCTCCGCCCGGCCCTCCAGTGGCTGGAAACCGGGGGTTATGCCTGCTTCGGCGGGAAAAGACGCGAGCAAGATTTGCGCGAACGCGTGAATCGTCTGGATACGCAGGCCCCCGGGCGCTTCCAGCACCTTCGCGAAAAGCCTGCGCGCGAGCTGGACGGTGACCGGATCGTTGCGTTCGCCGAGAGCGAACAAGTCTTTCTTGAGATCTGCGTCTTTCATCCGGACCCAGGCCGCGAGCCGAGCGCCGATGCGGTTTGCCATTTCCGCCGCCGCAGCCTTGGTGAAGGTGAGACAGAGGATCGTTTCGGGCGCTGCTCCCGACAGCAGAAGACGCAGCACGCGTCCGGTCAGGACCTGGGTTTTGCCGGTCCCGGCAGATGCCGAGAGGGCGGCATGCGCATTGGGATGGGCGGCGCGTGCCTGGTCCCCCTCCAGCTGGTGCAGCGGCTTGATCCGGTTGGACATCAGCCGGACGCTTTCATAGAGGAGACCGCAAGGAGCGAAGCATGGCTGACGACAGGAACGACGCGGACGAACAGAGGCGCTCGAAGTTGGTCAAGGCAGGTGTTGCCGTCGGAATTGGATCGGCTGCGATTGTCGCCGCGCTGCTCTACGCATCCAAGATCAAGAAGAAGCCGCGCACCTAGGCTTTTCATTCGCGGCCGTACCATTCTTCGAGCCGCATCAGCTGATCATAATCGCCATAGGGTGCGTAGGCGGGATTGAGCTTGGCGGTAAACGCTTCAGTTCCGAGCAGCCATCGATCGGCTGCGTCTTTGAAATTACGATAGGCGTGAGCGAGAAACTCGTCTGGCGTCATGTCTCTTGTAGGCCGGATCGGATTTTTATCGAGGAGCCGTCTCGCAAGGGACCAATATTCATGACACTCGGGTTCTCCATTTACGCCGGGAAACCCGCCATTGCGGGCGATAAGTCCGAGTAGACCGAGTTGAAGCGCAAAACCCTCCGTCACGGCTTTCTGTGAGGGCGGCGCGCCAGTCTTGTAATCGATGATTGCGAGGCCGCCATCGGCGAGCAGGTCGATCCGGTCCGCCTTGCCGTGAACCGTGACATTCGCGATCTCAGTCTCGCCGGTAATTTCGGCCTTCAACGGACGGCGTCCGTTCTCACGATTCTTGCGCTCGAGATTCTCGATAGAGCTGATCGCCTCAATCAACCGCGGCGCCCACAAGGCCCGAAGCATCGGGTGAATGGTTCCACTCACCAGAAGCGCCTGCGCACGGGGCAGGAGCGTCTCTGGAGCGCAATCATCCTCAGCGAGCCACTCCTCCAGCACCTTATGGACGGCGATTCCCTTCCACTTGGCGCTGTGGTCGGCATCGATTGGATCGAGGCTGCGCAATCGCAGCATGGCCTGCGCGTAGAAAGCAAACGGGTCCGCCTTGAGCCGGTCGACAGAAGTCACAGAGATCTTCATCGGCCGCAGCTCGGCAGCCGGCTGCGGTCGCGGCCTGCCGGTGGGCCGTATATCCCCTGGATCATCGACGGCGCTGACGAGCCGCTCAAGCCTCGTGTCGCGCGTTATTCCGCCCGTCATTGCCTGCAGCCGCAGCCAGAAGCGCGAAGCAACCGTCGGCGAGCGTGCATCGCTCCTCGCTCTCGTGATGAGCACTTGCGGCGCGCCGAGCGCACTCGCGAAATCGTGAGCCGATAGCCCGATCCGGAATTCGAGGCCTGGAAGACGAAGGTTTGCCCTGATCTTCGGCGCGAGCCACGGATCAGGCGCCGGCGCTGCCGGCCAAGTCCCCTCGTTGAGGCCACCCAGGATGACGTGGTCTGCCTGTTGCAGCCGGGCTTCGAGCAGGCCCCAGATGGAGATGCGC
>JBEDUM010000033.1:0-42446 GCA_040414585.1 Sphingomicrobium sp. | reverse complement strand
GATCCAGTCGTGCGGCTCGCCACGATTCAGGAATTTCTCTGTGTTATCTCTACCGTCTGTTTGGATCGAAAGCTGTCTCTAGCCGCTCGCCTTGTGGACACTCCACCAGCTCGGCCAATTCACCTTTTCCGGTGTACGCGTGGCCTCGAGGACGATCCATTGTTCTTGAGCTGAAAGTTGTCGGGAGCCAAGGCGCTCAAGTGCGGCTTCAACAATCCAAGGGAGGAGCTGGTATCGCGCTTGCTCTGAATGCCTGTTCAGTTTGTGCGCCATCCGGAGCGCGTCCAAAGCGCATCCGACGCTACCCGGACTTACGTCTCTCCACACGATTGTGAAGCTGCGGGCTTCATCGTCGGGGCGCCTGCTTCGCGCCTCTTCGATCGCGGCAAGTGACGCGCGGGCACTCGCGCTATCTCCTTCCATTCCGCGCTTCGTGATTTGCAGAAGAAATGCCTCAGCTGCAGTGATGCGGCGTTCACTCCCGCCTTCCCGAACAACAACCATCTGCCCGAGAAGATGATCGTATGGGATGTCGCGGCGCCGACCCCTAGGTCGTCCCCTGGGATTGCCGCTCTGGCCTTTCTTGAACCGTGTAGCGGCTGGCGGCTTTCCGTAGCCGACGTCTTCCTGTTGCGCCTCCTCGCTCATCCCTCACGCCCCCTTGGCCACTTAAGCTGATCAGAATTGAGGGTGACGCGTTTGATTTCGTCGACCTGTCTCTGTTCCAATGGCCTTCTTCCCGGCCGGCTGAGAGCAGCCTGGGCGGCCCAGGTCGCGAGCTTCATGCGGGTCCCATACTTGCACGGCTCAGACCAATTGGGGTCAGGAACGGTGATGCCGAGCAGGAGCATCGCCTGGTCGGCGTTGCGCGGATCCTGCTCCCAGCGAAACCCATACGGCTTCTGAACCGGAGCAGGCGCGCGTTCGGCGAGCGCAACTTCCCGCTTCTCGATCATCTTGAGAACGGTACGGATCGCCATTTTGCTGCCTTTTAGCGCAGCCTGATAGGTCTTGAGCTGAAGCACCTCCTCGACCGTCAGCTCCCGCTCAACACCGTTCTGAGACACAGTGAGGCTCTTGTCGAAGATGATGTCGAACGCTGACACGTGAGGGCGTCGCTTCTTTGGACGTCCCGCCGGATTGCCGCTTTGGCCCTTCGCCCAGCGCCCGTTCATAGACGTTCCAGAACGGGAGTTTCGCCAGTCAGCTGCGACCAGCGTTCTACGGCGACATCGACATATGCTGGATCGATGTCGCACCCGCGAAAGTGGCGACGCGTTCGCTCTGCTGCGATCAACGTTGTCCCCGATCCGCTGAACATATCGAAGACTAGTTCGCCCCGCCGCGTGACGTCCTGGATTGCGTCCGCGACCAGCGCGACGGGTTTGACGGTCGGATGCAGCGCGAGGTCTTCACGCCGGCTGCCGGCCATCGAGTTGACTGAGGCATAGTCCCAGACGTTCGTCCTGTTTCGACCGTGCTTGCCTAGTTCGACCGCATTGAAGTGCGGGGTTGAGCCAACCCGATAGACGAACACGAGCTCATGCTTGGACCGATAGAGCGAGCCCATTCCGGCATTGCTCTTGTTCCAGATGCAAAGGTTCAGAAGACTGCCGTAGACATCTGAACACGCCTCACTGACATCGTCCATGTGTCGCCAGTCCATGCAGATGAAGTGGACAGCGCCATCACGCGAGACTTTCGCCGCAGTTCCAAGTGCGTCGGTCAGGAACGTCCGGAACTCGGCTGTATCCATCTCGCCTGACGCCATCGCGAACTCACGGTGTCGCCCAGCGGCGTTGGCGTGGCCGTTGATCTTCACATTGTAGGGCGGGTCCAGGAACGCCGCATCGATCGACGCACCGACACCGACTACGCGGCGAAGAAATTCCGCGTCGCGGCCGTCACCACAGCCGAGACGATGTTCGCCAAGGATCCAGATGTCGCCGAGCCTGGTCCGAGGCTCCTGCGGAACCGCCGGAATGAATTCATCGTCCGGATCGTTGGCCGCTTTCAGCACGACATCGACCTCGCCAGACGAGAAGCCGGTCAGCGAGAGATCGAAGTCAACGTCCAGCGTGCTGATCTCGTCGAGTTCGAGCTTCAGGATCTCAAGGTCCCAGCCGGCATTCAGCGCGATCTTGTTATCGGTGAGGCGAAGCGCCTTCTTTTGTGCGTCGCTGAGGCCCTCGAGCGTTATTGTCGGCACCTCTGCGAGTCCGATCTCCCTGGCTGCTCGCAATCGCCCATGCCCGGCAATGAGCGTGTCCGCTTCGTCGATAAGGATCGGGTTGGTGAACCCGAACTCGTTGATCGATCGAACAAGCTGCTCGATCTGGCGCTTGGGATGAGTCCGCGCATTGCGCGGGTCGGGTTTGAGCGCAGCGACGGGCCGATAGATCACTGCCAGCTGAAGCGCGGAGGGGATGGCCCTCGCAGTGGTGTGGTTCATGCGCAAGGGAACATAATGGCAACAAACTGCGATTCAAATGCGTGGCGGTATGCCAGCGATGGTATTCTGTGGATAGATGAACCGCCGCCAGGAACCACTTCACCTGTTATCGGCCATCAAACTACCCTGGAACAGGCGGGAAACTCCCTGTTATGCCGATTTAAATGCCTGTTTTGGCGAAGAACAGGGAATGGCCTTTTTGGGCAATGAGAACCTGCGGAAAACTACCGTTTCTCAACGAGCATTTTCCGACTTCTAGCCCTCGATTGCCTGTTTTGAGGCTTTGTTTGCCAAAAATTCCCTGTTTTCAGGGAAGACACGGATTATGGCTCCAACCGCATCGCACAGTTAGGCAATGGGAAAAACTACAAAGTGCGATTCGGGGCTTGTCGCGGATTTGCCATTAGCTGGTGGAGCTGAGGGGAATCGAACCCCTGACCTCTGCAGTGCGATTGCAGCGCTCTCCCATCTGAGCTACAGCCCCGCGCCTCCAGCTGGCACCTGAAGACCGGGCTTGCCGATCCAAGTGAGCGGCTCCCCTAGCCGCTTGTTTCCCCCCTTGCAATCGCCTGTCCCAAGAGGGCTTCGGCTTGCCGATTTTGGCGCTTGCAGCCTCTGGCTCGAGAGGAACGGCCGTCAGGCGCCGTTCGTTTTGATTTCAGTTCGGGCCGGCATTCCGCCGGTCCCTCTCAAGGCCCTGGAGGACCAACATGGCATATGACCGTTACGACACGCGGGATGTCCCGCGCGATGAGCGCTCCCGATGGCGCGATGACCGTTTCGGAGACCAAGACCGTGGCCGTGGTGAACGCGGATTTTTCGAGCGCGCGGGCGACGAAGTCGCGTCATGGTTCGGCGACGAGGACGCCGAGAGGCGTCGGCGCGATGACCAGCGCGAACGCGGCGGCTGGAGCGGTCGTGAGCGCGACTATGGTCGCGACTGGGGTCGCTCTCGCCACGAGGAGTCCAGCCGCTGGACTGGGCGCGACCCTGGCCGCGAGCGCGCTCAGCGTGACTGGTACCAGACCCGCGGCTCAAACGAGCGCGGCGGCTTCGGCGAACAGGACTACAACCCGTCGTGGCGGCGCGAGTTGTCGGGACCGGGGAACCGCGAGCGCGACTGGGACCGTGAGCGCGGTTATCGACCGATGGCAGGCGACTATGGCCGTTCCGAGCAATCCTATTCGTCGAGCGGCTACGGCCGTGGGGAACGCGGACTCGGCGAATATGGCTTCTCCGAGACTCCATATGGCGAGGACGAATATCGCCGTACGAGCCGCGCCGGCACGTCGGACTGGTCGGACCGCTCGCGCCACGAGGATCCGCATTACGAATCCTGGCGGCGGCGGCACATGAACGAGCTCGACCGCGATTACGATGATTACCGTCGCGAGAACCAGTCGCGCTTCGAGAGCGACTTCGGCAGCTGGCGCGAGCGGCGGATGCAAAAGCGGGGCCTTCTTGGCCAGATCCGCGAGCATATGGAAGTGGTCGGCAATGACGAGCAGCACGTCGGCACCGTCGATTGCGTCAGGGGCGACCGGTTGATCCTGACCAAGTCGGATCCGGAAAGCGGCGGTGTGCACCATTCGTTGAGTTGCGCGGACATCGACCGCATCGATGGCGACCGCGTCATTCTCGATCTTTCGGCCGAGCAGGCGCACCAGCACTGGCGCGACGAAAGCCGTCAGCGGGCGCTGTTCGAGCGCGAGGATCAGGGCGAGATGGGTCCCCGCATGCTCAATCGGAGCTTTGAGGGCACCTACCGCTAACAAGCGGTAGACAGCCGAGTCTCCGGCCAGCGGAGGCTTGTGCCAGGCCCGGCGGTGCCGTCCCCTTCGCTGCCGGGCCTTTCTTGTGCGCAGCGCTGAGCTTATGCCCGGCGTCATCAGGAGGAACGACGATGGCGCGCGCCTGGCACCTCAAGAGCCGCCCGAAAGGGCTCCCCACGAACGAGAATTTCGAGCTCAAGGAGGTTGAGCTGCCAGCCCTCGAAGATGGCCAGGTCCGGGTCCGCAATTTCTGGCTCTCGGTCGATCCCTACATGCGCGGCCGGATGAACGACGTGAAAAGCTATGTGCCGCCGTTCCAGATCGGCGAGCCCATGGATGGGGGCGCAATCGGCGAAGTCGTCGAGAGCAGGTTCGACGGACTGAGCGCCGGCGACCTGGTTCAGCATATGAGCGGCTGGCGGGACGAGGCGATCGTGCCCGCACGAATGGCTCAAAAATTGCCCGATCTCGGAGCACCTCCCGAGCGCTTCCTAGGCGTACTCGGAGTGACAGGAATGACGGCTTATTTCGGGCTTCTCGACGCGGCCAAGGCGAAAGAAGGCGACGTCGTGTTCGTCTCCGCGGCTGCCGGCGCCGTGGGGTCGGTAGTCGTCCAGGTCGCGAAAGCGAAGGGAATGACGGTGATCGCCTCTGCCGGCGGGCCGGAGAAATGCGATTTCGTTCGTTCGCTCGGCGCCGACCATGTGGTGGACTACAAGGCCGGACCGATCCTCAAGGGATTGGCTGCGGCGGCACCAGAGGGCATCGATGTCTATTTCGACAATGTCGGCGGGGATCATCTCGACGCGGCGTTCGCCCTCGCACGCAACAATGCGCGCTTCGCGATCTGTGGAATGATCGAGGGCTACAACGCGACCACCCCGATGAACTTCCGGTTCGTTCAGCGCATCATCGCCGCGCGCATCGCTCTGAAAGGATTCATCGTCTTCGACTACTTCCCGCGCATGGCGGAATTTTATTCCGAAATGGGGCCATGGATCGCGAGCGGCGCCGTCAAGTCACGCGAGACCGTGGTCGAAGGCCTGGAGAAGATGCCCGACGCGTTCCTCGGTCTTTTCGAGGGCGCGAACACCGGAAAAATGCTGGTACGGCTTTAGAACCTGCACACGTTCGGATCGCCGCTCTTATATCCTCGCTGTAATGCTTCCATCCGCTGCGCCGAGGTGCCGTGGGTAAAGCTGTCGGGCACTACCACGCCCTGTGTCTCGCGCTGAAGCGTGTCGTCGCCGATGGCTTCGGCGGCGCGCATGCCTTCCTCGAAGTCCCCCTGCTCCATCACCGGCTGGCCTTCCGGGTTCCTCGCGTTCGCCGCCCAAACTCCCGCGTAGCAATCGGCCTGCAATTCGACCTTGACCTGGATCGCATTACCCTCGGTTTGGCTGGCCCGTGCCTGGAGGTGGTTGGCCTGGTCGAGCGCACCTTTTAGATTCTGAATATGGTGCCCGACCTCATGCGCGATCACATAGGCCTGAGCGAAATCGCCGGGGGCCTGGAAGCGTCGCGAGAGCTCAGTGAAAAATTCCGTGTCGAGATAGATTTTCTCGTCGGTCGGGCAGTAGAAGGGGCCCATGGCCGATTGGGCGGCGCCGCATCCCGACGGATAGTTGCGCGCATAAAAGACCAAGGTCGTCGGACGGTATCGAATGCCTTGCTTCGGCATCAGGGTGCCCCACACGTCCTCCGTCGATGCGAGAACCTGGAGTGAGAAGCGCTTGATGTTCGGATCGAGCGTGCTTTGCCCCGAGGGGGCGCTCTGCTGAGAGGATGTCAGCTGACCGCCGCCGCCTCCACCGAGGCCGCCGAGTGAGCTCAACAGGAAATAGCCGATCACCAGTACGATCACGCCGCCAATTCCGAAGCGGCTCGCGATTAAAGGCAGCAGGCAGCCAAGTGCGTTGCCGCCTCCACCGCCAAAGCCCATGCCGCTGCGGCCCGTTACGTCCTCGAAATTGCTGCTCTCGCGCTCATCGCCGAACCGCATTTCGCTCTCCTGTTGCTACGGGCCCAATGCGTGAGACTCGGCCGCGGTTGCAAATACGCCTTCGCCGCGCCTAGCGCGCGTCCAAAGGAGGTCTCATGATTCTCGAAGGCAAAGTCGCGCTCGTTACGGGCTCCACCTCGGGCATCGGCCTGGCGATCGCCAAAGCGCTCGCCGAGGAAGGCGCCAAGCTGATGATCAACGGCTTTGGCGACGCGGCGGAGATCGAGCGCATCTGTGCGGAACTCGGCGCGATCCACGACGGCGCCGACATGTCGAAGCCCAACGAGATTGAGGGGATGATGAAGCGGGCTGCCGACCAGCTTGGGCCAGTCGACATCCTCATCAACAATGCCGGAATCCAGCATGTCGCTCCGATTGAGGAATTCCCGCCCGAGAAATGGGAGGCGATCATCGCCATCAATCTCGTCGCGGCTTTCCACACGATGCGCCATGCGGTTCCCGGGATGAAGCGGAAGAATTGGGGGCGAATTATCAATACGGCGAGTGCGCACAGCCTCGTCGCCTCGCCGTTCAAGAGTGCCTACGTCTCGGCCAAGCACGGACTGGCCGGGCTAACCAAGACGGTCGCACTCGAGGTCGCGGCGAACGGCGTCACCGTGAACTGCATCTCGCCGGGCTATGTCTGGACCCCGCTGGTCGAAAAGCAGATCCCCGACACAATGAGGGCGCGCAACATGACCCGCGAGCAGGTCATGAACGACGTCCTGCTCGCCGGGCAGCCGACTAAGCAGTTCGTTACGGTCGACGAGATCGCCGCCCTCGCGCTGTACCTGTGCCGTGACGAAGCTCGCTCGATCACCGGCGCCAATCTCAGCATCGACGGCGGATGGACTGCCGCCTAAGCTCGCTTTGATGCGCGTGCTTCTGCTTCTCGGTCTGGCTCTAGGCTGCATCGGCTGCGACGTGATCGAGCAGCCGGAGGGCCTCATCCCGCGCTGGACGACGGCCTGGAGGGAAGTTGCGACGCTCGATGATCGCGACCGGTTGCACGACTGGCGGAAGACCTTCACGGATGCGCTCGCCGCGGCAACCAAGGCGGGGCACGGGACCGATATTGCCCGCGAAGGAGCGCTGCTCGATCCGGATGCGGCCTTGGGCGGAGGCCCAATACCCAACGGAATGTACCGCTGCCGGGTGATAAAGCTGGGGGCCAAGGAGCAGGGTAACCTTTCATTCGTCTCGTACCCGGCGTTCACCTGTCGCGTGAAAGCCAACCGCGACTTGCAGCGGCTATCCAAGCTCAGCGGCTCGCAACGCTACGTAGGTCTGATTTTCCCGGCCGATGCAGTGCGGCAGGTATTCCTCGGCACGCTGGTGCTCGGCGATGAAACACGCGCCTTGCAATATGGCCAGGACGACACTCGCGACGTCGCCGGTTTTGTCGAGCGGATCGCCCCCCGCCGCTGGCGACTGATCATGCCCAAGCCACATTTCGAATCGGAGATGGACGTGATGGAACTGGTTCCGCTGCCTCAGGAAGCGCGTTGATGAAGAAGCTGCTATTGCTCGCCGCCGCCGTAATGACTGTCCATTCGCCTGCGAGTGCCGCCGCTTTGTCGGATGCGATCCGCGCCGACATGCCGCAGCTCATGGACCTCTACCGCGATCTTCACGCGAACCCCGAGCTGTCGATGCAGGAGGTTCGCACCCCGGCGAAGCTCGCGCCGGAGGTGCGCAAGCTCGGATTCAACGTGACCGAGCACGTCGGAAAGACCGGCATCGTGGCAGTGATGAAGAACGGGCCGGGTCCCGTGCTTCTGATCCGCGCCGACATGGATGCGCTTCCGGTCAGAGAGCAGACGGGCCTTCCCTTCGCCTCGCATGTGCGCGGCAAGACGCTCGATGGCCAGGACACCGACGTGATGCACGCCTGCGGCCACGACACGCACATCACCACCTGGCTCGGTACTGCGCGGCGGCTCGCGGCGATGAAGGACCAATGGTCGGGGACCGTCGTCATGGTGTTGCAGCCCGGCGAGGAGATCGGTCAGGGCGCCAAGGCGATGCTGAACGACGGGCTCTTCACCCGCTTTCCCAAACCCGATGTGATGCTCGCCTTCCATGACTCGGCATCGCTACCGGCTGGAGTAATCGGGATCACGCCCGGCTACGCCATGGCGAACATCGACAGCGTCGACATGACCGTAAAAGGCATCGGCGGGCATGGCGCCTATCCGTACACGACCAAGGACCCGATCGTTCTCGCATCCCGCATCGTCATGGCCCTGCAGACCCTGGTCAGCCGAGAGAACAACCCGCTCGATCCGGCAGTCGTCACGGTCGGCAGCTTTCATTCCGGGACCAAGCACAACATCATCCCCGATGAGGCGAAGCTGCAGCTCACGGTGCGCAGCTACACGCCGGAAGTACGCAAGCTGCTGCTCGACGGCATCCGGCGCATCGCGCGCGGCGAGGCGATCGCGGCCGGCCTGCCCGAGGACAAGATGCCGGTGGTCACGCTAGAGCCGATCAGCGGTGACGCGACGTTCAATACCGAGCAGCTCTCGGGCCATTTGCTGGAGCTCTTCGGCTCGCATTTCGGCAAAGACCGTGTCGTCAAGTCCAGGCCGGTGATGGCCAGCGAAGACTTCGGTCAGTTCTGGCTCACCGACAAATCGAAGCAGAGCGTGCTCTTTTGGGTCGGCGGCGTGCCAAGAGCGAAGTGGGACGCGGCCGGCGGAGACGAGACCAAGCTTCCATCGCTGCACAGCCCCTTTTGGGCGCCCGAGGCTGAAACGGTGATCTCGACCGCGACCGAGGCAATGACGGTTGCCGCGTTGGATATCCTGAGGAAGAGCTAGTCCGCCGCCGCGCCGGCATTGGACAGTTGATGGATCCTGCCACGTTTGCGGCCAAGCGTGAGCTGACTACCGCCGTTTGGCCATTCGTCGCCTACCAATGACTCTTCGTGGAACGATCGGCCCTCGAAGAGCCGGGCCGTGCCAAAATGTCCTCCATGATTTGCGTTCAACGGAGAGACCTTGGGCTCGGGTACCATGACACCTGTGGTGACTGCTCGTGGAGCATCATCGTCGAAGCAATCAGAAAGCATGCCAAAGATAGGCCAGCTGACGAGGCGGCCGATCTCAACCAATGGGCCGACCTGCTCGAAGGCATCGGCGAGCTTTCGAAAACGGCTGGGGCCTAGGCTGGGACCGATTCCGAGCTCGCGGCATCGAGCCTGCTGATCTGATCCCGCGTCAGATCAAGCTTCATTGCCGGGATAAGCTGCCTCAGCTGATCAACGCTCGTGGCGCTGGCGAGCGTTGCGGTGATCCCCGGCTGCGCGTTCGTCCATGCGAGCGCTACGGCAGCAAGCGGCGTGCCCGTTTCAGCACTCACGTCGTCGAGCGTTTCGAGAACGCGCCTTCCCTTTCCTTCGAGATAGTCGGCGACGCGGGATCCCCTCGTGCTTTTGCCGAGGTCGTCTTTGCTTCGGTATTTGCCGGTCAGGAAGCCGTTGGCGAGGCCATAGAACGGAATAATGCCGAGTCCATTTGCGAGTGCCGTATCGCGCAGCTCGCCCTCGAGCTTGGGCCGCTCTACAAGATTGTACCAGGTTTGCAGTGCGCAGGGACGGGTCAGGCTGTGTTGCTCTGCGGTCCGCATCGCCAGTTCAAGCCGTTCGGACGAATATTGCGACAGTCCGACCGCTCGAACCCTTCCCGCCTTCACGAGCGCATCCATCGCGCCGAGGCTTTCGGCAAGCGGCACGTTCGGATCGTCCTTATGGTGATAGTAGAGGTCGATCCGCTCGATTCCCAATCGAACGAGCGACGCATCGCAGGCGGCGTAAATCGTCTCGGGAGCAAGACCGGTCGTGAATCCGACCTTCGTCGCAATCACGACCTTGTCGCGCTTTGGAGGATTGCGCTTGAGCCATCGGCCAATCACGGTCTCGCTCTCGCCGCCATGATGACCGGAAACCCACGCCGAATAGACATCGGCCGTATCGATCATCGTCCCGCCCGCATCCACAAAGGCGTCAAGAACATCGAAGCTGACCTTTTCATCAGCCGTCCAGCCGAACACGTTGCCGCCCAAAGCAAGCGGGGCAACCTCGATTCCACTATCTCCGATTCGCCGTTTCTCGACCATCGCAATGCTTCTGCCGATGCCTAACGCCCAAATCCACCGGCGTTCACCACTTCTTTGTAAAATTTAGCGACACCCCCGCACATGTCGGCGGATTTTACAGGTGTGCGCGGATGCAGGGGCTGATCGGCTTCTGGAGCTATGCACTGGCTGCGTGCGCGTTTGCGTCCGTGGCCTTGTGGCGCGTCCGCGCTCGCGTCGACCGTTCCGATCAGCTCATGATCGGCGCCTGTTTCGCGACCGCGATTTGGGCGCTGGTCTCGGGCGTGTGGGGCCGTACCGATCCGATGACGATGACTTTCGGCAATCTCAGGAATCTTGCCTGGATCATGCTGATCTACGACATGTCGGGAGGCGCGCGGGCAAGTCCATTTATCGGATTGCGACTCGTCTTCGGGGCCGTTGCGCTCGCCATCGGCATGCACTTCGTCCTCAGCCTGCTTGCACTTCTCGTTCCAATGGCGAGCGCTGACTTCGAGGACGTGCTCGTGACCGGCAGCCTGCTACGGATCACCGCGTCCGCCGGCGCCTTGGTTCTTGTCCACAACATCTATGGTCAGGCAGCGCCAGAGAGCCGTTTGCGCATTCGCGGCCCCATGCTCGGCTTGACCCTGATGTGGGGTTACGACCTGAATCTCTCTACGCTGTCGTATCTGCAGGGCGCCAACGCTGCGACCGTGGCGGACCTCTTCAACCTTCGCGGCGCATTCATGGCGATCACCGCGCCGCTGTTCGCTTGGACGACCGGAACGCAGGGATCCCTCAAGATCAAGCTATCGCGCGCCGCGACCTTCCAGTCGCTCTCGCTTGTGGGAATCTGTTCATACCTCGCTGCGATGGCGATCCTGGCCGGTGCGCTGCGTCACAGTCGCTTGGACTGGGCAAGCGCCGGAATGGGCGCGTTGTTCGTCTCCCTGATCATTGCTGCAGCGCTGCTGCTCTTGTCGCGGCGCGCGCGGGGCTGGTTCAAGGTGAAGGTCGCGAAGCACCTGTTCGAGCACCGGTACGACTACCGTAGCGAATGGCTGCGCTTCACCGAGACGCTCGGGCGCGTCGGGCCGGACGCGGCTCCGTTAAGCGAACGCATCGTGAAGGCCTTCGCGGATGTCGTCGACGCGCCCGGCGGCTTGCTGCTCGTCAGCGAAGGCTCGCGCGGAGTAGCCCTAGCGGCCGCGTGGAATTGGCCGGGTGCAAACCCGCCCGCGGACCAGCTGCGCGAAGCAGGCAAGTTCTGGAGCGAAGTCGAACGGAACGGGCGCATCCTGGAGCTACAGGCAATCCGCGAAGGCTGGGCCCAAGCCGTGGATAAGGAGGTCGCCGTTCCGGACTGCATCCTTGACGATGATCACTCC
This sequence comes from Sphingomicrobium sp., assembly GCA_040414585.1. Lineage (GTDB taxonomy): Bacteria > Pseudomonadota > Alphaproteobacteria > Sphingomonadales > Sphingomonadaceae > Sphingomicrobium. The sequence goes on along the minus strand of JBEDUM010000033.1, from coordinate 30,752 downwards.
TGGTCAGTCATTCCGCTGACCCATCACGAGCGGCTGATCGGCATCGTTGTGCTCGCCGCGCCGGAATATCGCAGGTCCCTGGACTGGGAGGATTTCGATCTCCTGCGAACGGCGGGCAACCAGGCGGCGAGTTCGCTCGCGGAGTCCCGGAGCCAGGAGGCTCTCGCCGACGCTCAGCGTTTCGAGGAGTTCAATCGGCGGTTCGCCTTCATACTCCACGATATCAAGAATCTGGTAAGCCAGCTCTCGCTCGTCGCGCGCAACGCCGAGCGCCACGCCGACAATCCGGAGTTCCGCGCCGATATGGTCGCGACCCTGAAGAGCTCGGTCGGCAAGATGAACGATCTCCTGGCAAGGCTGACGCCGCACTCGCCGTCCCGCGTTCAGCGCATCGAAGCCGAGCCGCTGCGGTCGATCCTCTCGGCGGCAATCGCCGCCAAGCGGCGGGACCGCGAAGTCCAGCTGCTCGGCGATGCGAGCCTCTGCGCGCTTGTCGACGCGACCGCCCTGGAACAGGCGGTTGGGCACCTGATCCAGAACGCGCTCGACGCAAGCAGCGAATCGCCCGTGACAGTTCGCGTGAGCGGAGGCGACGAGAGCGTATCGATTGCGATTAGCGATAAGGGCGTCGGCATGGATGGCGACTTCATCCGGAATCGCCTGTTCCAGCCGTTCGTATCGACCAAGGCCGGTGGCTTCGGCATCGGCGCTTTCGAGGCACGCTCGCTGATTACTGCCATGGCCGGCCGGATTAGCGTCGATAGCAGTCCTGGCCACGGCACCACCTTCACCATCACCTTGCCTGCAGGCGAAGCGGCAAGCGAAACCGTACGGAAACGCGCATGACCAAAGAAAGCGAACCCAAAGTCCTTCTCGTCGTGGAAGACGACGAGGGCCTGCAGCGCCAGCTCAAATGGGCCTACGACGGCTATCAGGTTGTGTGCGCGGGCGACCGGCAAAGCGCGATCGAAGCGCTTCGCGCCAACGAGCCGGCGGTCGTTACGCTCGACCTTGGCCTCCCGCCCGATCCGGACGGCACCGAGGAAGGATTTGCCACGCTCCAGGAGATCCTTCGCCTCAAACCCGACGCGAAGGTAATCGTCGCAACCGGGCACGGCGCGCGCGAGAGTGCGCTCAGGGCGGTCGCGATGGGCGCTTACGATTTCTACAAGAAGCCGGTGGACATCGATGATCTCGGCCTGATCGTCGCTCGTGCATTCCACCTCCACGAGATCGAGCAGGAAAACCGCCGGCTTGAAAGCGGATCGGCTAGCAACGTGCTCGGCTCCATCGTCACAGCCGCGCCGGAAATGCTGAAAGTCGCGAAGACGATCGAGAGGGTCGCGACCGCCGACGTTTCCGTCATGCTTCTCGGCGCCAGTGGCACGGGCAAGGAACTGCTCGCGCGAGCGGTTCATGAAAAGAGCCGGCGCAAGGGCGACTTCATCGCGATCAACTGCGCGGCCATTCCAGAGAATCTGCTCGAGGCGGAGCTCTTTGGCTACGAACGCGGGGCCTTCACGGGCGCGGTTAAGTCAAACATCGGCAAGATCGAGTTGGCGCAGAACGGGACGCTGTTCCTCGATGAGGTGGGCGACATCCCGCTGCCGCTCCAGGTCAAGCTCCTGCGCTTCCTCCAGGAACGCGTGATCGAGCGCATCGGCGGCCGCCAGCCCATCAACGTCAACACACGCATTGTCTGCGCGACCCATCAGGATTTGGAAGCGATGATCGCGGACGGACGCTTCCGAGAAGACCTTTACTATCGTCTAGCGGAGATCGTGGTGAACATCCCGTCTCTTGCGGAACGCTCAGGCGACGCGGCGCTTCTGGCGCGCCATTTCGTCAAACGCTTCAGTCGCGAGCTCGACACTGCCGCCCAGTCCCTGTCGCCGGAGGCGATCGTCGCGATCGATGCTTATAATTGGCCGGGCAATGTCCGCGAGCTCGAAAACCGTATCAAGCGCGCGGTGATCATGGCGGATGGAAAAAGCGTCACGGCAGCCGATCTCGATTTGCGCGGAGCCACAGAGGAAGAACCGCAGGCGATAAACCTCCGGGCGGCGCGCGAAGTTGCCGATCGCAGGGCGATCCGCCAGGCGATGAGCCGTAGCGACAATAATATCTCCGGCGCGGCCAAGCTGCTCGGTGTCAGCCGTCCGACTTTGTACGATTTGCTGAAGCAATATCGTCTGCAGGCATAAGCAGCCGTTCGACAAACGGTGGTTGCGGGCGAGCCTTTGCGCGCTAGGTTCCCGTGTTTCTTCCGCACTTCACGGGATCAATCGATGGACCGCCGCTCCTTTCTCACCGCCAGCGCTACTGTCGCTCTTCTTCCGCTCACCGAAGCTCCCGCTATTGCAGCAGTCGCTGCGAAGCCGGGCGCCAACGACGCCAAGCTCAATGCGCTGTTCGAGGACATTTTCCAGGAACGAGTCCATAATTCGCCCGAGCTCGCCTCCTCGCTCGGTCTCGACAAGGGGCCGGACGCGGCGCTCAAGTCGAAATTCGACATCGATCCCACACCAGTTGCACGGTCCAAGGCACTCGCACGCAATCGACGAGCCATTGCCCGCCTGAATGCCGTCAGCCCGTCGACGCTGTCGGATGCCGCCAGGCTGAACCGCGAAGTCGTCCTTTACTCGCTCGAGACGGCGACCGTCTCGCCGACCCGCTGGGATATCGGTTCCGCCCAGGGCCCCTACACGATCACGCAGCAAGACGGCGCCTATTTCGACACGCCCGATTTCCTCAACACCACGCACACAATCGAGAATGCGGCGGATGCCGACGCCTATCTCGCCCGGCTTCAGCAATTCGGGACCGTGCTCGACAACGACACGGCAGAGCAGCGTGCGCAGGCGCCCCGCGGCTTTCTCGCGCCTGCTTGGTCGATCGATCTCGCTCTCGGGCAGATGCGCAAGCTGCGCAACGTCGCCCCCGAACAAAGCAGCATGGTTGATTCGATCGCCAAGCGCGCCGCGGAAAAGAACATCGGCGGGGACTGGGCAAAGCGCGCGACCGCGATTGTGTCCAACACCGTCTATCCGGCACTCGACCGGCAGATCGCGGCGATGGAAAAGCTGAAGCCCACGACGCGGCGGGGTGACGGGGCGTGGCGCCTGACCAACGGCGATGCGATCTACGCCGAAGCGCTGCGCCAGGCGACAACGACGAACTTTTCGCCCGCCGAGGTTCACCAGATGGGACTGCAGCAGGTCGCGGATATCAGCTCGCAAATTGATGCGATCCTCAAGAGCCAGGGTCATACGCAAGGAAGTGTTGGCGAACGGCTCGCGGCGCTCAACAAGGACCCCTCGCAGCTCTATCCTGACACTGACGAGGGCCGCGCCGCGCTGCTCGCCGGCCTGAACGCCGGCGTGAAGGACATGTACGGTCGCCTGCCGAAAGCCTTTGCGACACTGCCGAATGCGCCACTCGAGATTCGTCGCGTGCCGATCGAGATCCAGGATGGTGCGTCAAACGGCTATTACCGCCGAGCCGCGCTCGATGGCTCGAGGCCGGCGATCTACTTCATCAATTTGAAGGATATCGGCGACTGGCCGAAATACACGCTTCCGACGCTCAGCTATCATGAGGGCGTTCCGGGCCATCATCTACAGATCAGCATCGCGCAGGAATCGAAGGACATTCCGACTTTACGCAAGCTCGGCTTCTTCTCTGCCTATTCGGAAGGCTGGGCGCTCTATGCCGAACAGCTCGCCGAAGAGCTCGGAGTTTATGCCGACAACCCGCTGGGCCGCGCCGGCTTCCTCCAGTCATTCCTTTTCCGCGCGGCGCGTCTCGTCGTCGACACCGGCTTGCACACGAAGCGCTGGAGCCGCGAGCAGGCGACCGATTACATGGTCCAGAACACCGGTTTCGCCCGGCCGCGCTCGCAACGGGAGGTCGAGCGCTATTGCGTGCTGATCGGCCAGGCCTGCAGCTACAAAGTTGGCCACACGGCCTGGACCCGCGCCCGCGCCGAGGCGCAGAAGACGCTCGGAGCTAAATTCGACATCAAGCAGTTCCACGAGGTGCTACGCGAAGGCGCAATGCCGCTGTCGATCCTGGAGCGGCGCATCCGCGAGCGGACGGCCGCATAGCGCTTAGGCGATAAAGTCTGCTTATCGTCGACTACCGCGGATTGATTGTCGGCGCCAAAGTCCGCTCAATAGAGTTGGGGGATGACTGACAGCTCCAGCAAGCCCGCTCTGGTGGACCCCCTTGCGCTCAGCGCTTCCGTGACCGAACCTTATCGCAACGTCTCTCTCGGCGCCGTGAACGACCACGAGATTCGGATGAGCGTCATGACCGAACAGTTTCGCTGGCACAGGCATCCCGATTCCGACGAAACCTTCGTGGGCGTCGACGGCGAACTGGTGATCGAGTTTCCGGATCGCGAGGTCGTAGTGAAGCCCGGTCAGATGGTGACCGTGCCCGCGGGAATGCTCCACCGCACTCGTCCCGGAGGAAAGCGGTCCGTAAACCTCACGTTCGAACGGCGGAATGCCGATACGGTTTTCGAAGAGCTTTAGCGCGTTAACGCCTCGGCCATTTCGGCGACTTCGAGCCAACGCAGCTCCGCGGCCTCGATGTCGGCACGGTGCCGCGCGATCCGTTCCGTCAGCTCGGCAAAGCGCCGGGGATTGCGTGTGTAAAGGTCGGGATCGGAAAGCGCAGCTTCGTCCGCAGCAACTGACGCTTCGAGCCGCTCGATCTCGGTTGGCAGCCGATCATAATCGCGCTGATCCTTGTAACTGAGTTTTCTGTTCCCCTGCGCAGGCAGGGGCCCAGTCTTTTCTTCCTTAGGCGCTCTGCGCGACTGGGCTCCTGCCTTCGTAGGAGCACCGCGATGATCCTCATACCTCTTCCTGACCCAATCCTCATATCCGCCCGCAACGACGTCCACCTTCCCCGATCCGTCGAGGCCAAGCGTGATCGTCACGGTTCGGTCGAGGAAATCGCGATCGTGGCTAACGATCAGCACCGTGCCGTCATAGTCCGCGATCACTTCCTGAAGCAGGTCGAGCGTTTCCAGATCGAGGTCGTTCGTCGGCTCGTCGAGCACGAGCAGGTTTGCGTGGCGCGCGAACTCCCGCGCGAGCAGCAGCCTTGATCGCTCGCCGCCCGACAATGATCCGATTGGCGCGTCAGCGATGGCCGGATCGAACAGGAATTCCTTGAGATAGCCTTTGATGTGCTTCTTGGAGCCGCGAACCTCGATCCAGTCGCCGCCATTGGCGAGCACGTCCTTCACGCGCTTCTGCGGCTCCATCAGTTTGCGCTGCTGGTCGATGACGATCCCGCTGAGTGACTTCGCCTGCGTCACTGTCCCGCTGTCCGGCTTGAGCTCGCCCGTCAGCAGCTTGAGCAACGTCGTTTTGCCCGCGCCGTTCGGGCCGACGATTCCGATCCGGTCGCCGCGCTGAACCCGAAGAGAAAAGTCGCGAATAATCTGCCGTTCGCCGTAACGCTTGCTGACGTTCTCGGCGTCGATCACCGTCTTCGAGCGCACGTCATCCTTGGCCAGCGCCAGCTTCGCCGTTCCTGTGGCGCCGAGCATTGCTGCCCTCTGCGCTCGCATTTCATGCAGCTTGGCTAACCGGCCCTGGTTGCGCCGCCGGCGAGCGGTGACTCCGCGCTGAAGCCAATGCAGCTCGATCTTCAGCTTGGCGTCCAGCTTCTCGGCTGCCCTCGCCTCCTCCTCATATGCCCTTTCAGTCCATGCCTCGAAGCCACCGAAGCCGATCTCCGCCCGTCGCACTTGCCCCCGATCGAGCCACAGGCAGCTGCGCGTGAGTCGCGTCAGGAACGTGCGGTCGTGACTGATCACGATGAACGCGCCGGTGAAGCGCTTCAGCCAGTCCTCCAGCCACTCGATCGCACCAAGGTCGAGGTGATTGGTCGGCTCGTCGAGCAACAGAACGTCCGGATTCTGCGCCAGCGCGCGCGTGATTGCCGCGCGGCGCCGCTCGCCACCGCTCGCCGTCTCGACCGATCGCGTGAGGTCGATCCCAAGCTGGTCCGCGATCGCCGCCGCCTCATGCGATTCCGGAGCATTCGGACCATGCAGCACCCAGTCCTGCAGAGATGCAAACCCATCCATTTTCGGATCTTGCTCAAGCAGCACGACATGCGTGCCCGGCACGATCGTGCGCTTGCCCTGATCGGTGTCGATCAATCCGGCGAGGCATTTGAGAAGCGTCGTCTTCCCGACGCCGTTGCGGCCGATCAGCGCCAGCCGATCGCGGTGGCCGACATAGATGTCGAGACCCCGCAATAGCCAGCCTTCACCCTGAATGAGGCCAAGGTCTTCATAGGACAGGATAGGCGCCGCCATGGCGCGCACATAGGGTCATCGGCACGCCGGCGAAAACCCGCTCCGCCAGTGCGAGAGACGCCGTTGCATTTTGGACACGTAGTGTGACCCTGAACCGGGCCAATCGACGGCATTCATAGCCTATTCAATGGCTGCCGGTAAAAGCGGTCACAGAGTCGCGTAGATGACGAAGTTGGGGATCCTTTTTGCCTCGGTGCTTGCCGTTGGCCTCACCAGTGCTCCGGCGCTGGCCGACCCGCCGCGTCACGGCGGTGGCGACCGCGGCGATATGCAGCAGATCCAGCGCCGAGATCTCGAGGCTCCTCGGCGGGATGCCGATCGGGCCTTCCAGGCAATGCGCCAAGGTCGGTCCATGCCGCTTCCGGAGCTTGAGCGGCGCGTCCTGCCGTTCATGGGAGGCGCGGACTACCTCGGGCCCGAGATGAATGGCGACACGTACCGCTTCAAATTCATGCAGAATGGTCACGTGATCTGGGTCGATGTTGACGGTCAGGGCCGTATCATCCGCCGCTCGCGGCCGCATTAGAACCAAGGCACCCAATTGACATTTGAGCGCAGCTTCCCAGTTGTTCCGGATAAGCAACCCTTCGCCGCAATGCGGGTTGACGGCGAAGATGAACAGGTCCGGGGAGACGGAATGCGCGTTCTGATCGTCGAAGACGAACCCAATCTCGGGCGCCAGCTGCGCTCGACGCTCGAAGGAGCTGGTTACGCAGTCGATCTCGCCACCGATGGCGAGGACGGCCACTATCTCGGTTCGACCGAGAGTTACGATGCGGTCATCCTCGACCTTGGCCTGCCCGAGATCGACGGGCTCACGGTCCTCGACCGGTGGCGCAAGGAAGGTCGCAAGATGCCGGTGCTCGTCCTGACCGCGCGCGACAGCTGGTCCGACAAGGTGGCCGGTCTCGACGCGGGCGCTGACGACTATCTCGCCAAGCCGTTCCAGACCGAGGAGTTGATCGCGCGCCTGCGGGCGTTGATTCGGCGTTCTTCCGGCAATGCCTCGTCAGAGCTCAATGCCGGCGACATCCGGCTCGACACACGCTCGGGCAAGGTCACGAAGGCGGGCGAACCGGTGAAGCTCACCGCGCAGGAGTACAAGTTGCTGAGCTACCTGATGCACCACAAAGGCAAGGTCGTCAGCCGCACGGAACTCATCGAGCACATTTACGACCAGGATTTCGACCGCGATTCAAACACCATCGAGGTGTTCGTAACCCGAATCCGGAAGAAGCTCGGGCCCGACGTGATCACCACGATCCGCGGTCTCGGCTACAGCCTGGAGGAACCGGTTAGTTGAACCTCGAGTCCGCCGCGGCTCCCGCCGCGGAGGCGGACGGGCGTCCCGCGCGCAAGAGCCTGGAGCATCGGCGGCGCACCGGTTCACTGACCCGGCGCATGATCGGCGTAGCGGCGCTCTGGATTGCGGCGCTGTTGCTGACCGGCGGCTTCGCGCTCGACCGAGTCCTCTCGCGGTCCATCGTCGAGAGCTTCGACAACCAGCTCGTGTTCGTTCTTAATTCGATGATCGCGTCATCGGAGATTGGCCCCGACGGCGAGGTGCGGTTCAACCGTCCGCCGGCCGACCAGCGCTTCGTCGAACCTTATTCCGGACTTTATTTTCAGATCAGTGGCACGGGCGCCGATACTTTCCCGTCGCGCTCCCTTTGGGACCGGCGGCTGCGGGTCTCAGAGTCGCACGCGGACATTAAGCCGCACCTTTACGACAGCAATGAGTTCGGCCCGGACGAGCCGCTGCGGATCGCGGAGCGGGATGCGACGTTACCGGGCTCGAACGTGCGCTGGCGATATCAGGTCGCCCAGTCGCGGCAGACGATCAACGAGCAAATCCACCGGCTACGCTCGACCTTGTTCTGGAGCTTCCTCGCGCTCGGAATCGGGTTGCTGGTGCTAGCGGCGCTGCAGACTTTCTACGGTCTTTGGCCGCTCCGTCGCGTGCAGCGAGAAGTCTCTTCGATCCGCTCTGGCGAGGAAACACGCATCAGTCAGGAATTCCCGACCGAGGTCCGGCCGCTGACGGAGGAGATCAATCTGCTGCTCGCTCACAGCGAGGAGCAGGCTGAAGAAGCGCGCCGTCACGCGGGCAATCTTGCGCACGCGCTAAAAACGCCGCTGACGGTGATAACCAACGCCGCGACCGCTCGCTCCGCAGACCTCGCCGATACGGTCTGCCGCGAGGCGCTGGTCATGCGCCGCCAGGTCGATCACCATCTCGCCCGAGCCAGGGCGATAGGGCGAAGAGCATCGGCGCATGCTCGCGCGACCGTGTGGGAAAGCCTCGAAGCAGTGCAGCGGGCAGTCGAGCGGCTACACGAGAATGTCACCATCGACATCGCCGGCAATCACCAGGCGCAGGTTCGCGTCGAACGTCAGGACCTCGATGAAATGCTCGGCAATCTCGTCGACAATGCCGCGAAATATGGCGGCGGACGGGTTTTCGTCACTGTTGAGCCCAAAGGCGCCATGGTCGACATCATCGTCGAAGACGATGGACCTGGAATTCCGGAGGCGGGTCGCGGATCCTTGTTTACGCGGGGCGCGCGGCTCGACACCACGGGCAAGCCCGGAACCGGACTTGGATTGGCGATCGTCCGCGACGTCGCTGAGATCTACGGCGGCCGCATCACGCTCGAGGAAAGCGAAGACTTGGGCGGTCTCCTGGCGCGGCTGACGCTTCCATCCGGCTAGTTCCTCGCTCCTGCCCTGCCGTTCGTCGAAAAAGCTTGCCGAATCGGGGACTTATGCGTCATGTGCGCGCCCTACTTCCGGAGGGGTATAATTCATGAAATTCAAGATGTTGGCGCTTGCCACGGCGAGCCTGGTGATAGTCGCGGCACCGCTCGGCGCGGCCAAGCCCGTCTACGGCGATTGGGGCTATAATGCCTCGGCGATGGACCGCTCGGTCAAGCCGGGCGACGACTTCTGGGCCTACGTGAACGGCACCTGGGACAAGAACACGCAGATCGCGGCTGACCGCGCTTCCGCCGGGCCGTTCGTCACCCTCTCGGATGGCGCCGAAAAGGACGTCCACCAGATCGTCGAGCAGCTCGCCAACGATCCGAACCGCGATCATCTCGGCCAGCAGGTCGGCGATTTCTACGGCAGCTTCATGGATACTTCGGCGATTGACGCCGCCGGCGCCGCTCCGCTGAAGCCTTATCTCGCTGAGATCAACGCGGCGAAAACGAAGGTGCAACTTCTATCGCTCTTCGTGAAGCCCGGATTCGCCAGCCCCGTCGACCTCGACATCGACGCCGACTTCAAGGATCCCACCCGCTACTCGGCCTTCGCAAGCCAGGCGACTTTGGGGATGCCGAGCCGCGAATATTATCTCGAAGACAATGCGAAGATGAAGGCGCACCGCGCAGCCTATCGCGACTACATCATCACCATCCAGAAGCTCGCCGGACTGCCGGGCGGCAAGGCCGCGGCGGACCGCATCATCGCTCTTGAGACCGCGCTGTCCAAGGCACAGTGGCCGGCCGCCGATCGCCGCGACATCGACAAGATCTACAATCCGATGACGCGCGCGCAGCTCGCCAAGCTCGCGCCGCAGTTCGACTGGAACGCGACGCTCGCCAAGGCCGGTCTTATGGGCGCGAAGCAGGTCATCGTCACGGAGCCTTCGGCGGTCGCGGGCGCGGGCAAAATCCTCGTTTCGACACCGCTGTCGACCTGGAAGGAATGGCTCGCCTTCCGCTTCGTATCGGATCACGCGAGCGTGCTTCCAAAGGCGTTCGACGACGCGCGCTTCGCTTTTTACTCGAAGGAGCTGAACGGCGTTCAGCAGCAGCGGGAGCGCTGGAAGCGCGGCGTCGCTGCCGTCAACGGCGCGCTCGGCGAGGGCGTCGGCGAAATCTACGTGAAGAGCCACTACCCAGCCGAATCCGAGCGCCAGATGAAGGAGCTGATCGGAAACCTCGAGGATGCCTACCGCGAGCGGATCGGCAACAACAAATGGATGGACGAAGCGACCCGGAAGGCCGCGCTCGAAAAGCTCGCCGCCTTCGAGCCGCGCATCGGCCACCCGGTGAAATATATCGATTATTCGTCGATGAATGTCGTGAAGGGCGACCCACTCGGTAACTCGATCCGCGCTGATGACTTCCAATGGAAACTGGAGCTAAGCCGGTTCCCGAAGCCGGTCGACCGTGCGCTCTGGGGCATGTTCCCGCAGACGATCAACGCCTACTACAACCCGCTGGCGAACCAGATCACCTTCCCGGCCGCGATCCTGCAGCCGCCGTTCTTCGATCCGAATGCGGACGCGGCTGCGAACTATGGCGCCATCGGCGCGGTCATCGGCCACGAAATGGGCCACGGTTTCGACAATCAAGGCAGCAAGTTCGATCCGACCGGAAAGCTCCGCAACTGGTGGAGCCCTGATGCAGCCAAGTCGTTCGCGACGCGGACCGATGCGCTCGTCCAGCAATACAACGGCTTCAGGCCGTTCCCGGATCTCGCCCTCAATGGCAAGCTGACGCTGGGCGAGAACATCGGCGACCTGTCGGGCGTCGAAGCTGCTTACGCCGCGTACAAGAAGTACACGGCCAAGCACGGCGAGCCGCCCGTTATCGATGGCCTCACCGGCGACCAGCGCTTCTTTATCGCCTACGCCCAGGCTTGGCAGGAGAAGCAGCGCGAGGATGCCGAGCGGCAGCAGGTCATCACGAACGAGCACAGCCCCGGCAAGTTTCGGGTCAACGGCGTCGTGAGGAACGTCGACGCTTGGTACAAGGCGTTCAACGTGCAGCCTGGCGACAAGCTCTATCTGCCGCCTGAGCAGCGGGTCCACATCTGGTGAGGACCTGATCGAACCACCGAAGAAAGGCGGGGAGGAAGAATGAGGTCGACACACTTCCTGCTGATCGCCAGCGCGTCGCTGGCGATCGCCTCCCCTGCTTTCTCGGCCAAACCGATTTACGGTGCTTGGGGCTATGACGCGACGGCGATGGACGCTTCGGTCAAGCCGGGCGACGACTTCTTCGCTTATGTAAATGGGGCCTGGTTCAAGCGCACTGAGATCGCGCCGGACCGAACGTTCGCCGGCATCGATTCCGTCCTAAACGACAAGCTCGACGCGGACGTTCGGGACATTGCCGAAGATTCTTCGAAGAACCCATCGTCGGGCCGCATCGGCCGGCAGATCGGCGACCTCTACGCCAGCTGGATGGATGAGGCTGCCGTAGAGAGGCTCGGCACCGCGCCGCTTCAGCCCTATCTCGCGAGGATTGCCGCGGTGAAGACCAGGGGCGAGCTTGTCGACCTGTTCGCCGAACCCGGGTTCGATTCCCCCGTCGACATCGCGATCTATCCCGATTTCAAGAAGCCGACACGCTACGCCGCCTATGCGACCCAGTCCGGGCTCGGCATGCCCAACCGCGACTACTATCTTCTGAAAGGAGCCAAGTACGACTCCTATCGCAAGGCGTACCGCGACTACATCATTACGATCGAGCGGCTTTCCGGAATGAGCGAGCCGGAGGCGCGCGCCGACCGCATCATTGCGCTGGAAACGCAGATCGCGAAGCTGCATTGGACGCCTGAACAGAGCCGCGACGTCGACAAGATCTACAATCCAATGACGCGCGCGCAACTCCGCACGTTCGCGCCGCAGCTGCAATGGGACCGGGCGCTTGGGAAGCTCGGCCTGGGCAGTGTCGGCATGATCGTCGTCAACGAGAAGAGCGCCATTCAGGGTGAGGGGAAGCTGTTTGCTTCGGTTCCGCTCGGGACATGGAAGGACTGGACCGCCGTCCATTTCGTCAGCGCGAATGCCCAGTATCTTCCAAAGGCATTCGATGACGCGAGGTTCGATTTTTATTCGAAGACGTTGCGCGACGTGCCGAAGCAGCGCGAACGGTGGAAACGCGGTGTCGACCTAATCAACGACGCGCTCGGCGAAGGCGTCGGAAAAATCTACGTCCAGCGCCATTATCCGCCGGAGAGCGACCGGCAGATGCATGAGCTCATCGGCAACATCCTGGCCGCGCTGAAGGACAAGATCGAGACCAACAGCTGGATGGATTCAACGACCAGAGCGCGAGCGCTTCAAAAGCTTGCGACCTTCGACCCGCGGATCGGCCATCCGCCGAAATATATCGATTACTCGTCGCTTCGGATCGATCGCAGCGACCTGTTCGGCAACGCGATACGTTCAGACGATTTCGAATGGAAACTCCTGCTCTCGCGCTTTCCCAAGCCGGTCGACCGGACGCTTTGGGACATGCTGCCTCAGACGAACAATGCCTATTACGACCCGACGCAAAACCAGATCACCTTCCCGGCGGCGATACTGCAACCGCCCTACTTCGATCCGAACGCTGATCCGGCGTCCAATTACGGCAGTATCGGCGCGACAATCGGTCATGAAATCGGGCACGGCTTCGACGACCAGGGTCGCAAGTTCGACGAGCATGGCCGCCTGGCCGACTGGTGGACGCGGGCGACTGCCAAGCTCTACACCGCAAAGGCGTCCCGCCTCGTCGATCAGTACGATTCCTATGAACCGATTCCAGGCGTTCACATTAAGGGTCAGCTAACGCTAGGCGAAAATCTCGGCGATCTTGGTGGAATCGAAGTCGCTTATGCGGCGTACCGGCGGTACGTCGCGGATCATGGCGAGCAGCCGGTCATCGGGGGACTGACCGGCGACCAGCGCTTCTTCATTGCCTACGGCTACAGTTGGGAGAACAAGCAGCGCGAAGGCGCCCTGCGCGCTCAGTTGCTGACGAACGAGCACAGTCCGGCCAAATATCGCGTCAACGGCGTCGTTCGGAACGTCGATGCGTGGTACAAGGCGTTCAACGTGCAGCCCGGCGACAAGCTCTATCTGCCGCCCGAACAGCGCGTCCACATCTGGTAAGCGGCTAGGAAAAGGAGCGCTGCCCGGCTAGGGCGGCGCCGTGTCGTCCAACGTTCATCAGCTGAGCACTGCCCGCGCGCCGTCGCTCGACGCGCTGATGGGTCTCGTCGCCGCCGACATGCATGGCGTCAACGCCGTCATCCTCGAGCGCATGCAGAGCAAGGTCGGCCTCATCCCGGAGCTTGCCGGACACCTTATCGCGGGCGGCGGCAAGAGGATGCGCCCGATGCTGACGCTCGCCTGTGCGAGCCTGCTCGGCTATCCAGGGACGCGCCACCACAGGCTGGCCGCGGCGGTAGAGTTCATCCACACGGCCACCTTGCTCCATGACGACGTGGTCGACGGCTCCGGCATGCGCCGTGGCAAGCGCACGGCCAATCTCATCTGGGGCAACCCGGCAAGCGTGCTGGTCGGCGATTTCCTGTTTTCCAGGGCCTTCGAGCTGATGGTCGAGGACGGCAGCCTCAAGGTCCTGCGCATTCTCAGCCACGCATCGGCAGTGATCGCCGAAGGCGAAGTGGAGCAACTCACCTCCCAGCGCCAGATCGGAACGGACGAAGAGCAATATCTTACGATAATCAGCGCGAAGACAGCCGCTCTGTTCGCGGCTGCGTGCCGGGTGGCGCCGGTCGTTGCCGAAGCCGACGAAGATTCCGAGCTAGCACTCGAGAACTACGGCAAGAACCTGGGCATCGCCTTCCAGCTTACGGACGATGTCATCGATTATGCGTCGGATGAGGCGACCATGGGAAAGGGTGTCGGCGACGACTTTCGCGACGGGAAGATGACGCTGCCGGTGATCCTCGCCTACGCCCGCGGAAGTGAAGCAGACCGCCTGTTCTGGAGTTCAGCGATCGCGGGGGAGCGCATCTCCGACGAAGATCTCATACGAGCGACGGGACTGCTGCGTTCAACCGATGCACTTTCAGATACTATCGAACGCGCCCGCCAATATGGTCGCCGCGCCATTGACTCGCTTGCGAAATTCCCGGCGAGCAAGGCCAAATCAGCACTGGTCGAGGCCGCCGAGTTCGCTGTGGCCCGCGCCTATTGAGTTGGCCCGGCTCACCGACCAGAAGAGCAGTCCTGTCGACTAAGCCAGCGCCAACACCTTCCTAGCTGCCCTGCTTCACGGGCACCATCAAGTGCGCGTACGGCGTGCCCGCCCACATGACATAGGGGGCGGATGTGTCCGGTTTCGCGCCGCTCGGATGCCCCGACAGGATGTCCTTCGAGCCCACGATCATGATGTGCGGCCCGGTGCTGATCCAATCATTCTCAGCCGTCGGCTTGGTCGCGTATGGGTCGGTGTTGCTCGCATCGGTACCGCCTCTCAACATGTACATCACGCCGGCGGCCCCGGCCGGCGGCGGCTTATGGTGAACCCAGGCATCGACCCATTTGCTAGCATTGGCGTCGAAGCACATCGGGTCGGGACCCGGCGTATCCGGCGCGTCCGGCAGGCAGGTCCAGCCGTTCGTACCCTTACGGACTTCGGTCATCGCGCCATCAGCACCCATGGTCACGATCGAGGCATTGTGCGCGATTGCGGCCGGAGCGGCGGATTCGGCGCTCGCCACTGGATCGTTCGCAGTTCCGCTAGCGTTGGAAGTCGCCGCAGCCTCCGTCTTGTTCGTCGCATCGGCGCTCATCCGCTGCGCCTTGTTGCAGGCACCGATCGACAGCATCGCGGTCCCGGTACAAAGCAGGACGCATAGTCTCGGTAAAGTCATTGGCCCCTCCTTCCGTTTGGAAGGGTGAGCAGCTTAACACAATTTAAGAGCGCAAGCATCTTCAGCGGACACTGCTTGATTTGGCCGCCGCTCTTTGCCACGTCGCGCGCCATGACAATCGCGCGGATCTCGGAGCTCGAGCGCAAAACCACCCAGTCGGGGAAAGCGAATGCGGGCCGCTGGCTGCTTGAATTCGAACGCCAGCAAGCGCTGCGACCCGACCCGCTGACAGGCTGGAATGGCTCCGGCGACACCAATCCGCAGATCCGTTTGATTTTCCAGACCAAAGAAGCGGCGATCGCTTACTGCGACAAGCACGGACTCGACTATCATTTGGTTTCCGCCGCGCCGGTGAAGCTAAAAATCCAGGCTTACGCCGACAATTTCCGTTGAGCTTCGTCGATAGCGGAGGCAAGGCGCTCTTGCCGAGCTAGGGGGAAGACTGACTCGCATCGATGTCAGGCTGGTGATCGGCACCAGGCCTGAAGCAATAAAGCTGGCGCCCGTCGCACATGCTTTGTCGGCGCGCGGCATTGAGCCGACGCTCGTGCTGACCGGCCAACATTCAGATCTCGATCCCGCGGATTTCAAGCTCGCCGGCTTTGCAGCAATGCACCTGGGTTGCGCGGGCCAATCGGAGCCGAATTTGCATGTGCGCAAAGTCACTGCCCGGCTGCTGCCATCGTTGTTGGAAAAACCCGACCTGCTCATTGTCCAAGGCGACACGTCGAGCGCGCTGGGCGGAGCCCTTGCCGCCTTCGCTGCAGGAGTCGCGGTCGCGCACGTGGAAGCCGGACTTAGGACTCATGATCCTTCCCTTCCCTGGCCGGAGGAGGAATACCGGACCGCGATCGACGCACGCGCCGACTTATTGTTCGCGCCGACGCAGCTCGCAGCCGCCAACCTTTGCGCCGAGAGAGTGCCAGGCGAAGTCCACATTACCGGCAACACCGGCATCGACGCGTTGATCGCGATCGAAGCTGAGCTGCCGGCACGCGTCCAGGCGACAGACGGAACGCCTCGCATACTGGTCACTTGCCACCGTCGCGAAAGCTGGGGCGAGGGTCTGACGTCCATCGCCGCAGCATTGGTCGAACTCGCAGGATGCGGCGGCTCCAGAATCGAGATGCTGCTCCATCCCAATCCCCATGTGGCGGCCAAAATGCGAGAGTTACTCGATGGTTGCCCGGGCATCGAACTCACGCCGCCGTGCAGCCATGGAGAGCTCGTCCGCCGCGCGCGCGACGCGGTCCTCATCCTCAGCGATTCAGGCGGGATCCAGGAAGAGGCGCCGGCGCTCGGAACGCCGCTCCTAGTTCTCCGTCACAAGACCGAACGCCCGGAAGCTGTCGCAAGCGGCAATGCACGACTGGTCGGGACGTCAAGAGAAAGGATTGTGACCGAAGCACGGCGCCTGCTCGAAAATCCGGAGGAGCGGGCGAAGATGGCAAGATGCGCCTATCCGTTCGGCGACGGTCGGGCCGCACCCCGAATTGCAGCAATAATCGAAGATTGGCTGGAGAGGCGTACCGTCAGCCTCACAACAACGGACCTATCCCGCGAACCGCACCGTACCTGGTGACCCCTACGGGACTCGAACCCGTGTTTTCGCCGTGAGAGGGCGACGTCCTGGACCGCTAGACGAAGGGGCCGTGGCTTTGAGCGAAGCGGCCATATGTGGGCTGATCGGCCGCTAGTCAATCGAGCTTGAACAGTCACTCGTCGCTGTCGCGCTCGCTCAGATAGCGCATCAGTTCGGCGAGCGTCGATTCCATCTGGTCCTGCATCTGGCTGACCAGCTCATTCTCACGCATTCCGACATGGTCGAGTGGCTTGGAATAACTATCGGAAAAAGCCTGCAGATCGGATCGGTCGAACACGCCCTTTGCGACGAGCTTGGCCAGGATCACCAGAAGGCCATTGGTGTTGGCGATCGTACCCGCGACCAGCGCCTCGTCTACCATCGACAGCCTCTTGTCGCTGTCGGCCTCGTCTTCGGTCGGCGTCATCAGGCGGATCATGACGTGCTCTACGCGCGGTGCAAGCCAAAGCTCCTACGGTCGTAGAAATTCGCTTAGATCTGCCCACAGCGCGGTTTTTTCATCGAGCGGCATCGTATTGGCCGCGCTGGATGAGGGAAGGTCGATCAACGAGACACGCAGCGGCGGTTCGCCGATCAGTTTGCGTCCGACCCGGGCAGAGGTCGAGCCATTGAACGCGATTGCCCGCAGGTCCGGATAGCCGCGCACCAGATGCCCGAGCTGGTTGTGCACCGCCTCGCGGATCGATTGGTCGAGGCTGCCGCGCCGCGCAGCGGAGGCAATCACGTCCCACAGACCGATGCGGCGATCCACCAAACGTGCCAGCCGGTGCTCGTAGGAAAGCTGCTGCAGGTCCTCGCCAATGGCTGCGCCGAGCAGTCGCCAGAACTGATTGGTTGGGTGCGCGTAATATTGTTGAGCCAAAAGCGATGCATCGCCGGGCAGACTTCCGAGTATGAAAAGGCGGGCATCGGGCCTTGCGATCGGCTGCAAACCGACTTTGACGCTCACGCAGAAACCCCTACAGCCCATCTCCGTGCAACCCAGCGATCTTCGCATCGCCCTGTTCTCGGGCAATTACAATTATCATCGGGACGGCGCCAACCAGGCCTTGAACCGCCTGGTCGAATACCTGCTTCGCCAGGGTGCGCACGTGCGCGTCTATTCCCCAACTGTCGAAAATCCTGCTTTCCCGGCAACCGGCGATCTCGTCAGCATTCCTGCCCTCCCGATCCCTGTACGTTCCGAATACCGGCTGCCGCTCGCCCTCCCGGCACGCGTCCGACGCGACCTCGAGCAGTTCAACCCAAACGTCGTCCACGTATCGAGCCCGGACCTTGTCGCGCACCGCGCCGTCACATGGGCCCGCAAGCACCACATTGCAGCGGTCGCGTCGGTCCACACGCGGTTCGAATCCTACCTCGCTTATTATCACCTCCAGTGGTTCGAGCCGCTCGTGCGCGCGATCTTGCGACGGTTTTATCACCGCTGCGAGATCGTCATGGCTCCGGCCGAATCCACTGCGGCGATCCTTCGGGCGAGCCGGATGAACCGTGACATCGCGATCTGGGCCCGCGGAATCGATCGCGACCAGTTCAATCCCGATCGGCGCGACATGGAATGGCGACGGAGTCTCGGGCTAGCGGATGACGAACTGGTCGTCGCCTTTCTGGGCCGAATCGTGATGGAAAAAGGCCTCGACGTCTTTTCCGAAGCCATTCGCGCGCTCTCCAACCGCGGAGTGAAGGAACGCGTGCTCGTAATCGGCGAAGGCCCCGCGCGCCCGTGGTTCGAGCAGCAGGTGCCGGAAGCCGTTTTCACCGGTCAGCTGACGGGAACAGACCTCGCGCGCGCGCTCGCCAGTTCCGACGTGTTGTTCAATCCATCGGTTACCGAGGCGTTCGGCAACGTGACCCTCGAGGCGATGGCTAGCGCGCTGCCGGTCGTCGCCGCCGTAGCTACCGGCTCAAACAATCTCGTCCGCAATCACGAAACAGGAACTCTGGTCGATGCGGCGGACGTCGATGGTTTTGCGGACGTGCTCGAAGCCTATGCGCGTGACCCTGAATTGCGTTGGCGCCACGGCGAGGCCGGTCTAGCCATCGCCAAGACTATGGATTGGGACACGATCAACTCCGCGGCAATGCGGGTCTACATGCGCGCCATCGTCAAGCGCGAGCGGCTGTCGCGAATGAAGAGTGCTCAGACGTCTACTTGATGCGCTCGATCTTCTGAGCCGCCTCATCGAGCACTGCAGCAATCTCGAGAAGAAGGTCTTCATTCAGACCGTCGCGGCTGACGCGATGGCTGAGCGCCGTCATGAGGTTCTTGACCGCGCGTCCGATCGCAGGTCCGGCCACGTGCTCGCCGCGAGGCTTCAAATCCTCCAGACGCTCGAACAAGGCCCCAACTTCTTCACTCCGTTCCTCGAGATGCTTGCGACCCTCGTCTGTGACTTGGAACGGCTTGCGCGGCCCTTCGCCGGCGGCTTCCTCGATGAGGCCCATGTCCTGAAGCAGGGTGAGCGTTGGATAAACGACGCCCGGGCTCGGGGCATATTCGCCGCCCGTCAGGTCCTCGATGGCGCGAATGAGGTCGTAACCGTGACGCGGCTCGTCGGCGATCAGCTTTAGAAGAACAAGACGTAGCTCACCGGATTCGAACATGCGCCGAGCGCGGCGACCACGTCGTCCGCCCCACCCCCCAAGACCAGTTTCGTCGCCAAAGTCAAAGTGGAATGGCCCCCAGCTTCCATGCCAGCCGCGGCCGCCGCGCATCGCGAGCAAAGCTTGGGGAACCTGAATTTCGATATGGCCGCGAGGTCCGCAGTCGTAATTCCTGTGAGTCATCGACTCGTCTCCCTTTAGATGTGTCTACGATATATCTTAGTTGCATCGTAAGCAACCCATGACGTGCAATTCGCTGCGTCCGTTCTATGGTGCATGGCCCATGCCCGACCTGTTCGCCGATCAGGAGATTCCGGTCCGGCCAGCCGAAGCGCCGGCGGCCAGCGCGCCGCTTGCCGACCGGCTGCGGCCGCGCTCGCTCGACGAGGTCGTCGGGCAGGAGCATCTCACCGGTCCCGACGGTGCAATCGGGCGGATGGTCGCGGCGGGCAAGCTCGCGTCCATGATCCTTTGGGGTCCGCCGGGTACCGGCAAAACCAGCATCGCGCGCCTGCTAGCCGATGCGGTCGGATTGAGGTTCGTCGCCGTGTCAGCGGTGTTCTCCGGCGTCGCCGATCTCAAGAAAATCTTTGCCGATGCGAGGACAGCCGCCCGGGCCGGACAGCAAACTTTATTGTTCGTGGATGAGATCCACCGATTCAACCGTGCCCAGCAGGACGGCTTCCTGCCCTACGTCGAGGACGGCACTGTGACGCTCGTCGGGGCGACGACCGAGAACCCCAGCTTCGAACTCAACGCCGCGCTCCTGTCGCGCTGCCAGGTGCTGATCCTGAGGCGACTGGATCATGGGGCACTCGAGGAGCTGATCCGCCGGGCTGAGGCGCTCGTTAGCCGACCCCTTCCGGTTCAGCCGGAGGCGCGCGAGGCGTTGATCGCCAGCGCGGACGGTGACGGGCGCTTCCTCCTGAACCAGGTCGAGACACTGTTCTCGGTGGAAATCGAGCAGCCGCTCGGGCCGGCCGAATTGTCCGAACTCCTCCATCGGCGGGTGCCCGTCTACGACAAGGACCGGGAGGGCCATTACAACCTCATCTCGGCACTGCATAAAACGATCCGCGGCTCAGACCCTCAGGCCGCACTCTATTACCTCGCGCGCATGCTCGTTGCCGGTGAAGAGCCGCTCTATCTTCTTCGTCGCCTGACCCGCGCCGCAGTCGAGGACATCGGCCTCGCCGACCCGAACGCATTGCTGCAATGTATTGCCGCCAAGGAAATGTACGACTTTCTCGGCTCGCCCGAGGGGGAGATCGGCATCGTCCAGGCGTGCCTCTATCTCGCGACCGCGCCCAAATCGAACGCGACCTATATGGCGCAGAAGAAGGCGTGGCGGAGCGCGGAGGAGACCGGCTCGCTCATGCCCCCCATGCACATCCTGAATGCCCCGACAAGACTGATGAAGAATGTCGGATACGGCAAAGGCTATGCCTACGACCATGACGCAGACGAAGGATTTTCCGGCCAGGACTACTGGCCGGAAGACATGGAACGCCAGACCTTCTACGAGCCCTCAGACCGCGGCTTCGAGGCACGCGTTAGGGAACGGCTCGACTATTGGGAGCGGCGGCGCAAAGAGCTGCAACAATCGCAGGGTGACGCGGGTTAAGAGCGTCGTACGTCAGGGGAGCAACCAAGCATGTACCAGCTCGATCAGGGTGCCTATTGGCAGGCCCAGATGATGAACTGGGGACCGAAAGTCCTCATCGCAGTCCTGATCATCATAGCCACGTGGCTCGTCGCGCGTGGGGTCAAATGGGTGCTCCAGAAAGCTATCGACCGAAGCCCGGCGCTTAGAAAGCACATCACCGGCACGCCGGAAGAGACGGTGGGCCACCAACTCGGGACCATCGCCAAGCTCATCATTTGGCTCGTCGGCATCATGGCCGCGCTCCAGTTCCTCGGATTTCCCCAGATCCTGGCACCGATCAATGAGCTTGTGACCGAAATCTTCGCTTTCCTGCCGAAGCTGATCGGCGCGGGACTCATCTTCTTCATCGGCCTGATCGTGGCTCGCATCGTGCGGCGCCTCGTCGAAACCGTGCTCGTCGCGGCCAATGTCGATGGACTGTTCGCCCGCATGGGGATCGGCGACACCGCCGGAACAGTCCGCACCGACCCAACCGCCGTGCCTCCCGGCACCGCTCCAGGCACGACGCGCACGAGCCTTGCACGCGCAGCAGGCGTGCTGGTTTACGCCTTGATCATCATCCCGGTCGCGATTGCCGCTCTACAGGTGCTCGGCATTGAGGCGATATCTGGCCCGGCGATCGCCATGCTCAACGAGATCCTCGCGGCGATTCCGCGCGTGCTCGCTGCGGCCCTGTGGATCGGCATCGCCTTCATTGCGGGCCGGTTCATCAAGACCATTATCGAAGCCGTGCTCCCGCCGACGGGCTTCGATCAGGCGATCCTCTCGACGGGCGTGTTGCCACCCAGTGCGCGCCCGTCGCGCATCGTCGCCAACATCGCGATGATTGCGATCATCCTCGCCGCTTCGATCGAGGCGGCGAACCAACTGGGTGGGGACACCATCGCGATTTTCCTCGCTCAGGTGACCGCGCTCGGCGGCAAGGTGATCTTCGGCACCTTGATCATCGTGGTCGGCATCTTCCTCGCCCGAATTATCGCCAACCTCGTGGGCAGCGGAACCGGCGAAGGCGGCTTTGCCCAGACGATCGTTCGCTACGCGATCATTGCGCTGTTCACCGCGATCGGCCTCACCTTCATGGGCCTCGCCGATCAAATCGTGATGTTGGCATTCGGCCTAATCCTCGGCTCCGCAGCCATTGCGACAGCCCTGGCCTTCGGCCTCGGGGGACGTGAAGCGGCGGCTCGAATCGCGGAGCATTGGGCGAACCGGATCGCCGGTCCCCCTGCCCCACCGCCGACGCCACGGCGACTGAGAAGCACCCAGTCCGAGCCGGACGACTCACAGCCGCCGCTGGTCTGACATGACCTGGGAGGAAGCGGTCGCATTCGCGCTGTCGCTTCCCGATACGGAGCTGTCGACAAGTTACGGCAAGCCCGCGGTGAAAGTGCAGTCGAACGGCCGCGCCTTCCTCTATCCAAGCCACGAAGCCGACACGTCATTCGGAGTGGGCATCGACCTCGACACCGTGGAAATGTTGAAGGCGACAGAACCCGACACCTATTGGCAGACCCCGCATTACGAGGGCTGGCCCGCCGTCCTCGTCCGCTACAACGCAGAGGACGAGGAGCGCGTGCGAGATGTGATCCACCGTTCGCGCAACTGGTCCGCGACGCTACCGAAGTCGCGTCCTCGCAAGCGCAAATAATTCCAATTCGTCATTGCGAGGAGCGTAGCGACGCCGCAATCCAGCAACCGAAACTTGGATCGCTTCGCTTCACTCGCAATGACGCCTCACTTCAAACGTTACGTCGCGATCGACTGGTCGGGCGCGAAGGGCCATCGGCATAAGGGAATCGCCATTGCCGAGGTGCGCGGCGAAGATGCTCCGCGGCTGGTCCGCGCCCGTCACATCTGGTCCCGCGAGGAAATGCTTCGCTGGCTGCTGCGGGAGGCGGCGAAGGAGGCCACGCTTTTCGGATTCGATTTCAGCTTCGCGCCGCCGATTATCGAGCGCGGCGAATATCTTCCTGGTGAAGCAGACGTGCCGAAGACCGCGCGCGAATTCTGGGCTTATGTCGATCGCCTGAGCAACGATGAGGATCTGGGCGCCGCGAGCTTCCTCGAGACGGCGCACCGCCGGCACTTCTATTTCGGAATAGCCGACGGAGTGAAGGCCGGCTTCATGCACTTCCGGCGATGCGACGCGCGGCTGAATGCACAAGGCGGCCGAAAGACGGCGAGTGCCTATGACGCGATCGGCGCGGCGCAGGTCGCCAAGGCGAGCTTCTCGGGCATGCGCTTCCTCCACCAGCTCGACCGCAAGGTGGCGATCTGGCCGATGGACCCGCTGCCTCAGCATGGCAGCGCCGTGGTAGAGATCTACACTCGCATCTACCTGCGCCGAGCGGGTCTTACCGGCGTGAAGCTTAGAAGTCGCGCCGACCTTAACCGCGCACTAAAAGGGCTCGGCAGCCCGCCCGCGCGGCTCCGTTTCGAGCCCAACGACCACCAGACGGACGCGCTGGTCACCGCAGCCGGGATGCGCTTGCTCGCATCGACCGAGCCGCGGGCATTTGACCCGGCAGGCCTGACGCCCCAAATCGCGCAGACCGAAGGCTGGACGTTCGGCGTCCTATGACGCAGAGGCGGGAAAGCCGGATTAGCTCAGCTGGTAGAGCAGCGGTTTTGTAAACCGAAGGTCGGGGGTTCGAGTCCCTCATCCGGCACCACTAAAGTCACTATCGTCACGGAGAGCGGCGCTTTTCTCGTGACTTTACGAGCCCGGCGCTTGGGCTGCACGGTCAACAAACGATCGCAAAGAGCCGCGCGCTTCGAAGCGCCGTTTCATGATCCCACAGGTCCTCATCTGTAGGACAGAGAATTCATCGCACTTCGCGGGCCGAATTTTTCGTCATTCAACTTTCCTTCACGGCCGTTATTGACCCTTGCAAGGGGGAGTTGCTTGATGCCCGCGTTGGAACCGGCGGCCGTTGTCCAACTGGCGCCAGCAACAACACAAGAAGACGTGATCGAGGTCGTCGGCACGCGGGCCGGCCAGGCGCTGAAGATCGACCGGCGCACCTATCGCGTCCAGCAAACACCCCATTCGGCGCAGAAGGATGCGATCCAGCTGCTCCGCGGGCTACCGGCGGTCACCATCACCCCTGACGATGAGATCCTGCTCCTCGGCAGCGGCAACGCCAGGATCTTCATCGACGGGCGACCGTTTTCGGGAAACTCGAGGCAGTACCTGCGGACGCTGCACGGCGGCGACGTCGAGCGGATCGAGATCATCACCAATCCCTCGGCGCAATATTCGGCTGAAGGAACGGCGGGGATCATCAACTTCGTCCTCCGCAAGAAGCAGGGCGACGGCGCTTCAGGCAATGCCAGCGCCGAGGCGTCCAGCTTGGGCCGTGGCGAGATCGATTCGACCGTCAAATACAAGCGCGGCAAATGGACCTACGAATTTGGGGCGGGCGGCGGCGCCGGGCCGTTTTCGCGTTCGACCTACCACAAGCGGCGCAGCGTCGAGCCGACGACCGGCGGGCCCGCGACGATCAATATCGAGGACGGCGGAGGGTCGATCGGGGGTGCCGATGGACACTTGAGTGGCAAGATCACCTATGATGTGGATTCCAGGACCAGCGTATCGGCCAAGCTGATGGGTGGTGGGGGACACGACAGCTCCACCAACAATGCCGAGTTCATCGGCGTGACCCCCGACTTCGCGTCATTTTCGCAACGCCAGCACTTCGACAGCGTCGCGGATTTCCTGATCGGCGAGTTCAATGTCGACCACAAGGGAACCAAGGAAGGCGAGACGCTTAACGCCGCCGCGCAATTCTACGGCAACCCAGTCGTTCGGAACCGCACCGACGCGCGGTTCAGCGACGGTAGTTCCTTCTCGGTCGAGCAGCGGGATCGAACCTTCTTCGGCCATTCGCAGGCCGACTGGAATCATCCGATGCGCAAGGGCCAGATCCTGTCGCTCGGCTCTAGCTGGGACATCTCTGATATAACCCAGCATTACCGGTTCACGAGCGTTGGAAGTGACGGATCGCTCGGCCCGGATTCGGTGGATCAATATAGCGCCCGCAACAGCACGATCGCTGCTTATTCGACCTTCCAGCAACCCGTCGGCAGCTGGACCCTGATGCCCGGTTTTCGGGTCGAACAGAGCAGCCGGCACATTTCCAGTCCCGGACTGCCGGATGTCAGGATTGATCGCACCAACCTGTTCCCGACGTTCCACCTGCAGCACCCGCTTAGCCAGAGGCTGGACCTGACGATCAGCTTCAGCAAGCGGATCGATCGAGTGCCGGTGCAATATTTGCGGCCATATCGCTCGGTCGAGGATGTAGTCACGATCTTCCAAGGGAACCCGCGTCTCAAGGATCAGTCGATCGACGCCTATGAGATCAACCTCCACTACCGCCGCAACAAGCTCGATGCCGGCGTGATCCTCTACGACCGCGAGACCAGACAGCTGTGGAGCAAGAGCTATACCGTCAATGCAGATGGAGTCAGCGTCTATACCTACGTCAACGCCGGGAGCAGCCGGGACAGCGGCGCGGAATTCGACCTCAGCGCGCCGATCGTGCGACGGGTCAAGGCGAACGTGACCGTGAACCTGTTCGATCAGCGCGCGCCCGTCGACACTTTTGTCGGCAGCCGCAGCGAGTCCCGGTTCCGGTACACGACCACTGGAACGCTGGAGTGGGACGGCGCGGACCGGGGCAAGATCCCCGGAGACATCGCCCAACTGCAGTGGACCTATTACGGTCCGTCGCGCCAGTTCCAGTTCCACGATTTCGCATGGAACGACGTAAGCCTCTCCTACACGCACAGCTTCAGCCGCACGCTCTCGCTGTCGGGCACGTTCCATTACCGCGGACCGAACCGCCACCAATTGCTGGCGCCGATGGTGCAGGAAGATTTCGCCGAGCACCGCCGGCCCGAATTCAAGCTGAAGCTTCTGAAGACGTTCGGCAAACCATAAAGCCGCGTGCGACTGGTCTGCCATTCGGACGTTCTAGCGAGATGACAAACACACGGACGAGGGCCAGCGACTGCGCTGCGCAATTCCGGATACGCGTTCTACCGCCTTGCCTCCCTACTTCGCGTCCTGCCGCGAATAATAGAGGAAGAATACCTCGCGGCTCGGTTTGCCCTCAGCTGAAACAAAGGTGCCGCTCTCATTCTTCAACCCCAACTTCGCGAGGTCGTCATTGAGCGACTTATCCTGCAGATCTGCCACCGCGCGATTGATGGGCAAGTTTGGATCATATTCCTTGGGCGGCTGGCCCCCGCCGATCAGCGTGCCGGCAATTTCGCAGAGCGTCACGCCACAGGTGACCCGCAGGACATTGCCGTTTTTGCCGACCAACGGAATTCGTATCAGGCGCTCGCTGATAGCCGCTTCCGTCGGTTCGGCCCATGAGCGGTCGGGCAGTTCGCTGCGCACTTTCGCGTGAAGGTCTGCCGGCTGGCTGAGTCTCTCGAGTGGCTTTCCGACCAACGGATCAATCTGATTGTTCGACGGTGAGGACTGGGACAACAGTGCGGCAGCTCCAGCCGCGGTTACGAGAAGGACGGCAATCATCGCTAATGCTCCGGTTTGGGGCCGCCATGGATCGGCGGCGGACGCGGAGATGATTGCGTCTGTTGTCCGCCGACCGGCCATCCCAAATTGCTGGTGACGATTTTCCTGTGATCGCAGCATCCGTGCCAGTTCGCGGCTGCTCCCGACATCGGTCTTGCGTCGCGCCTCGCGCAGCCGTTCGTTGACCGCGGCCGGGGTGGTGCCCAACTCCGTCGCGATGCTCTTGGCCGTGTGGCCCTCGGCAAGCAGCCGAAGCACCCGGCGCTCGGCATCATTCAACCGCGAAAGATCAATCATCCTCTCACGCGAAAACAGATGCGCATCATTCACTGCCGTCGCCATTCTTCCGAGAATGCGTCTTCCGAGCGGCGACAGGCTACCCCAATTTTCTTGGGGTCACACCTCCACCTCAAGCCAGATCGGCGCGTGGTCGCTGGTCTTCTCCCAGCCGCGAGGCGTTCGATCGACACCCGCGGCCTTGAGCTTCCTCGCCAATGAAGGGCTCAGCAACGCATGATCTATGCGGATTCCCGCGTCGCGCTGGAACGAGTTCCGCCAGTAATGCCAGAAAGTGTAGATCCGCTCATTGGGGTGGAGATGGCGGATCGCGTCAATCCAGCCTTGCGCGACGAATTCTTTGTACTTCTCGCGCGCTTCCGGAGCGAATAGCGCGTCCTTCGCCCAGCGCTCAGGCTTGTAGACGTCCATGTCGGTCGGGATCACGTTGAAATCGCCCATCAGCAGCGCCGGCAGGCCGATGGAGAGCAGATCCTGGGCGTGATCCTTCAGGCGGTCCAGCCACGTGAGCTTATAGTCGAACTTCGGCCCCGGCCATGGATTGCCGTTCGGCGCATACAGGTTCCCGATCAGGATGCCGCAAATGGCCGCTTCGATGTAACGGCTCTGCTCGAGGTTCGGATCGCTGGGAAGCGCGCGCCGGGTTTCGACCGGCTCTCCGACCCGGCTCAGCAGCGCGACGCCATTCCAGCTCCGTTGCCCGTGCCAGATGGCCGAATAGCCGAGCGCCTCGACCGCTTCGCGGGGGAAGGCTTCGTCGGTGCACTTGATCTCCTGCAGGCCGACGATGTCCGGCCGGAACTCCTCAAGCCACCGCGTCAGCACGCGCAACCGCGAGTTGATCCCGTTGATGTTATAGCTCGCGATCCGGATTGTGCGCTTCTTGACCATCAGCCTTAGGGAACACGTTTAAGCGAAAAGTGTTCTAGCGGCGTTGCTTCGGACCCACCGATTTGTGTCTCCGGGGCGGAACCGCAGGCATCAGTTCCCGCGGATCGGCTCCGTCTGATGACGCGAATCACTGGATCGGAAGCACGGGAGCCCCGTCAGGTAATCCTGCCTGACGGGGCTCCTTTTTTCGAGCCGCAGCGAGTCCCACAGGCTTATCCACCGATTCATTCACAGTTTTGTCGTGCAGGCGACGCGACACGGCTGGAACATCCGTTCGGTTGAAGTATTGTTGTTACGTGCTTCGGGAGTCGAAAGACAAACGAAGCATGGAACCCCGGCAGCTTCGGTTGCCGGGGTTTACTCGTTTATGGGCACCGATGATCGGGCCCGTCATTGCGAGGAGCCAAAGGCGACGCCGCAATCCAGTGGATTGCTTCGCCACGCTCGCAATGACGATCAGAGATTTTCGGGTGTGGCTCCCTCCAACTCCAGCCTCTTCGACCGATCGGGCAGCGGATATTTGTTTCCGTTGGCGCAATTGAACAGCAACACGCGCTCATCCCTGCCAACTAGCCCGCGATCGAGCGCCTGCCGCCAGGCCGCGAGCACTGCGCCGCCTTCCGGACAGAATAGAAATCCGTCGTCACGGGCTGCGTCCCCGACCGCCTCGAGGATCGCCTCTTCCGGAACCGCGATCGCGGCGCCCCCGCTCTCCCGCACCGCGCGCAGGATCAAAAAGTCTCCGACCGCCTTCGGCACGCGAATGCCGGTCGCGACCGTTGCCGCGTTTTCCCACCGCTCCGCGAACTCGTCGCCGCGCTCGAAGGCGCGGACCATCGGCGCACAACCCTCTGCCTGAACCGCGTACATGCGCGGCCGCTTCGAGCCGATCAGCCCAACCGCCTCCAACTCATCGAAGGCCTTCCACATGCCGATAAGGCCCGTGCCACCGCCGGTCGGATAGAAGATCGCATCGGGTACTTTCCAGCCGAGCTGCTCGACCAACTCGAAACCCATCACTTTCTTGCCCTCAAGGCGGTACGGCTCCTTCAGCGTCGAGCAATCGAACCACAGTCCCTCCGCCGCACCCTTGCCGACCAGTGCGCCGCATTCGTCGATCTGACCGTCGGCGACATAGACGCGGGCGCCATAAGCGGCGGTCTCCGCCACGTTGATTTCCGGCGTTTCGGCCGGGCAGATCACGATCGTTTCGATGCCGGCCCGTGCGCCATAGGCGGCGAGCGCCGCCCCGGCATTGCCGTTGGTGGGCATGGCGATCCGCTCGATGCCGAACTGCTTTGCCATGGTGACCGCCATCGCCAGCCCGCGCGCCTTGAACGAGCCGGTCGGAAGCCTCCCCTCATCCTTCACCAGCAAGGCAGACGCGCCGTGCCGCGCCGCGATTCTGGCTAGCGAAAGGATCGGGGTTTCCGGCTCACCGAGACTGACTGGCTCGCCATCCTGCGGCAGCAACTCGCGCCACTTCCACATTCCCGGTTCCCGGGCAGCGATGCTTTCGCGAGTCAGCGTGCGCTTCGTCGCATCGAGGTCGTACCGAACAAGCAGAGGCTTCCCAGCGCGCGAAAGGTTGCGGAGCTGGCCGGCTTCGTATCGCTCGCCGGTCAGCGAGCACTCCAAATGCGTGACATTACTCATCAGCAGCGTGTGTCTTCGAGATGGATCCGTTCGATCTGCAGGGTGCAGTGCTCGATGTGAAAGCGGTCGTGAAGCATGGCCTGGGCAGCCGTCAGGAGCTCGTCGGTGGATGCGACCTCGGGCGCGACGAGGTGCGCGGTCAGCGCCGTCTCTGTCGTGCTCAGCGGCCAGACGTGCAAGTCATGGACGGCTTCCACTCCATCGAGCTCGGTAAGGGCGACCTCCACATGGTCAACGTCGATTCCGACCGGAACGCCCGCAAGCGACATCCAGACCGATTCCTTGAACAGGCCCATGCTGCTCCACAGGATCACGGCGGCGACGGCAAGGCTCATCACGGGGTCGACCCATTGTTGACCCGTCCACACGATCACGAACCCGGCAAACACGACGGCCAACGAAACGGCGGCGTCGGCTACCATGTGCAAATAGGCGCCCCGAATGTTGATGTCGTGCTTGCGGCCGCCAGCGAACAGCAGGGCGGTAAGGCCGTTGATCGCGATCCCGACCGCGGCCACCACCATGACGGTGGCGCCGTGCGTCGGAGACGGATGGAAAAGGCGTCGGATGGCTTCCGCACCGATTGCGCCGACGGCAATGACCAGAAACAGAGAATTGGCGAGCGCCGCGAGGATCGGAGCCTTTTTGAGGCCGTAGGTGAACCTCGGCGATGGCGCCTGCCTCGCCATGATCGCCCCGGCCCAGGCGACTACCAGGCCGAGGACATCCGACAAATTGTGCCCCGCGTCGGCGAGCAGCGCCATCGAATTGGCCGCGAAACCGAAGACCGTTTCGACAATGACGAAGCCAAGGTTGAGGGCGATGCCAATCGCGAATGCGCGTCCGATGCTTGTCGGGGCGTGCGAATGAGCACGGGAATGTGAGTGCGCGTGGCTGGCCACGGACCAACTCTAGCCGAGTGGCCAAGCGGAGTTCAAACCACGGTATATCATGAAGCGGAGAGTGGGCTTCTGAGTCAGCATTGCGCACGGTACAAAGCGCGATGCTCTACCTGTTTATCAAGGCCGCGATTTCCGGCGTCATCGTCGCTGTTGTGTCGGAAGTCGCGAAGCGTTACCCCGGCTTCGGAGCATTGATCGCCTCGCTTCCGCTCGTGTCGGTCCTCGGAATGATCTGGCTTTGGCACGACAAGCCCGACGTCCCGAACATGGCCGCGCACGTGGAGGCGACCTTCTGGTTCGTCCTGCCGTCGCTCCCCATGTTCCTTCTGATGCCGTGCATGCTTCGGAGTGGCATCAGCTTCTGGGCGTCGCTCGCGATCGGTTGCGCCGTCACTATTGCCTTGTACCTGCTGATGACCTGGCTGGGCCGAAGTTCGGGTTGCGGCTCTAGGACAAGGAAAGAGGCGGTCCGGCGAAGGGTTCCGGACCGCCCCCACTGGTGCCGCGTCGCTGGGGAGTGGACGCGCGGCGGGGTCTTAAATGTCTATTCCGGCGGCGATTGCCTCGAGCTTGCGGACGCGCTCCTTGAGGTCGGCCATCTCGATCCGGCCGGTTGCCGG
>JBEDUM010000032.1:0-5135 GCA_040414585.1 Sphingomicrobium sp. | reverse complement strand
CAAAGAGGGAATGAGGGAAGCTTGCGCTTTGCTGTCGCAGCCTGCCATCTCCCGGTCGAGAATGGCGACCACCGGATCGCGGGCGCCTGCTATCATCACGCCGAAGCAATCGGTGAACCCAGTCTTGGCCACCGCCAACGCCTCGTGCGGTATGTCATTGAGGCGGAGCGAGGATACGAAGTGGCCGAGTTCGGCGGTTAGGGCATTCATCGGATGACTCCTGGTTCGACACAAACCTAGCGTCTCCAAGCGACAGGGGCGAAATGCTTGACGGCATGGCTGGAATGCCCAATTGTCCAGCAATGAAACGTTTACAACACCGATGAATACTACACTTACGCTCCTCGACATAGAGCTCGCCCGCTCGTTCTACGAGCGGGGTTGGTGGCGGGGCGATACTCTCTACACATTGCTGAAGGCATGGGCCGAGCGGACGCCGGACCGTTTCGCGCTTCGGGACACCAACTGGCGGCTAACTTACCGCGCCGCACTGGAATGGATCGACGCTATCGCATGGGACCTGCACAATTGCGGCTTACGTGCGGGCGACCGCGTGTCGGTCTGGTTGCCGAGCCGGCTGGAGACGGCACTCGTATTTCTCGCCTGTTCGCGGATGGGCTACGCCTGCAACACTTCCTTGCACCGGGATTACACCTGCAGCGATATCGTTGCATTGTTGCAGCGGGCCGGCTCGTCGGCGTTCTTCGCGCAGCCGGGCTATGGTGCGGATGCCGGCACGAACGACATTTTCGCCATGCTCGGCGGCCTGCCCAAATTGCGGAAGGTCTATCGGCTCGACCCACTGAAAGAGGAGCCGTCTGGCCGCGGCCCGACGACGTTATTCGGTTCGCTCTCCCCGGTCGTCAACAGCGATCTGCCGTTCTCTGCAAAGCCCGATCGGCTCGTTTATCTTGCCTACACGTCAGGCACGACCGGCCAGCCGAAGGGCGTCATGCATTCCGACAATACGATCCTCGCAAACAGCCGCGCGATGGTGAAGGACTGGTCCTTCGATCAGGAAACGGTCGTCTATTCGTTTAGTCCTCTCAGCCACAACATCGGCATCGTCGGACTTGCCGTCGGCATCACAGCCGGGGGCGAGGTCGTGATCCATACGCCGCTCGATGCTCCGCGCATGTTCGACCGGGTCGTTGAAACCGGCGCGACATTCCTGCTGGGCGTCCCAACCCACGCGTTGGACTTGCTGGCAGAGGTGCGCCGCCGCAGCATGACGATGCTGGGCAAGGTCAAGGCCTTCGAAATCGGCGGCTCTGCCGTACCGCCGTCATTGGTGAATGGGCTGTTCGAGATCGGCGTGATGATCCAGAACGCCTTCGGCATGACCGAGAACCACTCGTTTCTCTACACGCGGCCGGATGATCCGCCCGACGTTATCGCGTCCACCTGCGGCAAGCCCGCGGAAGGCATGGAGACGAGGCTCTGGCGCGAGTCGAATCCGGACGAGGAGGTCGCGGCAGGGGAGATCGGAGAGCTCGGCGTGCGAGGCGCGTCGCTGATGCTCGGATACTTCGGCGATCAGGCCGCTACGGAGTCCTCATTCAACTCGCATGGCTGGTTCATGACGGGCGATCTAGCGCGGCTCGACCCGGCAGAGAACGTGCAAATCGTGGGCCGCAAGAAGGACCTGATCATCCGAGGGGGCCATAACATCTACCCCGCTAAGATCGAGGACTTCACCATGCGTTACAAAGCAGTGGCGAAGGCCGCAGCTTTTCCGGTAACCGACGAACGCCTCGGCGAGCGGCTTTGCCTCGCGGTGATCCCGCGTCCCAACGAGATCGTTACTCCGATGGCCCTGCTGGCGCATCTCAACGACCATGGGCTCTCGAAGTACGATATGCCGGAGTACTTCATTTCGCTCGACAGCTTCCCGCTGACCGCAAGCGGCAAGGTTCTCAAGCGCCGCCTTGTTGAGATGGTGAAGGAAGGCTCCCTGACGCCCCAGCCCGTACGCTGGCGGGGCTGACACGCAACGGCGCTGGGGTGCGACGAAAATGAGCGTCGGCGGCGCAGGTAAATTCGTTACAATCGCCCCCTTGGAAACGTTTCAACAAAGCCCGGGACCGGATCGCGCATGACGCAAAGCACCTTCCAATTCGTCCGCGACAACATCGCCGCGACGCCTTTCCACCAGTGGCTGCTGCCCGAACTGACAGAGGTCGACGAAAAGGCCGGGAGCGTCACATTCCGGCTTAAGATCCGGCCGGAGTTCTGCCGGCTCCCCGGCCGTCCTGAACTGCATGGGGCCGTGGTCGCCGCCATGGTGGACATTTCCGGCCATGCCGCTGTCTGCGCGAAGCTGCTGCACACCGTCGCGACCATCGACATGCGGGTCGACTATCTTCGTATGGCCGGCGGGACCGAGATTGTCGCGGTGGCGACAGTGATCAAGCTCGGCCGCACCATCGGGCTGGTCGACATCCGCGTCACCGATGACCAGAAGCGGCTCTGCGCCGTCGGCCGGGCATCCTACGTCACCATGAACGTGTAGGTTCATATGTGGAGCGTGTCGGCAAACACGAAATGGGCGCTGCTCTCGCTGCCGATGCTGCTTACCCTCGCCGTCGTCTTCGCACTGCCGATCGGCTGCCTGATTTTCCTGAGCTTCTTCGGCATGACTGGGCCGGCGCAAGTCGGCGACGAATTCTCGTTGGAAAACTACAGGAACTTCATCACCGACCCGTTTTACTACCGGATCATCCTCAACACCTTCTGGCTTGGCGGCGTTGTGGTGCTGTGCTGCCTGATCGTCGGCTATCCAGTTTCCTACTTCCTTGCCCGCACGAAATCGCGCTGGCGCGGCCTGCTGCTGTTTCTGGTGGTGGCGCCGCTGCTGGTAAGCGCGGTGGTCCGCAATATCGGCTGGTTTCCAATCCTCAGCAATACCGGCTTGGTCAACGGACTATTGTTGACGTCGGGTTTGGTCAACGAACCGGTCCCCCTGATCAGCAACCTTACGGGGGTCATTATTGGTCTTGTCCACGCGCTGCTTCCCTTCATGATCCTGACGCTGACCACGGTGATCCAGCGCATCGAGCCCGAACTGGAGGAAGCCGCGGCGAACCTCGGTGCCGGGCCGCTGCGCACTTTTGTGCACGTCATGCTGCCCCTGAGCCTGCCCGGCATGATCGGCGGATCGCTGCTCGTCTTTACGATGGCGATTGCAGCTTACACGACACCCGTCATCATGGGCGGCAATAGGTTCCTGGTGATGTCGACCTTTATCGGGCAGCAATTCCGGACGGTGCTTGACTATCCGCTGGGTGCGACCAGCGCGGCTGTGCTCATGGTTCTAGCGGGCCTGCTGTCAGTCCTGGCGCTGAAATTTGGTGCGCCGCGCACGGAGATGGCGCGATGAAGCGCATCTTTGCCACCGGAGTTCTCGTTTCCGCCTTCGTCTTTCTCCTCGCGCCGATAGTCGTGGTGGTGATCTCGTCCTTCAACGCCGTTGGCGTGTTGTCGTTTCCGCCGCGGTCGTTCACCACGCGCTGGTATTCGCAGATCGACCCGACCTACTACCGGGCGTTGATCGTGAGCCTGGAAGTGGCCGCCATCACGGTGCTGGTCGCGGTTCTGACTGGCGTCCCCGGCGCGCTCGCGCTTGCGCGCGGCCGGTTCCCGGGCCGCGATGTCCTCAACGCAATTTGCCTCTCGCCGCTGATGGTGCCGGCGCTAGTGATGGGGGTCGCCGCATTCCAGTTCTCCCTGGTGATCTGGGATCACTTCCGGCTGACGCTCGGCGGCACCATCGCTGGTCTTGTGGTGGGTCATCTGACATTTGCGATACCCTTCGTCGTCCGTGCCGTGCTCGCCGGCCATACACGCTTCGATCATTCAGTGGAGGAGGCAGCCCAGAACCTCGGCGCCGGTCCTTGGCGGACATTCATTCACGTGACGCTGCCCATCCTGCGCCCCGGCATCGTATCCGGCGCGATCTTCGCGTTCCTGATCTCGCTCGACGAGGTGCCGATCGCTCTCTTCATGGGCGGAGGCGATGCCACCACACTGCCGGTGAAGATATTCACCGCGATGGAAATCAGCTTCGGCGGCGACATACTCGCGGTGGCCTCAGTCATCGTCATAGTCTCGGTGGTGCTGATGCTTGCTCTCGACCGCGTCATCGGCATCGAACGACTTTTTGCGACACGACACTGAACAATCGGACCACAGGGAGAACGCCATGAAGCTGATCAATATTGCTGCCGGCGCGCTTGCTCTGGCGCTGGGCGTCACCGCCGCAGCAGCGCAGCAGCGCTCCGACATCACGCTGAAGGTGGCGTCGTTCGCCGGACCTTTCGGGGAAGCGCTGCAGAAGTACGCGTTCGATCTCTACACCAAGCGCACCGGAATTAAAGTCGAAGTGCAGTACGCCAATCCGGCTGACTTCCTTGCCAAGATGATCGCGAGCCGCGGCCGGGAGGCGCCGTTCGATATCGTATGTCTCGACGACGACGTGACGGCGGCAGCCATCGACGCCGGAGTAGTGCAGAAGTTGGATCCCAAGATCGTGACCAACCTGCAACACCTGTATCCGGAAGCCGTTGACAAAAACGGCTACGGCGCGACCCTGTTCTTTTATTCGGTCGGCATCGCGTACAACAAGAACAAGCTGAAGGAAGCCGGCATTGCGGAGCCCAAGGCCTGGAAGGACCTTTGGGATCCCCGGCTCTCCGGCCACATCTCGATCCCTGACATTATCAACATCCAGGGACGAGACTTCGTGATCGCTGTCTCCCGCATGTACGGGGGCGACGAGGCCAAGCCGGAGGTGGGCATCGACGAAATCGCCAAGATCAAGGTGCACTCCTACAATGTGGCTTCGAACACGTTGCAGGCCCAGCTGGAGTCAGGGGACGTGTGGGTCGCACCCTGGAACAACATGCGCGCCGCGGCTATGGCAGATCGCGGTCTCCCGATCGGGTTCGCCACACCGAGCGAAGGTGCGATCGGCAATGTCGACACCGTCAATTTGGTGGCCGGCAGCAAGTATCCCAAGGAAGCGCAGGAACTGATCAACTACATGCTGGATCCCTTCGCCCAGCTCGGCATGGCAAAGCTCCTGCCGACGGGGCCGTCCACCAAGCTTCTCGCCGCCGTGATCGAGGCCGATAAGG
>JBEDUM010000031.1:0-6259 GCA_040414585.1 Sphingomicrobium sp. | reverse complement strand
CCTGAGGCGATTCGTCAGCTCATCGCCGGCGTGTCGGAGGGTGAGCGCGACCAGGTGCTGCTGGGCGTCACCGGCTCGGGCAAGACATTCACCATGGCCAATGTCATCGCATCGCAGAGCCGGCCGTCGCTGGTGCTGGCCCCCAACAAGACGCTGGCCGCGCAGCTCTACGGCGAGATGAAAGGCTTCTTCCCGGACAACGCGGTCGAGTACTTCGTCTCCTACTACGACTACTACCAGCCCGAGGCGTACGTCCCGCGCACCGACACCTACATCGAGAAGGAGTCGAGCGTGAACGAGGCGATCGATCGCATGCGCCACTCGGCGACGCGGTCGCTGCTGGAGCGCGACGACGTGATCATCGTCGCATCTGTCTCGTGCCTTTACGGCATCGGCTCGGTCGAGACCTATTCGGCGATGACCTTCAGCCTGAAGAAGGGGAGCGTCGAGGATCAGCGCGAGGTTATCCGCAAACTGGTCGCGCTTCAGTACCGCCGCAACGACCAAGCCTTCGCGCGCGGAAATTTCCGGGTGCGGGGCGACAGCCTGGAAATCTTCCCGTCCCACTATGAGGACACCGCCTGGCGGGTGAGCTTCTTCGGTGACGAGATCGAGGAGATCACCGAGTTCGATCCGCTGACAGGCAAGTCGGTGGCGAGCTTGGACAGCATCAAGGTCTACGCGAACTCGCACTATGTCACACCAGGGCCGACGCTCAAGCAGGCGATGGAGGCGATCAAGCACGAGCTCGCAGAACGCCTGAAGGAGCTGACCGCCGAGGGGCGGCTGCTTGAGGCGCAGCGGCTCGAGCAGCGCACCAACTTCGACCTGGAGATGATCGCCGCGACCGGCTCATGCGCGGGGATCGAGAATTACTCGCGCTTCCTCACCGGCCGCTTGCCCGGTGAGCCGCCGCCGACCCTGTTCGAATATTTGCCGGACAACGCTTTGCTGTTCATCGACGAAAGCCACCAGACGGTGCCGCAAATCGGCGCGATGGCGCGTGGCGACCACCGGCGGAAGATCACGCTCGCCGAATATGGCTTCCGACTGCCGAGCTGCATCGACAACCGTCCGCTGCGGTTCAACGAATGGGAAGCGATGCGTCCGCAGTCGGTGTTCGTGTCCGCCACCCCCGGCCCGTGGGAGATGACCGAGACGGGCGGAGTCTTCTCCGAGCAGGTGATTCGCCCAACAGGGCTCATCGACCCGCCGGTCGAGATCAAGCCCGTCGAGGACCAGGTCGACGACCTCGTCCACGAGGCGAAGGAGACTGCGCGAAAGGGCTATCGCACGCTCGTTACGACGCTGACCAAGCGCATGGCCGAGGACCTGACGGAGTACCTCCACGAGGCCGGTCTCAAGGTCCGCTACATGCACTCCGACGTCGAGACCTTGGAGCGCATCGAGCTGATCCGCGAGCTGCGCCTCGGCGTCTATGACGTCCTCGTCGGCATCAACCTGCTGCGCGAGGGGCTCGACATCCCGGAGTGTGGCCTCGTCGCGATCCTCGATGCCGACAAGGAAGGCTTCCTGCGTTCAGAAACCTCACTGATCCAGACCATCGGCCGTGCGGCGCGCAACGTGGAGGGCCGCGTGATCCTCTACGCCGACACCGTCACCGGCTCGATCGAACGCGCTCTCGCCGAGACGAACCGCCGCCGGGAAAAGCAGCTCGAATACAACGCCGCGCATGGCATCACACCCGAGAGCGTCAAGCGCAACATCGCCGACCTGCTCGCCGACGTTTCCGAGCGCGACCATGTGCTCGTCGACACGGGCGATGAGGAACGGCCGGAGCTCGTCGGGCACAATCTCCGCGCCTACATCGCCGATCTGGAGGAGCGGATGCGCAAGGCCGCCGCCGACCTAGAGTTCGAGGAAGCCGCGCGGCTACGCGACGAGATCCGCCGGCTCGAAGAGAATGATCTCGGAATTCCGCATGACCAACGCGTCGCTCCGCGTCCGTTCGGCCACTCGACCGAAGGCAAGCCGGGTACCCGCAAGGGGCGGTTCGGCAGGCAGAGCAGGACGAGATTCGGCGGGCGGCGCTCCTGACGCCGCCCCTACGCTGGCTCAGCGAAGAAGGCCCTTCTTCTCCGCGTTCCACGAATACCAAAGCAAGACGGCTGCGATGATGATGATCACCCACGGCATGATCGCCATGGCGCCGCTCTTCATGCTCGCGGGCATCTCGGTCAGGAACAACTGATAGCCGAGGCCGACGATCGCTCCGACGAAGGATAAAGCGAACGCCCAGACTGCGTAGCGACTGCGCATGAGCAGAAGGATCGATCCTGCCAATCCGCCCCACACGCCGATTGCCCAGAAGGCGGTGAGCCACGAAGGCAGGCTATCGTAGTAGGCGAGCTGGTCGGCCGTGAAGTTCGACAAATAGGCCTGATTCCTAAGGTTGGTCATCAGATAGTCGTAACAGCCGAACGCATTCCACAAGAGCGAAACGATACCGACGATCCACAGATGCACGGGCGTGCGCGCGGACACGGCTTCTTGCATGGTCTGTCCTCCCCCTGACCGGGGGCCGAGATGCACCCGGTCGGGCGGATGAGGCTCCCGATCCAGACCGCTGTCAAGCAGGCACGCTTAAGCGACTCAGTTCGCCCGATTTCCCTCTCAACGCGTCAATGCACCCGGACGTCGTGCTTGAGTATCTTGCCGAGCGCTCCGGCCAGCCCGTCGAGCTCGTAAGGCTTATACAGGACCGGGAAGCCATGGCTTCCAGCGACATGCTCGCTGTAGCCAGTGGTGAGGAGGATCGGCAGTTCGGGGAAACGGTCGCGCACCTTGCGTGCCAGCTCGAGTCCGCTGATCCCGCCGGGCATCACGATGTCGGTGAAGATGAGCTTGGGCTTCTCACCGCCCGCGAGCCGGTCGAGCGCTTCCTTGGCGCTGTGCGCGACGATCGCTTCATAGCCGAGCTCGGTCACCATTCCCGCGGCAAGTTCGGCAACCAGGCTATCGTCCTCGACGATGAGCACGCATCCCAGCGCGTTCGCGCCATTGACCTTTGTCTGATCCGCATTCGCTCCGCGGCTCGCGGGCAGGTAGAGCGTAAACGTCGATCCCTTGCCGATCTCGGAGTCGACCGCCGCCGCGCCGCCGAGCTGCTTGGTGAAGCCGAACACCTGGCTGAGGCCAAGGCCGGTGCCCTCGCCGAAGCTCTTGGTCGTGAAGAATGGCTCGAACACGCGCTCCTTCATCTCGGGCGCCATTCCGGTACCCGTGTCGGATACTCGCAACGCCACATGCTCGCCCTTCAATCCCTCAGGCTCGCCATTGAGCACGACATTTTGTGCGCTGACGCGGAGCGTGCCCCCGCCCTGCATCGCATCGCGCGCATTGAAGGCAAGGTTGAGGATTGCGAGCTCCAGCGCGCCGGCATCCGCGTCGATGGGCCAGAGCTGGTCGGAAATCTCGGTCACCAGCTCGATGTCCGAGCGCAGCGATGGACGCACGAGGGTGGTCACTTCGCCCATGAAATCCTTAAGCTCGATCTGCTTGATCTCGAGCGGCTGAGCGCGGGCGAATGCGAGCAGCTGCTTGGTCAGGCTCGCGCCGCGCTGAGCGGAGTTGCGGATGCCGTCGAGCATACGCCTGAGCTTCTCGGGCCGATCGGCGTTACGCGACGCAAGATCGGCCGCGCCGAGGATTGCCGTCAGCAGATTATTGAAGTCGTGCGCGAGGCCGCCGGTCAGTTGGCCCAGCGCCTCCATTTTCTGGGAGCGGAACAATTGCTCTCGCGATTCCTCGAGCTTGAGCTGCGCCTCTCGCTTCTCGGTCATATCGCGCGTGATCTTGGCAAATCCGAGCAGGTTGCCGTCTTGGTCGTGGATCGCGTCGAGGACGACGCTCGCCCAGAAGCGGGTACCGTCCTTGCGCACGCGCCAGCCTTCCGCATCGTACCTGCCCGTTTCGCGCGCCGTCTCGAGGGCCTTTTTCGGAAGTCCCACGTCTAGGTCTTCGGGGGTGTAGAAACGGCTGAAATGCTCGCCGACGATGTCCTCCGGCGTGTATCCCTTGATCCGCTGCGCGCCGGCGTTCCAGTTGGTAACCCGCCCCTCCGGATCGAGCATGAAGATCGCGTAGTCGGTGACGCCCTGGACGAGGATGCGGAAGCGCCTCTCCGCCTCGAGCAGCGCCTGCTGGGCGTTGCGCTTCTCGGTCATGTCACGGGTGATCTTGGCGAATCCGACCAGTTCGCCGTCCTCACCGTTGATCCGGTCGACGACGACGCTCGCCCAGAAGCGCGCGCCGTCCTTGCGCACGCGCCAGCCCTCACCTTCGAACTTGCCTTCGCGGCGCGCGGTTTCGAGCACCTGCTGCGGCACGCCGGCCTTTCGGTCCTCTTCCGTGTAGAAGACCGAGAAATGCTTCCCGACAATCTCGTCCGCCTGGAAGCCCTTGATACGCTCCGCGCCCGCGTTCCAGCTGGTCACGATGCCGGCCGGATCCAGCAGGTAGATTGCGTAGTCGACAATGGATTGGACGAGTAGCCTGAAGGGATCATCCCTGAGCACGCTACTATCGCCCGAAAGCAAGCTATCCACCAACCGCCGGTTCCCTCCCAAGCCGCGAGGGCGCACCCTCACCCAATGCTCAACAAACAAGCGGCGCTGAGGTTGCACTTCCGGAACAAGTGTGGCGTGCCGAACATGGCGTAGTCGAAAGATTCCTAGCGCCGCTCTGCAGAGAGGCGGCTCATGAGAATTGCGGCGCGCTTCGCCTGCTTGAAGATCGAAGGCACGTCGACCGTTTCCTGGGCCGTGTGCGAGCCGGAGCTCGCCGGACCGAGGCCGGCAAGCCCGTCGACGTCCGCGGCGACGAAGCTGATGTCGCCCGCCCCGCGATCGGCAGGGTCGAGCTCGCCCATCTCAGGCAATCCCGTGTCGCGGTTGACACCGTTGAGCTGGGCAAGGATCGCGCGGTTGCCTTCGGTCGGGGGCATCGGCGGATAGATGTCCTCATCGACGCTGATTTCTGCATGAGCGCCGGCCATCGGCTGAGCGACGATCGCGCGCATCTTGGCCTCGACGCGATCGATCTGCTCCTGGCTGATGGCTCGAAGGTCGCCGCGAGCAACGGCGGTCGCGGCAATGATGTTGGTCTTGCCCGTCGCCTCGATCCGGATCTTGCCAGCGTCGAGCTGCGCTGTCTGGCCGCCGCCGACGAGGCCGACATTATAGGTCAGCTTGTCCTCGGGAAGCTCGCGGCGGAACTGGTCGATGATCCGCGCCAGG
This sequence comes from Sphingomicrobium sp., assembly GCA_040414585.1. Taxonomy (GTDB): domain Bacteria; phylum Pseudomonadota; class Alphaproteobacteria; order Sphingomonadales; family Sphingomonadaceae; genus Sphingomicrobium. Next base: position 1,001 of record JBEDUM010000031.1, on the reverse strand, counting down.
TCGTAGATCGCGCCATAATCATCGGCGCCGACGCCTGCCGAATGGGCGGCATGCCCGGTCACGGTCAGTGTCCAGCTCCCGGCGCTCCGCCGTCCGGTCGAGCCCATGTCCTCGGGTCCGTTCGGCCCGTCGTGGACGGCCAGGTCCTCGAAGTCGAGCGCGACGTCAGCGCGCTTGCCCTCGGCGATCAGGTCACGGCGCGAAATGGCGAGGGGCCTTCCGGCATCCTCTTCGTCACCGGTCATGAAGACGGTGATATTGGCGTTCTTGAGCGTTCCCGCAGCTTTCATGGCGCGCAGTGCCGCGACGATAACCGCAATTCCGCCCTTGTCGTCGCCGGAGCCGGGGCCGTGCGCGAATTTGCCATCGGAAGTCCAGCGCTGGAACGGCGAGTCCGGCTCAAAAACGGTATCGAGATGGGCGATCAGCAATAGCCGCTTTCCCCGCCGGCTGCCGACGTGGCGCGCGACGAGGTGGCCAGCGCGGCCGGCCGCATGCATGTCGATCCACTCGGTTTTGAAGCCGAGCTGCCGGAACTCAGGCTCAACCATGCTTCGCACCGCCCCGACACCGGCAAGGTTCATCGTCCCGCTGTTCTGGTCGACCCAGCGCTGGAGCATGCCGGTCGTGCGCTGCTGCTCGGCATCGACCGTGCGGATCATAGCCTGCTCGGCGGGACTGAGCGCGGCTGCGGCGGTGGCGGTGGTCACGAGCGCGAAGGCCAGGAACGCATACGAGAATCGATAGGTCATCGCGGCACAGTAGCGACCTCCGGCTGCGCTTGTCACGAGAGGCAGGTTGGTTCGTAAACTTCCCGTTTATCCCCTTGACCCACGCTAAGAAGAGGTGCCGGAAAGGTTAGTTTTGCGGGGATTCTACCGTCCTGAATCGCCCACTCTTTTTTGCTTTTGCTAACGTTATCATGTATAAACGCACGAACGGCGTGCCGCCTGTGGAAGGGAGACACGCCGTCGCTCTTACCGCTTGTGGAAGGCGGCAGG
>JBEDUM010000030.1:0-41796 GCA_040414585.1 Sphingomicrobium sp. | reverse complement strand
GCGTTCAATGTCTTGAACAAAATCGAGTATCAGGCGCCCTGGACGGCGAAGCCCAAGCGCGCCCGCTGCAACTGACATCGCCCAAGAGGAGCGCGGACTAGCACGCGCCGCGCTCCTCGCTTATAGCGCTCGCTCCTTCCATCTTTCGTTGGAGTAACGCGAAACGTGGCTCGCCGCCGCCAGATTTATGAGGGTAAGGCCAAGATCCTCTATGAGGGTCCGGAGCCCGGCACGCTCATCCAATATTTCAAGGACGACGCGACCGCGTTCAACGCGCAAAAGCGCGGCACGATCAGCGGCAAAGGCGTCATCAACAATCGTATCTCGGAGCATATCTTCACGTCGCTCGGGGCGATAGGCGTCCCCACGCACTTCATCCGCCGCCTCAACATGCGCGAACAGCTGATCCGCCAGGTGGAGATCATTCCGATCGAGGTGGTCGTGCGGAACGTCGCCGCTGGATCGCTTTCGAAGCGCCTCGGAATCGAGGAAGGCACTCAGCTGCCGCGGACGATCATCGAATATTATTACAAGGACGATGCGCTTGGCGATCCGATGATCGCCGACGAGCACATTGCCTGCTTCGGCTGGGCGACGCAGGACGAGATGAACGACATCGCCGACATGGCGATCCGGGTAAACGACTTCCTGTCGGGCATGTTCGCGGCGATCGGCATCCGCCTGATCGACTTCAAGCTGGAGTTCGGCCGCGTCTGGGACGGCGATTTTGCGCGGGTGATCCTGGCCGACGAGATCAGTCCCGACGGCTGTCGACTCTGGGACATCAAGACCAACCAGAAGCTCGATAAGGACCGCTTCCGTCAGGATCTGGGCGGCGTTGAGGAAGCATACCAGGAGGTTGCGCGTCGTCTCGGACTGCTCCAGCCCGAAGATGAATCAGCGGTCCTCGATTTCGACACGCATCGCAAGAAGCGAGGCCGGTAGCATCTCCGTCATTGCGAGCAGGGCGAAGCAATCCACCTGAATCTCTCTGGATTGCTTCGTCACTACACTCCTCGCAATGACGGCCTAGCTCATTCGATCACTTCGAAGTGGACGACCTCGGGTTCGAGCTCGAGCAAAAAGTCGGGATCGAAATCGTAATATTTGGCCTTCGTCAGTTCATCCCCGGCGAAGCGGCGGATTGCTTCGATGTCTTCCCACAGCGTGAACATCTCGACGTGGACAACATTGCCGTCGCGCCGGTGCAGGCACCAGGCGGCAATGTTGCCAGGCGTCGATCGGTAGTCGACCAGGCCGACATCCTTAGAGAGCTTCAGATATTCGTCGGCTTTGGCTGCGGTGACCCGGCCGTGCCAGCGTCGTCCAATCATTCGAACGTCCTCTTGCTTGACGTCCTCTCAGCCCGCAGATGCCATAGCAATGCAGCGCGCCCGTGTCGTCACCTTGAATGCCGCGCTCGGGCCGCTCGACTATCGGGTACCCGAGGATATGCCGATCGAGCCTGGCTCAATCGTCGTGGCGCCCGTCGGGCCGCGCCAGCTCCTCGGCGTGGCATGGGAGGCGGAGCGGCTGCCGACCAATGAAGTGCCGGATGCGCGATTGCGTCCGCTCGCAGGCGTGGTGGACGTTCCGCCGATCGCCGCGCCACTCCGGCGCCTGTGCGAGTGGACGGCAGATTATTACCTCAGCCCGCTCGCCTCCGTGCTGCGGATGGTCTTGCCGTCATCGGCTGCGCTCGATGGACCACGTCAGCTTACGGAATATCGTCCGACGGGCATTGTGCCCGATCGGCTGACACCCCAGCGCGAGAAGGCGCTTGCCGCGCTCGAGGCCCGGCAGGGCACCATTCGCGAGCTGACGGCTCATGCTGACGTCAGTGACGCTGTCATGCGCGGATTGGTGAACGCCGGCGCGCTTGAGGCAGTGGCCGTCGATGCCGATCGGCCGCTCCCCTGGCCCAATCCGGATTACGCACCGCCCGACCTCAACGCCGACCAGAGCGAAGCGGCGACAAGCCTCTCGGCCGCGATTGGCAAAGCCTTCGATCCCGTGCTGCTCGACGGAGTCACGGGCTCAGGCAAGACGGAAGTTTATTTTGAAGCGATTGCAGAGTGCCTTCGCCAGGGAAAGCAGGCGCTCGTGCTCTTGCCTGAGATTGCACTCACCGAGCCTTTCCTCAAGCGCTTCGAAGCGCGGTTCGGCTGCACGCCGGTGGCCTGGCACTCGGATCTTCGGTCATCGCAGCGCCGCCGAGCCTGGCGCGGAATCGCGAGCGGCGAGGCCAGAGTCGTCGTAGGCGCTCGCTCAGCACTATTCTTGCCGTATCCGAACCTCGGCCTGATCGTCGTCGACGAGGCTCACGAACCCTCGTTCAAGCAGGAGGACGGCGTCCAGTACCATGCCCGCGACACGGCGGTGATGCGCGGCAAGTTCGAGGACATTCCGGTTATCCTGTCCACGGCAACGCCGCCGATCGAGAGTCGACACATGGTCGAGCTTGGCCGCTATCGGGAGGTCAGCCTGCCCGAACGCTTCGCCGGCGCCAGCCTGCCGGAGATCCGCGCAATCGACCTCACCCAGGATCCACCGCTACGCGGGCGCTGGCTCGCGCCGGCACTAGTTCAGGAATTGGAGGCGAATCTCGACCGCGGCGAGCAGTCGCTCCTGTTCCTCAACCGTCGGGGTTTCGCACCGCTGACCTTGTGCCGTCACTGCGGGCATCGCTTCCAATGTCCCAACTGCACCGCATGGATGGTCGAGCATCGCCTGATGCACCGTCTCGCCTGCCACCATTGTGGCCACGTCATGCCGCCCCCCAAAGCCTGCCCTGAGTGTGGTGAGGAGGATAGCCTCGTGGCCTGCGGCCCCGGTGTGGAACGGATCGCCGACGAGGTCGCAGAGTTGTTCCCCGACGCCCGCACTGCAATCGTGACCTCGGACACCATCTGGTCGCCGCTGCGCGCAGCCGAGTTTGTGGGGGCGATGGAGGCGGGCGCTATCGATGTTGTCATCGGCACGCAGCTCGTCACGAAGGGATATCATTTCCCGAATCTGACGCTCGTTGGCGTCGTTGATGCCGACCTTGGACTTGCAGGCGGCGATCTCAGGGCCGCGGAGCGTAGCTTCCAGCAAATCCAACAAGTTGCGGGCCGCGCCGGTCGAGGCGACAAGCCGGGACACGTCTTCATCCAGAGTCATGATCCGGAAGCGCCCGTGATTGCCGCATTGGTCTCGGGCGATGCGCCGGGTTTCTACGCAGCCGAGACTGAGGCACGACGGGAAGCGGCCATGCCGCCGTTCGGGCGCCTGGCCGCTATCATTGTCTCGGCGGAGGACGCGAGCGAGGCGGAAGCGGTCGCAAGACGGATCGGCAACGCGGCGCCTGAGGTCGAAGGAATGGCGGTCTTCGGCCCCTCACCCGCACCGCTAGCAATGCTCCGGGGCCGACATCGCCAGCGCTTGCTCGTCCATGCCCGCCGCAGCCTCGACGTCCAGGACGTCATCCGCGACTGGCTGGCCGGAGTCGAGTGGAACTCTAAAGTGCGGGTCGGCGTCGATGTCGATCCCTATTCATTCCTTTAGGAAAATCATTTCCGGACAGCTGCTTGCACTTAGCCTGAATGCCGCTGCAGTCGGGGCCGCTCAGTCAGGCTCTTCGCCTCACCCACCAGGGCTGAACGACTTCGCCTTTCCGAATGGCGAGCCAGAGCAGCCATAGGCCGAATAGCGTCGCGACGACCATTGCGATCGGCGATGCTTCGAGGCCGAAACCGTTTCCGGTTAGCAACGGCGGACCGCTCAGGGTGGCATCGATCATGCCATGCACCTTCGATCCTGACACAGGGATGTCGTAGATTTCGCCCTGAGCAAAGTTCCACGCGGCATGAAGGCCCATCGGAAGCCAGAGGCTTCGGGTCAGCATGTATGCAGCGCCCAACATCACGCCGGCTTCAAAGGCGATGCCCACCGCTGCAATCGGGCTTGCGTGAGGATTGAGTAGATGCGCCGCTCCAAACAGCGCAGAAGTGAGCAACAGGGCCATCCAGCTTCCGCCGAAATCCTCGATCCAGCGGAAAAGGATCCCGCGAAAGATCAATTCCTCATTGATGGCCGGGAAAATGGCGGAAGCGATGAGCGCTGTCGGCAATGCACTGAAGTCACCTGCGCCTTGCACGCGGTAGATCCCCATCAGGCCGGCAACGGCGACAGCGACTGAGAAGATCAGAAGTCCCGCACCGAGGCCAATGAACAGATGACGGACCGCTTTCGGATCCCTGTAATCGTCCCGAGGATGCTCGCCGAGGTGCCGGATTACGTATCTGTAGAGGAGGAGCAGGATTGGAATCGCGATGAGGTCGAATTTCATCTCGAGCGTGAAGCCGGGGATCGGTGGAATGAGATACCTGCCGATCAGGAATGCAACCGTGAAACCGATGATCACGAGCACGAGTGCGATCAGCAGGGCGACGAGCGGAAAATCGACGATCCGGCGCCAAAGCGGCTTCTTCGGAGCCTGCGCCACCATTTGTTCCATCTCGCCCCTCCTAATGTCCTCCCCTGGGTTGAGCGCAGGGAGAAGGAGGGGGCAAGCGATTATTCGACCAACGGCAACTCCGGGGACGCCGAGGCATGACCTTCTGAGGCGAGCAGCTTTCGCTTGCGGTCAACGCCGCCGCCATAGCCGCCTATCGTTCCGTCGCTGCGGATGACGCGGTGACACGGAATTAGGACGCAGACGTGATTGTCGCCATTTGCGGTGCCGACCGCGCGGACCGCCTTAGGTTGCCCGATCGCTGCGGCGATCTGCGCGTAGCTCCGCGTTTCGCCGGCAGGGATCTTCCGTAGCTCGCGCCAGACGGCTTCCTGGAAGGCAGTGCCCGCGACATCGATCGGAAGCTCGGGCGCTGCGAGCGGTCTCTCGATCGCAGTGAGAGCACCCTCGACCAGTTTTTTCAGGCCACCGTCGTCCTTCACGATTGTCGCCTTCGGGAACAGCCGCGTCAGCGATTCTACGCTATCGTCGAACGTCAGCCGGCAAATACCCTTCGACGTCGCGGCAATCAGCATCGACCCGAGCGGGCTGTCGAACGTCGTCCAACGAATCGTCTCGCCACGGCCGCCTTCGCGCCATGCAGACGGTGTCATCCCAAGCCTCTCCTTCGCATCGCTGTAGAAGCCGCTCGGGCTCGAATAACCAGCATCGTAGACTGCATCGGTCACTCGGTCGTTTTGCTTCAAAGCGCTTTCGGTCCGGCGATTGCGAAGGCCGCGCGCATATTCGGCCGGCGAGACACCCAGATCGCGCTTGAAGATGCGTTGGAAATGATGCGGCGCATAGCCGACCGCAGTCGCCAGTTCGGCGAGATTGGGCGCATCCTCGGCCTGCTCGATGAGTTTCACGGCCGCTGCCACGGCTTCGCGATCGCGCCCAACCTCGTCAGGCTTGCAGCGAAGGCACGGCCGATAGCCGGCGACGCGCGCTTCCTCGCCGCTGGCGAAGAACTCGACATGGTCCCGCTTCGGGCGCTTCGCCGGGCAGCTAGGCTTGCAGTAGATACCCGTGGTCTTCACCGCGCCGAGCACCCGGCCGTCCCAGGCTCTGTCTCGACGCATGAAGGCGGCCCATGCGGTGTCCGCGTCGAGGCGCGCGACATTGCTCATCGTTTCGGATGTATGCTCTTCGATGGCGTGCGCAAGCACCAACATGGTCAGTTCCTTTCGATCTTCGCGGAGAAGCATCCGCGTGACGCGTTGTGAGCATGGATGGTCTCAACATCCGGGTTCGTGAACAGCTTGCGAATCCCGGCATCGGCCTCGCCCGGCTGCGTCAGGATCGCATCAGCCATCATCCCGTCCTGATCGAACGCGCGGAGGGACAGAATCCGCTTCTCGAAGACGGGTGGAACTCGGTCGATATACTCGGCGGGCTCCTGCTCGGTCTCGGTGACGAAGATCGCATGCGTCGCACGATAGGGATTTGCCACATCGTGACTGACATGGTTGAGCAGAAGCACTTTCTCGCCGTTTGCCCGATCGGTCAGGCTGACCCGGCATGGAAAGGTCGGGTCATCGACCGTCATGCGAACAACACCCCGTTTTGCCAATTCCTCGTCCGGCAATTCGAAGAGGTGCCGGTACGGCGCAGGATCAAGACCCCTAACGACGTAAGTCATGCGAAATACTCCTTTCGCATGGGGTTTACCCCCTCACCCGCCGAGCTGCTTCCTCAAGCTTGCGTTCAAACCGAATGCTCCCGGTTGCATCCCCACGAGCCGCTTGCTAGGGGCCCGCGCAACCCACAAGGGGCGTTGGGGGACAAACCCCGATAGCGCCCCGTTTTTTCGTGGGGCAATTCCAGTTCTGGAGCTATTCGCGCGTGGAGATATCCGGCGGCATACGGGCAAGCTTAGCGGGGCGCTACGCGTCCGCTTTGTTCGACCTTGCACGCGACCAGCGGCAAATCGACGCCGTCGGCCGCAGCCTCGAGACATTGAATCAAGCGCTGGCGGACTCAAGGGACTTGAACGAGCTGGTGGAAAGCCCGCTCGTTTCGCGTGAGGAAGCGGGCAAGGCGTTCGCCGCGATCGCTCCGCAGCTCAATCTCGATCCGATCACGGCGAACTTTCTCCGTGTGCTCGCTCGCAACGGCCGGAAGAACCAGCTGCGGCCGATCGTAAGAGCCTTCCGCCGCCTCGCGGCGGAGCATCGCGGCGAGGCCGTCGCGGAAGTCCTTACCGCTCGTCCCTTGAACGACGACCAGCTCGCCCAGCTTGGTCAGCAGCTTCGCACCCGCATCGGCCGAGACGTCAATATCGACGCTCAGGTCGACCCCTCAATACTGGGCGGAATTGTCGTGAAGCTGGGAAGCCAGCGTATCGACGCCTCGATCCGCACCAAACTCAACCGACTCGCTCAGGCGATGAAAGGCTAAGACAGACCCATGGATATCCGCGCCGCTGAAATCTCCCGCGTTATCCGCGACCAGATCGCGAATTTCGACGCCGAAGCCGAGGTCTCCGAAGTCGGCACAGTGCTGTCCGTCGGCGACGGCATCGCCCGCATCTATGGCCTCGATAATGTCCAGGCGGGCGAGATGGTCGAGTTCGACAACGGCACCAAGGGCATGGCCCTCAACCTCGAAGCCGACAATGTCGGCGTCGTGATCTTCGGCTCAGACGCCGAGATCGAGGAAGGTTCGACCGTCCGCCGCACCGGCGCGATCGTCGACGTTCCGATCGGAAAGGGTCTCCTCGGCCGCGTCGTCGACGCCCTCGGTAACCCCATCGATGGCAAGGGTCCGATCGAATATACCGAGCGTCGCCGCGTCGAGCTGAAGGCGCCCGGCATCATCCCGCGCAAGTCGGTGCACGAGCCGGTGCAGACGGGCCTGAAGGCGCTCGACGCGCTCGTTCCGATCGGTCGCGGCCAGCGCGAACTGATCATCGGCGACCGCCAGACCGGCAAGACCGCTGTCGCGATCGACACCTTCATCAACCAGAAGGAAGTCAACAAGGACGACAACGAAAAGCACAAGCTGTATTGCATCTATGTCGCCGTCGGTCAGAAGCGATCGACCGTCGCGCAGATCGTCCGCGCGCTCGAAGAGAATGGTGCGATGGAATATTCCATCGTCGTCGCCGCAACTGCTTCGGAGCCCGCGCCGCTCCAGTATCTCGCTCCCTACACCGGCGTCGCGATGGGCGAATATTTCCGTGACAACGGGATGCATGCGGTCATCGTCTATGACGACCTGTCGAAGCAGGCCGTGGCGTACCGCCAGATGTCGCTCCTGCTCCGCCGTCCACCGGGCCGCGAAGCTTATCCGGGCGATGTTTTCTATCTACACAGCCGCCTCCTAGAGCGCGCCGCGAAGATGAATGACGATCACGGCGCAGGATCGCTCACCGCTCTGCCGATCATCGAAACGCAGGCGGGCGACGTGTCGGCCTACATTCCCACCAACGTTATCTCGATCACCGACGGTCAGATCTTCCTTGAGACGGATCTCTTCTACCAGGGCATCCGCCCGGCAATTAACGTCGGCCTGTCAGTCAGCCGTGTCGGCTCGGCCGCGCAGACCAAGGCGATGAAGAAGGTCGCCGGCTCGATCAAGCTCGAGCTCGCGCAATACCGCGAGATGGCCGCGTTCGCGCAGTTCGGATCCGACCTCGACGCCTCGACGCAGAAGCTGCTTGCTCGCGGCGCGCGCCTCACCGAGCTTCTGAAGCAACCTCAGTTCAGTCCGATGCCGGTCGAGGATCAGGTCGCATCGATCTTCTCGGGTACACAGGGCTTCCTCGACAGCGTCGATGTGAAGGACGTCGTGCGTTACGAGAATGCCATGCTGAGCTATCTCCGCTCGGAGAAGCCGGAAATTCTTGCCAAGATCCGCGACAGTAAGCAGCTCGACGACGACAATGCGGCGGCGCTCAAGGACGCTCTGACCGAGTTCGGCAAGCAGTTCGCGTAAGGGACGGTGCTAGCAACAGATGGCGAGCCTCAAAGCCCTCAAGATCCGCATCGGCTCGGTGAAGTCGACGCAGAAGATCACCAAGGCGCTGAACATGGTCGCGGCGTCGAAGCTGCGCCGTGCCCAGCAGAATGCGCTTGCCGGACGACCCTTTTCGTCGCGCATGACGGATGTTGTTTCGTCGCTCGCCTCGCGCGTTAGCCCGGGCCCGCAAAGCCCCAGGCTCCTCGTCGGAACAGGCAAGGACGAGACGCACCTCATTATCGTCGCAACCAGCGACCGGGGGTTGGCGGGTGCCTTCAACACCAACATCGTACGTGCCGTTCGCCGCAAAGCTGACGAGTTGATAGCGCAGGGCAAGACGGTGTTTTTCTACATCGTCGGACGCAAGGGCCGACCGGTGATCCAGCGCCTCTATCCCAAGCAGATCATCGCTCAGTACGACACGAGCGAGATGAAGAACCCGACCTACGACGTGGCGCAAGCCATCGCGAAGGACATCATCGACCGCTACACGACCGACAGCATCGACGTCGTTCACCTCGCCTATGCGAACTTCGTTTCGACGCTGGTGCAGGAACCGACGATCGATCAGGTCATCCCGGTCGCGCCGCGCGTGAGTGAGGAACAGGCGGGGGCAAAGACCGGTGCTCCGCCCGCAGCGGTCGAATATGAGCCGGACGAGGAGGAAATTCTCAACGACCTGCTGCCGCGTAACATCGCGGTTCAGCTCTACCGCGCTCTCCTCGAGAACCAGGCTGGCTTCTACGGCTCGCAGATGACCGCGATGGACAATGCGACCCGCAATGCCGGCGACATGATCAATCGCCTGACCATCCAGTACAACCGGAGCCGTCAGGCCGCGATTACCACTGAGCTCGTTGAGATTATTTCGGGAGCTGAGGCTCTCTAGATTGCCTGTGCTCCCGCGAAGGCAGGAGCCCAGACTTTTTGTTTTGGACTGGACCCCGGCCTTCGCCGGGGAACGAAGGGAAGAGTAAGAAATGGCCACCGCCGCCGACACGAAGCCCAAGCCCCGCGCCAAGAAGGCCGCTGCTGCCGACACAACGCAGGTGACGACGCCGACGAGCAATCTCACTGGCCGCGTCAGCCAGGTCATCGGCGCCGTCGTCGACGTCGCCTTCGAAGGCGACCTGCCGCCGATCCTCTCGGCGCTCGAGACGGACAATCAGGGCAACCGCCTCGTGCTCGAGGTCGCGCAGCATTTGGGCGAGGACGTCGTGCGCACGATTGCCATGGACACGACGGACGGGCTCACCCGCGGTCAGGAAGTGCATTCGACCGGCTCGGAGATTCGCGTGCCCGTCGGACCGAAGACGCTTGGCCGCATCATGAATGTCATCGGCGAACCGATCGACGAACTTGGACCCATCGGTGCAGATCAGACGGCGCCGATCCACGCGGATGCTCCGCCCTTCGTCGATCAGTCGACCGAAGCGTCGATCCTCGTCACCGGCATCAAGGTGATTGACCTGCTCGCGCCTTATGCGCGCGGCGGCAAGATCGGCCTGTTCGGCGGCGCCGGCGTCGGCAAAACCGTGCTCATTCAGGAGCTGATCAACAATATCGCGAAGGGCCACGGCGGCTTTTCCGTCTTCGCCGGCGTCGGCGAGCGCACTCGCGAGGGCAACGACCTCTACCACGAGTTTCTCGAGGCGGGCGTCATCGCCAAGGACAAGGACGGCAAGCCGACCCCGGAAGGTTCGAAGGTGGCTCTGGTTTATGGCCAGATGAACGAGCCGCCGGGAGCACGCGCGCGCGTCGCCCTCTCGGGCCTCACGATCGCGGAATATTTCCGCGACCAGGAAGGCCAGGACGTGCTCTTCTTCGTCGACAACATCTTTCGCTTCACGCAGGCCGGCTCGGAAGTGTCCGCGCTTCTCGGACGCATCCCTTCGGCGGTGGGCTATCAGCCGACGCTCGCCACCGACATGGGCACGCTGCAGGAGCGGATCACATCGACCAACAAGGGGTCGATCACCTCGGTGCAGGCGATCTACGTGCCCGCCGACGATCTGACCGACCCGGCACCCGCGACCTCGTTCGCGCACCTCGACGCGACGACCGTGCTTTCGCGCGCCATCTCGGAACTCGGCATCTACCCGGCCGTGGACCCATTGGACTCGACCAGCCGCGTTCTCACACCGTCTGTCGTGGGCCAGGAGCATTACGAGACAACCCGCGCGGTGCAGGCGACGCTGCAGCGCTACAAGTCGCTTCAGGACATCATCGCCATCCTCGGCATGGACGAGCTTTCGGAAGAGGATAAATTGGTCGTGAGCCGCGCTCGCAAGATCCAGCGTTTCCTCTCTCAACCGTTCCACGTCGCGGAGGTGTTCACGAACATCCCGGGCAAGTTCGTCCAGCTCGAAGATACGGTCCGCTCGTTCAAGGCGGTCGTCGACGGCGAGTACGATCACCTTCCCGAAGCCGCTTTCTACATGGTGGGCGGTATCGAAGAGGCGGTCGCCCAGGCCGAGAAGCTGGCGCAGGAAGCTTAACCAATGGCCGGCGAGCTCCGCGTCGAAGATTGCGTGAACGACGTCTGTCCCTGGTCCGGGAAGCCGGTCAGCGCGGACAGCCTGACGCGCTACAAAGGCAAGGTCGTCGGCTTCTGCAATCCGGGCTGCCGCGACGAGTTCGAGAAGGCCACGACCGCTCTCGACTGTGCAATCGAAGGTAAAAAGTAATGGCTAACCTGCATTTCGAGCTCGTCACTCCGGACAAGCTGGTGATGTCGGACGATGTCTACATGGTCGTCGTACCCGGAACGGAGGGTGAATCCGGCATCATGGCCGGCCATGCGCCCTACATGACGACTTTGAGGAATGGCGACATTGCCATCTATCGCGCAGCCAACGTGCAGCCGGAACGGATTCCGGTCACCGGAGGCTTCGCCGAGGTTAGCGACCGTGGCCTCACGGTCCTCGCCGAGAGCGCGGGGGCTTAACCACGCTTGGCCGCGGGGCGATTAACGCAATTAGCTTTTTCTAAAAGTTTCGCTCCTATTCACCACCGAACCTAGGCGGAAAACCGCAATGGCGGGGGTGTAATGAGCGCATTCGGCAAGCGTAGTGGTGTGGGCGGGGGACGCCCGAGCTTCGGCGTTGCAAAGCCCATGAAGGGCGGCCCCGGCGCAGCTCAAGTGACCCCCTCGGCTCCAGAGCCGGGCGGAGACCAATTCCCGCCGCTCGACGATCTTACGCCGGCGGTCGATGCACCAGTCGCGGAGGATGGGAGCGCTCCGAAGCAAGGCGCGATGGATCGCCTCACCGCCCGGCAGAATGCCAGCGGCGAAGCGGCCAGCAGCAAGAACGAAGGCTTCGAAGCCTCGGTCCACCGGATCAAGGAACAGGTCCTCCCGCGCCTCCTCGAGCGCGTCGATCCCGAAGCGGCGGCGACGCTCAGCAAGGACGAGCTAGCCGAAGAGTTCCGGCCTATCATTTCGGAGGTCCTGACCGAGCTCAAGATCAACCTCAACCGCCGCGAGCAGTTCGCGTTGGAAAAGGTGCTCGTCGACGAGCTGCTTGGCCTTGGCCCGCTCGAAGAGCTTCTCGCCGATCCGGCCGTCAGCGATATCATGGTCAACGGCCCTGAGCAGACCTACGTCGAACGCAAGGGCAAGCTCGAAATCGCGCAGATCCAGTTCCGCGACGAAGAACATCTGTTCCAGATCGCCCAGCGCATCGTGAACAAGGTCGGCCGCCGCATCGACCAGACCACCCCGCTCTGCGACGCGCGCCTCCAGGACGGCAGCCGCGTCAACGTCATCATCCCGCCGCTGTCGCTCCGCGGCACCGCCATCTCAATTCGTAAGTTCTCCGAGAAGCCGATCACGCTCGACATGATGAAGGGCTTCGGCTCGATGTCGGAGAAGATGGCGACCGTGCTCAAGATTGCCGGCGCCAGCCGCATGAACGTCGTCATCTCCGGCGGTACCGGTTCGGGTAAAACGACGATGCTCAACGCACTGTCGAAGATGATCGACCCGGGCGAGCGCGTGATCACGATCGAAGACGCGGCCGAGCTTCGGCTCCAGCAGCCACACTGGCTGCCACTCGAAACCCGCCCGGCGAATCTTGAGGGACAGGGTGCAATCACCATTCGCGACCTCGTCATCAACGCCCTGCGTATGCGTCCCGACCGCATCATCCTGGGTGAGATTCGCGGACCGGAGTGCTTCGACTTGCTCGCGGCCATGAACACCGGCCACGACGGCTCGATGGCGACGCTTCACTCCAACTCCCCGCGTGAGTGCCTCGCGCGTATGGAGAACATGGTCATGATGTCGGACATCAAGGTGCCAAAGGAAGCGATCTCACGTCAGATCGCGGATTCGGTCGACCTGATTGTCCAGGTGAAGCGCCTTCGCGACGGTTCGCGTCGCACGACCAACATCACCGAAGTGATCGGGATGGAAGGCGACGTCATCGTCACCCAGGAGCTGTTCAAGTTCGAGTATCTGGACGAAACCGCGGACGGAAAAATCGTCGGCGAATATCGCTCGATGGGCTTGCGCCCCTACACGCTCGAAAAGGCCAAGCAGTTCGGCTTCGACCAGCCGTATCTGGAAGCGTGCCTCTAATTACTCAGTCAGGATCAGCAATTCCTCGGTAAAGATCGTCGGGTCTTCGGCCGACTCCCACAGCTGGCGCAGGCTTTTCGGAAGCGCGTCGCGGACCTTGTTGATCTGGCCTTCCGAGATGTGCCGCGACAGCACGCGGAACACCGAGCGGACCGCCTCTTCCGGATCGACGGGGCGCGTGTCGCTCAGCCAATCGGCGACTTCGGCGACGAACTCACCACGGCTGCGGGACTCGCTTGGCATGTGCCCAGGTTCGTATTGGTCGTAATAGACGCCGCGGATGAGCAGAGGCAGCTGCGCGCCGAGATGCGCGGCGAGATTGATCGTCAGGCGGTCACGGAGCTTGTGGAGCACGGTCGAGAGCACCTTCCATGCGACCTGCTTATCCGGCCCAAGATCGTTGCAGATCTCGTTGAGCCATATGTGGGTCGTTTCTAGGGTCCGATCGAATACGTCGAGTCCGCATGCGCTCATGGCCACACTCCCGTCTTCCGTGTGCCTCCCCGCAAACGTCCTTATAGCACGAGGCGTTCGTACTGCTGCAGGATTCTCAGGCCGCCTGCCGCAGTGAGCTGGGACCGATTGCCAGGCCGGCAAGGAAACGGTCGGTGCAGATTTCCCAGCCGTAGTGCAGGGCTTCCGCGGCTGCCGACGAACGGTCGGCGAGCAGTGCCCTTGCTATCGCCACTCCAAGATCCTCATCGAGTGCTCCGATCGGCCCGGCCCCACCGTGAATGCCGCGGCCTTCAATGCCGAGAATATCGAGAGGTCCTTGGACCGGATAAGCCGCGACAGGGAGACCGCACGCGAGCGCCTCGATATTGACGAGTCCGAAGGTGTCAGTCCGGCTTGGAAAGACAAATACGTCCGCCGCCGCATAGGCCGACGCAAGCTCGACACCATGCTTTGGCCCTAGAAACAACGCAGTCGGGAAACATGCCTTCATCTGCTCCAAAGCAGGCCCTCCCCCGACAACGACTTTCGTGCCCGGAACGTCGACCTTGAGGAATGCGTCGATATTCTTCTCAACGGCTACGCGCCCGACATTGAGCATGATCGGTCGCGGCAGATCATTGATCGCGGGATGTGGGGCCACATAGGGATTGAACAGCTCCAGATCGACGCCGAGCGGCCACAGATGCGTCGGTCCGATCCCTCGCTGCTCGATCTCCGTCGCGAGCGTAGTCGTCACCACGAACGTCCGCTCGGCCGGCGCGTGGAAGCGCCGCATCATTGGCCAGACCCAGTCGGCGGGGATGCCGGTACGAACGGCCAAATAATCGGGAAACCGCGTATGGAACGAAGTCGTGAACGGCTGCCTGCGTTTCAGGCACCAGGCGCGCGCCGCGAGGCCGAGCGGCGCCTCGGTGGCGATGTGGATCGCGTCGAACTGCAACTCGTCGAGGATGCGGCTAACTCGCCCGCCGCCGCCCACTGCCAGGCGGATTTCCGGATAGGTTGGGCAAGGGACTGTCCAGAAGTTCGACGGTTCGACGACAGTCGCACGATGGCCGCGGCGGCTCAGCCGGTCGACGGTCGTCGACAGGGACCGCACCACACCATTGACCTGCGGGTGCCAGGCATCGGTTATGAGAACGATCCTCAAGCGGCGGCCGCTTGCCTCTGCTGGTCGCGCAGCTCGCGGGCCTCGTAGGCCTCCTCGCGCTTTCGCTCCGCCCAGTCGATGATTTCCATGCGCCCATCGACGTGTTCAACGAGCGCAGTGCAGCTCTCCACCCAGTCCCCGTCATTGTAGTAAGTGACGTTGCCAATCTGGCGGATCTCGGCGCTGTGAATGTGCCCGCAAACGATGCCCTGAGTCCCGCGCTCGTGGGCCGCGTGCGCTACCACTTCCTCGAAGCTCGAGATGAATTGGACCGCGTTCTTCACCTTCTTTTTGACGTGCGCCGACAAGGACCAATAGGGCAGGCCACGCTTGCGCCGGACCCAGTTGAGAACGCGGTTCAGCTGGAGCAGCAGCGTGTAGGCATTGTCGCCGAGGAACGCGAGCCACTTGGCATAGAGCACGACCCCGTCGAACTCGTCGCCGTGCAGGATCAGCAGCCGGCGGCCATCGGCGGTTACGTGGACGGCTTCGTGCATCAGCTCGACGCCGCCGAGATTGATCCCGACATAGTCGCGAAACGCTTCGTCATGATTGCCCGGAACGTAGACGACGCGCGTTCCGTGCTTTGCCTTCTTCAGCACGCAGCGGACGACATCGTTGTGACGCGGCGGCCAATACCAGCCTTTGCGTAGCTGCCAGCCGTCGACGATGTCGCCGACGAGGTAGAGCGTTTCGCAATCTATCGACTTGAGGAAGTCCAGCAGCAGCTCGGCCTTGCACCCGGCGGTGCCTAGATGGGTGTCGGATATCCATGCGGTCCGTACCGCAAGGCGCGGCCGGTGCGGCTCGAAATGGCCCGGCTCCTCAATCCAGGCGGCTGCGCCCATTTGCGCCGATTGCCGGGCCACAGCCTTGCTGCTCCCGTCTTTTCGTGGTCCGGCCATTGAGCCCTGCCCCCTCGAAGACGCAGACATTGTCCCTTGCGGCGCGGACAGATTCGTGACGGATCTGAGATGGTTACGTGACAATAGTCACGTGTTGGCCAGGAGAATGCCGCCTAGTCGCGAACGTGGCCGACATCCGACTCCGGTTCCACGCCGTAACAATTCGTCGTAATAGATGAACTGCGCCGTGAACCTTTCCGGCGCTTGGATGCACCGATGCAGATGCGGAGGCCTCGGTGAGCTTGTCTGGAACGGTCATTCGACCGCAGGCTGAAACAGTCAAAGCACGCTGGCCCGACGAGCGGGAGTTGCTTGCACGCGTCAGTACGGGGGACCTGCAGGCGTTCGAGAGACTGTACCGAATTTATCAGCCGCGCCTGGCGCGGTTCCTGATCAGCATGCTGCAACGCCAGCAACTGGTCGAAGAGGTGTTAGACGACACGATGATGGTGGTTTGGCAAACGGCTGGAAGCTTCAGGGGATCGAGCAAGCCCTCGACCTGGATCTTCGCTATTGCGTATCGAAAGGCATTGAAGGCGAAGGCCCGCTGGCCCGATCCCGTCGAGGACGAGGAATATGACACGCGCGTCAGCGACGACCCGGCCCCCGACGAGCAGCTGCACCATCAACGGCTGCATAACGCCCTGCGCGACGCGATGGAAAAGCTCACTCCTGAGCATCGCGCAGTGGTTGATCTCACCTACTTCCACGGCATGGGATATCGCGAGATCGCCGATATCGTGAATTGTCCGGTCGACACGGTGAAGACCCGCATGTTCCACGCGCGGCGTCGTCTCCGCCAGGCCATGCCCGGCAACCTTGCGGACTGGCTCTAGGGAGGTGCCGATGTCCTATCCAACTCTTCCCGTCGAAGAAGCCCACGACGAAGCCGAAGAGCTTCTTCCGTGGTACGTGACCGGTCAGCTCGAGGAGAGCGACCGGATCCGCGTCGAAGAGCATCTATCTTCCTGCGGCAGTTGCAGAGAGCAGCTCGCCTTTGAACGTCGCATGGTCCAGGAATTCCGAGCGCAAGCGCCGGAGGTGGACTCCGGCTGGGCCCGCCTGCGTGACCGAATCGAGGAACGCGGTCAGGCGCCCTCCCCTGTCCGGCGCGCTGCAAACGACTTGTGGAACGTCTTCCGCCAGCCCGGGGTGATGGCGCTCGCTGCTGCCCAGGTCGGCTTCCTTGTTGTCGGCGGAAGCGTTCTTCTCTCGCTCAGCCAACCGAGCTACCGCGCGCTCGGTTCGGCGCCTACCTCTCCCACGGCAAACATGATCGTCATCTTCCGTGCTGACGCGACGGAAGAGGATATCCGGGACGTGCTCAAGGCCAACGGCGCGTCGATTGTGGATGGACCAACATCCGCCGACGCCTATTTGCTTCGTGTCCCGACCCGGCAGCGCCAGCTCGCACTGGTCAGGCTGCGATCCAATGATCAGGTGCAGATGGCGGAGCCGATCGATGGAGCGGCGCAGTGAGCTTGTGGAGGCGCCTTTGCTTGCTCCTGGCGCCATGCCTCCTCGGCATTGCCGTAGCCCAACCAGCGGCTCTGGGTGCCGAAGCACCCGCCCCGCCCGCTCCGGACCGGCAGATCCTCGTCATGGTTCGGCAAGCCCCCGACCATTTCCGCCCCAACAGCAGCTACGGCGGCGCATACGGCGATCAGATCTCCCAAAGCGCCCGCCAGAACTTGGCGCGACGGATCGCTCATGAATATGGCCTTACGCTGGTCGAGAATTGGCCGATGCCGATGATCGGAGTCGATTGCTTCGTCATGACCGTGCCGAACGGTCGGTCGACCACGGCCACGGCCGAACAGGTGTCCCATGATTCGGATGTATCTTGGGCCCAGCCAATGCAAATCTATGGAGCGCAGGGCGCTGCGCCCGCCCCGAATGATCCGCTGTACGCGGCAGAACCCGCCTCGAAAGTCTGGCACCTCGCGGACCTCCACCGCATCGCGACGGGACGCGGAATCAAAGTGGCCGTGATCGACAGCGGGATTGAAGCCAATCACCCCGACCTTTCCGGCCAGCTGATCGTCAACCGCAATTTCGTGAGCGGGCAGCCGCTCGCGGATGAGCAGCACGGAACGGGCGTAGCCGGAATCATCGCTGCCAAGGCCAATAACGGCATCGGCATCGCAGGGGTGGCGCCGGGAGCGCGATTGCTCGGACTTCGGGCCTGTTGGCAGGTTCAAAAGACAACAGTCTGTGACACGCTGAGCCTGGCCAAGGCGATTTACTTCGCGGCAGATCAAAAGGCCGATGTGATCAATCTTAGTCTAAGCGGGCCACAGGACCGCCTGCTTGCCGAGCTCCTGAAGGTTGCGCTCGCACGCGGTTCCGCAGTTGTGACGGCATTTGACAAAGGCCGGCCCGACGGCGGCTTCCCGGCTTCGCTCCCGGGCGTAATTGCCGTTTCCGACACATCCTTGGCACCGTCACACGGCGAAGTTTACATAGCGCCCGGACGCGATGTGCCGACCACGCAACCGGGAGGCCGATGGTTTATCGTCAATGGCAGCTCGTATGCCGCGGCTCACGTCAGCGGCCTTCTTGCGTTGATGAGGGAACGGAGCCGTTCGTCATCGTTTGTCCTCGTGTCGCAACGGCACGGCGGAGGGGTGATCGACGCATGCGCCACAATGGTTCGTGTAGCGGGCGCCTGTGACTGCGCCTGCAGCCCGACCCGCTACGCGAGCGCGGGGGCCCGCCACTAGCCTCACCCGTTCTGCCGCGCTTGGAGCTCTAGTCTCGGTCCTTAGCTTGGCCGTGGCCTCTCCCGCAGCGGCCCAGACTGGAGCCGCGATATCCGTTTTCAACGACTACAGGTTCCGAGGATTCTCATTGAGCGACGGCCGACCGGTCGGCGTGATCGACCTATCCTATGACGCGCCGAATGGACTCTATGGCGCTGCTTCCGGCAGCCTTGTCCTATCTCGCTACGACGGATTGCAACCGCTGGGTATCCAACTCAACCTTGGCTATGCCAAGCGATTGCATTCGGGCCTCACCATCGATTTCGGCGCCACCCATTCGGCCTATTCGGAATATTCGAGCAGAGGCTCTGGCTATTCTTACACGGAGGTCTACGCGGGCCTTGGGGGCAAGCTCGTATCCGGGCGTCTTTCCGTTTCTCCTGACTATCTGAAGCACGGCGTCTGGACCGCCTACGGCGAATTCAACGGAAGCGTGCCGGTCGTTTCGAAACTGCGGCTTACCGGGCACGTCGGAGTGCTTGTCCCCGTCAATTATCATGGCGCTGACGGTGGTTATCGCCACGAGTTCGATTGGCGAATTGGTCTCGCGCGTGATTTCGGCCGACTGTCGATCCATGCCGACTGGGCTGGAGCGCGGCCAGGCGACCAGCGTTATCCGACAGCTAGCCATGACAGAAGCGGGCTCGTGCTCGGTCTCACATACGCCCTCTAGAGCCTCCAGCGCGGCAAACCGATGAACCTGTCCGGTCGTGCGCGGCACTCAATGGCGCGCCTGGATTCCTTGCGTGCGGACTAATCCCTGTAACTCGGCGTGCGTTTCTCGCAGAGAGAGAGGAGTTCTACCGATGAGAGCAACAATTCTCGTGCTCGGCGCCACCGCGATGGCACTGACGCCAACACTTGCCGGTGCCCAACTGAACCCAGCACCTGGGAACGGTCAGTATAATGGCGCCGGCTATAACCACACCAACAGCGGCAACGCTTATGGTCAGCCGGGTCAGACGTGCCAGGATATAATCGCCGCCGGCGGTTCATCGCCTGGAAACGCCGGAAGCTCTCCAGGGAGCGGTTCCCCGTTCGATTTTGCCGACACCAAGTCCGGGGCGCAGTATGCGGGCTCGAGCGTAAACAATGCCCGCAACACGGCAAGTGTGTCGCAGTACGACGTCGCCTGCGCAAATCAGAAGCCATAATCTAACCCAAGAGATGGAAGGCTGACCCGCCGCAATTCGAGGCGGGTCAGTCCTTCGGGGCCTCTCATTAACGAGAGGAGATGGGGCATTGGGTCACTCACCCAATGGCGTCGGTGCGCGCCCGTGCGACGTATCGACTGCCACAATCATCAGCGCCGTATGGCTCACTGGCGCGGTCCTCGTAGGCGCAGCCGCGCTTACTGCGACGAGGCCTGCGGCGGCGGTTCCCGCCTTCGCGCAGCAGACCGGGCAGCCATGCAAGTCCTGCCACGTCGGCGGATTTGGACCGGAGCTCACGCCCTTCGGCCGCGAGTTCAAGCTCGGCGGCTACACATTGCGCGCGCACGCCTCGATCCCGATCGCTGCGATGGCGATCACCTCGTTCACGCACACCAAAAAAGACCAGGTCCCCGCGCCCGAACATCTGAGCAGGAATGATAATCTCGTGCTCGACCAGGCGAGCTTGTTCCTGGCCGGAGGTGTCGGTGAGCACTTTGGCGGCTTTGCGCAAATTACCTACGATGGCGTCGGTCACAACTGGTCGTGGGACAATCTCGATCTTCGCGCCGTCACGCCCGCAAAGGTTTTCGGTGCGGATGCGACCTTTGGCCTGTCTTTCAACAACAGCCCGACGGTGCAGGACCCATGGAATACCCTGCCAGCTTGGGCATTTCCGTTCACGGACACCGCGGTTTCGCCGACGCCCGACGCGGCGCCACTGATCGATGGCGCGCTGGCGCAGAATGTCCTCGGCCTGACTGCCTACGGTTGGTTCGCCCACAAAGCGTATGTCGAGATTGGCGGCTACTCGAGCCCATCGCGCGGCATGCTGAATTTCCTTGGCGCCGATCCGTTTGATCCTGGCTCAATTCACGGCGTCGCTCCTTATGGTCGAGTCGCGTTCCAGACGAAGCTGGCCCGCGGAACGTTTGAACTGGGAGCGAGCGCGCTAAAGGCATCGTTATTCCCTGCCCGCGACCGGTCGAGCGGCCTCACCGACCATTACACGGACCTCGGCCTCGACAGTTCGTGGCAGAAGACGTTCGGCTCGGACAGTCTTACGGCCAACTTCCGGTACGAGCATGAGCGCGGCGACTTGCGCGCAAGCTGTTCACTGGGCTTCATCGGTGAAGGCAACGATCCGGCCTGCGGCCGCTATCACTTGAACGAGTTCCGGGCGACGGCTCGGTACACACTTCACGATCGCGTCGGACTGACCATGTCGGCGTTCAGCATCACCGGCACGCGAAACACGAATGTCTTCGGCGGCAACGGCTTGCCGGACAGCAACGGCGTGATGGGACAGATCGACTACACTTTCTGGCCAGCGGGCAATTCACCGCTCGGCCCGAGATTCAATGCGCGCGTCGGCGTTCAATACACCCTCTACGGCAAGTTCAACGGCGCGAGGCACAACTTCGACGGCGCAGGGGCCAACGCGACCGACAACAATGCCCTGCGCGTGTTCACCTGGATCGCCTTCTGATCCGCTGATGAAATATGAAGGGAGTTGTTCGGTGACTGACGATCAAAATCTGACCGACAATCAAGTCTCGAGGAGACGTTTTCTGCGGCTGGGCGCCGCCGCCGGCGGCGGCGCAGTGCTCGGCATTGCATCGATCGGTTCTGCTTCGGCTGAGACTGCCAAGGTTGCGAAGCAAACGGTGAGCTATCAGGGAACGCCGAAAGGACAGGCGCGCTGCGCAACTTGTTCCTTCTTCCAGGCGCCTTCCTCATGCAATTACGTCAACGGACCGATCAATCCTTCCGGCTGGTGCATGCTCTATCACGCGAAGAGCTGAACGATCGAACTACGAACAAGTCGGTCGCAGCGCGGCGTCCTTGATCAGGTTCGTCCGCTCCCTGCGAAGGTCCCTTCCGTCCCGAAAGCTCGGCTCTGGCCCAATCCCCAAGCCGCGCCAAAGTGCGCTGTTGAACGCGGGCGTGTCGAGACGGTCTTCGCTGCTGAAGTCCTGTCCTATCATGGCGGCCGCCCAGTAAGCAGCATCGTGATGCTTGCACGCGGCCTCGGCAGATGAGCTTTTCGCAAATCGATCTGCCGGGATCGGCAGCTGGGTCGCGCGCAGGATGTCGGCCGCGTCCGCCCGATAGCTCCAATGCGACTGGCTCGGATCAAACACATCCGCCATTGGCATGGCGAGAGCGTCGTTAAGGCCGAGCGGCTTAAGCCCGAGCACAGCTTCAATCGTCCGCAGGAGGTTGATGGTCGTATAGCGCGTGGAAACCAGCGCGCCCTGGAGCACATAAGGCCCGACGACAAACGCGAGGCTCCGACGTGCATCGACATGGTCCGCGCCGTTCTGCGCATCGTCCTCGATCACGAAAACCAGCGTTGAATCCGCCGTCTTGCCGCGCGCGATGCGCTCAACAATGAGGCCCAACGAATAATCGTTGTCGGCCATCTCCGTCTCGACCGTGTTCACGCCGTCGATCGCCGTGTCAAAATCGCCGAAATGGTCATGGGCGAGCCGTATCAAGGTCAGCGCCGGAAGCGTTCCGGTGGTCTCCTGTTCGTCATATTCACGCTGCCATTCGAGCACGCGCCAGTAATCGGGGAGCTTCTGGTCGAACCCGCGGAAGTACGGGTCGCTACGAGGGGCAAGCAGCCGGTCGCCTGGCGAGTAGATGCGTCGTTTCTCCTTGAACGGCTCGCGTATGACCGGGACTGCGCCGGGTGCTCCAAAATCGTAAATGCTCGCGTCCGAGAAACCGTAGTTCCGGACCGAAAGGCCAGCCCGGATCGCCGCGTCCCAGAGGAAGCCTTGGTTGGGAAGGTCGTCTTCGTCGGGATCCGGAGCGGCGAGCAGCGCTGGTCCGGCTAGTAGGTCGGGATCCGCGGACAATTTGGGATTGGTCGCGTGCCGCTCGGCGGGGGTCTGCTGTGCGTAGATGTTCCGGTCGGCCTCTTCGGCCTCGTACGCAAGCCCGCGGCCAGCGTAGTTGATTGGCGTGGTTTTCTCCTGAAGGTCAGTCGCACGGGCTGCCGTCGACCATGCCCAGCCGGTGGCCGATACCCCTCCGGAATCGTAGAAATTATCGAGCGTCACGAACTGCCGCGCGAGACGGTGGTGGTTGGGGGTCAGTGCCTTCCCGAGGATCGCGAGGTGCGGATCGCCGTTCCCGACCTCGAGGTCGCCGAGCACCTGGTCGTAGGTGCGGTTCTCCTTGATGACGAAGACGACGTGTTTCACGCGCGCGCGGATCTGCGCCATCCGCGCTTCGGCGGCGGCCCGCTCACTGGCCCCCGGCAGACCGATGTTCGATGCGACTTGAAGCGTCGTCGCAGCAAGGGCGCGTTCGTCAGGGAGGGGGAATTCGAGCAGCCCAGCCTTTTGGAGCTGGAGAACATATTGGTTGGCGGCACAGCCGTTGGCCTGGCCTCGCCACCGCGCAAGTTCAGGCATGCAGCCTAGTGGATTGGGGCCGGGCGGGCTCTTGCGGTTGACCACGAAAAGCCGAATGCCTCCGGCGCTCGTCGCGACGGCGCTCGGGTACCAGCCGGTCGGGATCAATGCCTGGACCGGGTTGTCGGCAACATCGGGCGTGACCAGCGCAAGGGCGTTGATGCCTCCGAGCGTCACTAGCAGCCGCCCGTCGTGGAGCTTCGCCAAGCCATTGGGATTCAAGCCCTTGCCGAGTGGAGGCGCGGCCAGAGCAGCGGGAAGGCTTAGCCGAGGCTCGGCGGTGAGGCGGTTCGTATCGAGGTCGACGAAAACGATGCGGTCGGAATTGTCTTCGGTCGCGATGAGCCGATGGGCTTCGCGGTCGACGAGCAAAGCGGTCGGCTCGCCTATCGTCATCACGCGGGCCGTAACGCCGAGCTTGTCGCGCGCGATAGAAATAGCGACGAGTTGGCGGTCGCGGGGTGCGGAAACCCAGGCGTGCGTGGCGTCGGTCCATGCCACTGCGAACGGGAATTCGCCGCCAGGTACGCCGGATTGCGCCGGATCGATCTTGCCGGGCCGGAGGTCCTGCTCCGCGACGACTTTTCGGGCATCCAAATCAACCAGGCTGACAGAATCATTGTAATAATTCGAGACAAGCGCCCGGTGGCCGTCCGGGCTGACCGCTACTCCGGCGGCCTGCGGCTGCACGTCCGCGCCGAGCCCTTCCTTGTGACCGAGTGCAATCTTCCCCGCAGGGACGAATTGCGAACCGCGAAGCGCAAAGAGATAGAGCGCATCGTCAACGCCGCCGCCGACGATGAAGCCACTCCCATCGGGTTGCCATGCAATTCCGCCGAAGCTGTTCGGGACCTGCAGGGTTTGCAGCGCGCGGGCGCCTTGATCGTTGATGGCGTAGCGGAAAACATATTGGGTCGACTGCGCCGCGAGGCGCTTCCCGTCGGGACCGTTGTAGCGATTGAAACCGCTGGTCAGCACGAGCATTTCGCGCTTGTCCGGACTGACCGCAATCGCGGCAGCCCCATCGGCGACATAGGAGGGATTCGGACCGATGCCGACGACGAGCGGCGAGAAGCGCGCCCCCGGTGCCGCGGTCGGAGTGAGCGCTTGCCCGGTCGGCAAAATTTGATTGGCCGGTTCAGCAGCAGATCCAGCGGTCGCCCAGATTGCAGCCATGATCACGCTGAAACGCAGGCTCATCCATCTCTCCGCTCTCGCAGCTCTTCGAGGGGCGAGCGCTAGTGCGTGCCCGCTGGACGTTTACCGGCGCCTGTGCCGGAAAGAAATGTCGAGTTCGGTATCGAGCGTTCCGGCTTGATCGGCAGTGGAGTCGAGCGACACGCGCGGACGTGGCCAAGGCAGTCGTCTAGCTCAAGCCTCGATGGGCAGGCGAGCGGGCCCTTGTGAGCCGGCCGCGTACGAACCGAGCCCGGACGGGTCCGAGCGCCAGGCCTGGACAATCGGATCGAGGATTCGCCAGGCCTCTTCCGTCTCGCCCCCGCTGACCGAGAGGCGGTGGCCGCCCGAAAGAATGTCGGAAAGGACGTTCCCATAGGCCTGGAGCTCGGTCGGCGGCGGAGGGGCCTGGAACACTACCGGCTCGCCGCCATAAGGATCGGACGGGCTGGTGCCGGCGAGGCGAAGCTCGGTCGTGAGCGGGCCGTCGATGCCGATCAGGACCTCATCCGCACCAGCATCATCGCGCGCGGCCTCATGCTCGGGTGGCCGGAAGCGCAGGGTCACGCCCTTGCGCCGCTCGGCGAGCGCCTTGCCAGCGCGCAGACGGACGCGCACGCCCTTCCAGCGATCATTCTCGATGGTCAGAAGCACTTCGGCGAACGTCTCTGTCCCACGATCGACCTCAACCCCCGTTTCATCCCGATAGTCGCCGACATAACGGCCGTCGGCGAGCCAGCCCGCAGTATAGCGGGCCCTCTGGGTCAGAGCGGGAACCCGTTCCGCAGCAACGGCGGGAATGGCGGCGAGCAGCTCGCGCTTCGCCGCGGCTGGGTCGCTCACCTTTTTCGGAGGCTCCATTGCGGTGATCGCGAGGAGCTGCATGAGATGGTTCTGGATGACGTCGCGGAGCGTGCCCGTCTGGTCGAAAAAGCCCGCCCGCCCCTCGAGCCCCAGCGTCTCCTCCCAAAGGATCTCGATCTCGGCGACGTCGCGCCCGTTCCAGACCCCGTCGAACAGGCGGTTGCCCCAGCGCAGCCCCACGAGATTGGCAACCGTGGTCATGCCGAGCAGATGGTCGACACGGTAGACGATCTCCTCGGCGTCCCGCCCGAATTGGTCGGCAATCAGCGCGTTCAGCGCTCGGGCGCTGGCAAGATCCTCGCCGAACGGCTTCTCGAGGACCAGCCGGCTTCCGGCCGGCAGGCCGGTCGCCCCGAAACCGCGGATGGCGTCTGGAAACAGGCTCGCCGGCAGAGCAATGTAGGCAGTCAGAGGGCCCTCGCCTCCGCCCACGAGGGATTCGATTCCCGTCGCATCCTTGATGTCCAGCTGATCGTAGCTCAGCGCACCGAGCAGCCGGTCGCGCACCGCGTCCTCCACGTCCGGCGCATGTTCGCCGAGGCGCTGCGCGGCATGGCGGCGGAAGCGGGCGTCGTCCCAAGCCTCGGGCGCGCAGCCGACGAGACGGAAATCCTCCGCGAGCTCGCCACGCTCGGCGAGGGCCGCCAGCGCCGGGAGGAGGAACCGTCCGGCGAGGTCGCCAGTCGCTCCGAAGAGAATCATCCGGGAGATCATCGCATGCCTCCTTTCAGCCGGCGAAGCAGCGTACGAGCTGACCGCGCACACCCACATTAGCTCTGAAAAGGGAGCCGGCGATGCCGTCGTCCGGCTGGTCCTCGCGCGAGGTGGTGATGAACAATTGGTCGAGTGCATCGCCGCCGAAGGCGCAGGCCGTGACCTTTATCGTGGGCAGCTCGACCATTCCATCGAGGCGGCCGTCCGGCCTGTAGCGGCGCACCTGACCGCCATTCGAAAGCGCAACCCAGACATGCGCCTCGGAATCGACGGTCAGACCGTCGGGCCGGAGACTCTCTTCCGACAGGTCGACGAAAGGTCGCCGGCGGACAAGCTCGCCTTCCTCATCATCGAACTGGTCGACCCTCAGGGTCGCCGTGTCATTGTAGAAGGCGCGGGAGCCGTCGGCGGTCCAGTCCAGGCCGTTGGAGATCGTCACGCCGTCGAGCACCTTCGAAACGTCACCGACCGGATCGAGCCGGTAGAGCGCGCCCGTGCCAGGGCTGCGATCGTCTGCCATCGAGCCGCACAGGAATCGACCGTCGGGATCGCACGAACCCTCATTCATCCGGACCCCATGATCGGTCCACAGCTCGGGGAGTCGTTCGATATTGCCGGTGGCGTCCTCCAGCGCGAACCCCCGGTCCACGCCGAGCACCGCTCCCCCGGTCCGGCGGGGGCGGAGCGCGGCGACGATCCCTCCCAGCTCGCGGCGGTGGACCCGGCCGTTCGAATCCAGCGAGAGCACCGCGCCCGCAAGCATGTCGACCCACTTGAGCCCGCCCCACCCCGGCCACCAGACCGGCCCTTCGCCATGGAATGCGACCTGGCCGGTGATCTGCTGCGCCCGCACGGCAACTCCTCGGCCAGCCTGAGGGTTGTTGAGACCGGCCCCTGTCGAAAGGGTAGAACCGCCGTCCGCGCTTGTTGCTCCGCAGGGGCATGTTGCAGGCCGGCGCCAAGGAGGAGTTCCGGTGGCCGCAACAAGCGCGCGATATGCGACCGTGATAGCGCTCGGGGCGGCGATGGGCGGGTTTCTCTACGGCGGAGATACGTCGACCCTGAACGGGGCGATCCCCGGCATCAGGCCATCGCTGCAGCTGAGCGTCGGCGAGGTCGGCTTCGTCGCTGCCATCGCGCTCCTCGGCTCCGCGGTCGGCGCTTGGTTCGCGGGCGCGGTCGCCGCGCGTCTCGGACGAACACCAGTCATGGGGATCGCGGCCGCACTGATCGCCGCCGGATCGCTCGGCGCCTCCTTCTCCACTGCCATGATCGCGCTCGGGCTTTCACGCGTCCTCGTCGGGGTCGGGATCGGCGCCGCGAGCGCCGTCGTGCCCTCCTACCTCACGGAAATCTCGCCCACCTCCGTGCGCGGCCGGCTCGGCTCCATGTGGCAGCTCGCCATCGTCCTCGGGCAGCTCGCAGGGCTGCTCGCCGCCTGGGCCCTCGCCTCCGCGGCCCGCGGGGAAGCGGAGCCGCTTGCAGGAATATCAGCTTGGCGCTGGATGTTCGTCATGGTCGCTGCCGCTGCGGGACTTTATCTGCTGGCGACCAGGGCTCTTCCGCAATCGCCCCATGATCTCGTTCGCAGCGGCCGGGACGCCGACGCACGAGATTTGCTGCACCGTCTCGATCCGGTTGAGAGCGCGGATGGCCGTGTTGCCTCAATCCGCAAGAGCGAAGCGGAGACAAAGACGAGCCCGACCTTGAGCGATCTCAAGGGCGATGCGGCAGGTCTCAAGCCGATCGTGTGGATCGGCATCGCGCTTGCAATCTTGCAGCCGTTGCTCGGGATCAGCGTGGTCAAGACCTATTCGAACACTCTGTGGCAGGCCGTCGGCTTCGGCACTGAGACCGCCTTTGCGATCAGCGTCGCGACGGTCGGAGTCAGCCTCGTTGCGACCGTGATCGCGATTGCGATCGTCGACAGGCTCCCGCGCCGCGCCATGCTCGGTGCCGGCGCACTGGTCTCCGCCCTTGCGCTGGGCGTGCTCGCCTGGGCCTTCGCGCAGGCCCTTCCCGGTCCGCAGGGCCCCACGCTCAGTCGAGAAGCCGGAATCGTCGCGCTGGCTGCAATCAACGTCTTCGCCCTTGCGTTCGGGATTACCTGGGGACCTGTCATGTGGCTGATGCTTGGCGAGTTGTTCGACGGCAACCTGCGTGTGTCGGCCGTAGCTGTCGCAACTGCGTTCAACTGGATCTTCAACTGGGCCGTGACTCGCACCTTTCCGCTACTCGCCGCTGCGGGGCTTGGCATCGCCTACGGAATCTACGCCGCATTCGCCCTGCTCGCCGCTCTGTTCGTCTGGAAGTTCCTTCCCGAAACACGCGGACGAACACTCTCCTGATGAACGACAAGAACGGCGAAACCGGCCTCACGGACCAGCAACAACGGCATCGGCCCGCTTCTCAGGGCGAATGTAGACGGAGCTGAGCTGGGGGTACGCCTCTTTGAGCTCACGCTCCATGTCCTCGATCACCTGCTCCCCCTCCCCCATAGTCAGTGAATGGTTGAAATCCGCGCTGACCGCGACGAACACGCTGTCGGGCGCGGAGTGGATTGTCCTGACATGATTCACGCTGGTGACCTGCGGGTGAGCCTCGAGCTTTGCCCGTATCTGCTTGATCAGCTCGGTATCGGCGCTCTCGCCAATGAGCAGGCCCTTGGTCTCACGAGCCAGGAGAATGGCCACGATTGCGAGAACCGCACCGATGGCAATCGACGCCAGCCCGTCGATGCGAGCGTCACCGAATGCGTGGCTCGCCCAGACTCCGGCAGTGGCGATGCCGAGCCCTAGCAGAGCGGCAGTATCTTCGAAGAGCACTGTGAAACCCGTGGGGTCCTTGGACGCCCGGATTGCACGCCACCATCGGCCTCGTCTCCTCGCGTCGAACTCGCGCACGGCAATGAGCCACGAACTGCCTTCGAAGACGGTCGCAACCGCAAGAACGACATAGTTTATCGTCGGATCGCGAAGCGGCGCTGGATGCCGAACGTGCTGCAGTCCCTGGAACACAGACACGCCTGAACCGCCCGCAAAGATCAGGATCGCGACGACGAAGGACCAGAAATACAGCTCTCGCCCATAACCGAACGGATGGGCCTTGTCGGGCGGCCTTTTCGCCCGGTGCTGGCCGTACAGAAGAAGAAGCTGATTGCCGGAGTCCACGAGCGAGTGGACGCCTTCCGACAGCATCGATGAGGAGCCACTGATCGCAGCCGCGATGAACTTTGCGATCGCGATCCCAAGGTTCGCCGCCAGTGCACCATACAGAACGATGTTGGATTTTCGGGTTCTGGTTCCAGATCGTCCGGACTGCGTCGTCATCGTGGCTTCGATGCGGCTATTGGAGTGTGTCTGCATGCACGATTCACGACGGGCGCAGGCGCCCCCGTTTCAGGAACGGGCCAGCACTTTCCTTCATATGCGATCGTTCGAAGTCTGCTCGACACTCCAACTAGCCTAGCGGTTGCGCTCGAACGCGAGAACGCGGCTCGGATCAATCGGTGTCCGCGAACGCCACGTCCTGGTCCGACCTCGCGGGAATTGGAAATGACGGGTCTAACACCCATATCGGTGTCATGGACAGGATGGCACAACTGCATCCCGGCAGCAGTACGGCACGATCCCCGGGCCTTGGCCGAGTTGATTCCGCGAGCCGTACCCGGTCCAGGTCGTAGAACACAAAGATAACCGTTGGGCAGCCGGCAAGGTAGCCCGCACCGGTTCACATCCCCGGCTCGCTCCCTTTCAAGAGAACGAGCATCATGTATCAATATAGATCTGCCGAAGCCTTCCCGCGGCATATCGCGGACGCGGCCGAAGGCACCCCACTTCAACAAGCCGCCGATCTCCTCGATCGCTATCCAAACCTCAGCGAAATCGAGCTCGCGCGCCTGATCAACCTGTACCGGAACCTTTCCGCGCTGGATTCGGCGCTCCTCATTTCCGACGGTGAGCTGGCATCGAAGCTTGATCTGTTTTTTGCCGATCACAGATCGAAAGTCAGGGCGCCGTTCCGGCAATATGCGGCGCTCGTGGGCTATGCGGTGATTGGAGTCGCAGTACTCGCCTGGTCGCTCATCCGCCTTTGAGGTGATGCATCGTGGCGAAGAGTGGGGTCTGTCACAATGACGGACTTTCGCCGCATAAGGACACAAGGTCGTGCTCGACCGTTGAGCAAACGGACAGGCCTGCGCACCTGCTTGCGCAAATGTGGCTGCATGTCACCAGGAGACCCATGGACATCACTCGACTGATTGCCGACGACCACAGCGAGCAGCGCCGTCTGTTCGCCATGCTGGAAGAAATCCCCGCGTCGAACAGAGAGGCCCTTCGGGCAGTCTGGAACAGGCTTCGTGCCCTGCTCGACAGCCACGCGGAGGCGGAGGAACGATTCTTCTACCCCAATCTACTTGCGGTCGGCACTGGCGCAGGTGACAGCCCAAGTGCGCGGGCCGAGACGCGGGATGCGATCAAGGACCACAACGAAATCCGCGATCATGCTTCAGCCGTAGACGGCTGCGTTCCAGGAACGGCCGAGTGGCAGGCTTCGGTCGCGGCTGCGAACAAGGCGAACAGCGACCATATGGCCGAGGAAGAGCGCCAGGGTCTCGCCGATTTTCGTCGCCATGCAAGCCTTCAGCTACGCCACGAGCTGGGGATCGAGTTCGCTCGCTTTTCCGCCACCCACCTCGCGGGAGTTCGGCCGGTCGACAAGGATCCCGACGAATATGTTCGCGAGAACTTGAGCGAATCGGCGCTGGCGCCGGTGGGATCCCATTGAGGCGACCCAGTAGCTGCCCAAGCCATTTCGACGCTGGACGCGTCAGTGCATCAAGGAGAAGCACGATGAGCGAAGCGACCTACAGCGATCACACGCAGACCTTGCAGTCGGTCATGGCGGCCGACAGCGATCAGGCCAGACAAAATCTGGCGCGCTTCGAGAAACTTGATTTCGAGGGTTGGAACAAGCGCGACTGGTCCCTCTTTCGGAAGCTTCATGCTGACAAGGTGAAAGTTGGTGGGTTCGGCCAGGAGACCGAGGACGTCGAAGATCACGTCGCGTGGGCCCAGGCCTATCTGAAGCAATTCCCGGACAACCAGATCGAGGCGCATCCGATCTGCATCGGGGCCGGCGACTGGACCGCGGTCACGGGCGTGTTCAACGATGGCTCGACGATGGCGACAATCGCTCGCTGGGAAAATGGCCAGGTGGCGGAAGAGTATCTCTTCCAGTTGACCACCGGGAGGTAAGGCCTGTTAGTGAGCGACAAACAGCAGGAGCTGCCGGCGGCCATCGGCGGAAACGCGCCGCCGCCGACCGATGCCGCCCCATTACGCGGGTGACGCGCACTGTGGGTTTGACGCTCCAGGCACCGCGAGAAAGGTGATGGTCGCCGGCGCAAAGCGGACCGTGCCCGCGGCCTGATCCCCTGGTGGCATTGCGGGCAGATCGCCTCCGGCGGCAAGCGTCAGCACCCTGCCGTTGAGCTTCGCTTCCCGTGCCTCTGGCGTGTTCGCCGAGAGGGTCCAGCGCCGGCTTGGCCCGGGAAGCTGGAGCGCGCTCTCCGTCGCAGGGCTGTTGTTGATTGCAAGCAGCGCGACGCCACCCGGCACTCCGCGCAGGCAATGGGCGTAGAGGTGAAGCCCCTCTACCGGGTTCCCGGCGTCCAGCACTCGCGGTCCCATCAGGCGGCGCCATAGCAGGGCCGTCCAGTAGTTGGGCCTGGGCTCGAACGTGCCTGGCGCGAGCAGCCCATATTCGCTTGAGGCAAGGGTATTGTGGAACATCACCTCGACCCCCGCGCGTGCGAGGCGCCCAAGCGTGTCCGCATAGCGAAAGCTGTCGAGGAAAGTCGACGCCCAGGGATTGCCGCCACATGCGGCGTCCGCAATCTCGGTGATCCAAATCGGCTTTCCAGGCTGATAGCGGTCGCGAAGCGCACCGTAGAAGGCCTGGCTGATGTCGGCGCGGCTCAACCACCGCTCGGACAGCGCATCCTTGGCCGTCGTCTGTGTATGCGATCCCATCGAGGCACAGCGGATCGAAGCCGCGGGATAGTGGTGATAGGAAAAGACATCGAAAGCAGGTTTCGGCCGTGCCCCGAGTAGGTCGTTGGTGCGGATCATTCCCGGAATTCCCGCGGGGCCGATCAGAAGCCCCTCGCCCACGGATCCCGGCCCGGCAATCGTCATATCGGGCGCGGTGCGGCGGATGAAGTCCCGAAAGACCGCGAAGTCTTGCGCATAGGCGGCGGCGTCATAGCCTTCAGGCGCTCCGCCATAGACCGGCATGGTCGGCTCGTTGAAGAACTCGGCGGCAGCGATCCGACCGCCTGCTGCCCTTGTGTAGGAGAGCCATCGGGCCGCCT
Source organism: Sphingomicrobium sp. (assembly GCA_040414585.1). Lineage (GTDB taxonomy): Bacteria > Pseudomonadota > Alphaproteobacteria > Sphingomonadales > Sphingomonadaceae > Sphingomicrobium. Next base: position 9,774 of record JBEDUM010000030.1, on the reverse strand, counting down.
CGCCGGGGGTCCACAGCCCGCTTCGATCCCGCACACCCGCGCTGATCGTGAAGGATGACACGATTCGGGCGTCCGCAGCCTGGGCGAAGTCGATGACGCCTTTCCACTGCGCCCGTGTCAGGATGCCGTTGAAGCCCGTCGGGGCACTCGCCGGCGGAGGGCTGTCGGAATCTTGAAAATAGACCGAGTTCGCCCACGTGCCGCTGACACGGACATAGGCGGGTCCAAGCGCGGCGGCCAATTTCCGAAGCTGCGGGTTCGCAGTATCCAGCGGGGGCATCTTCTGGAACAGATTTGGATTCTGTCCAACGACTCCAGAGCCAAGTGCTCCGGGCGTGCCCGGCAGTGTTCCGCCTGGCCCATACGGCTTCCAGAAATTGCCGCCGATGACCTCGGCCATTTCGACATTGTAGGATTGGAAGCGATCGTCGACCGTCGCGATCTGCTGAAGTGTCCGAGGGTCGATCATTCGATTCGGCGGCGTCGCGCCCGCTACGATGACTGCGATGACGAGCACCGCGGCCAGCTGCTTCTGCTGCATCGCGAACTCCGTAAATCGTAACACTGATCGCGGGCGCCGGGTTTCATTAAAAGTAGCGAACGAATGATCCGTCTGATGAAACTTCGGCCGATCATTACACAGCCTGAATGCCGGCCGCAGCGAACATTGAGTCCGCGGCGGCGCTTGGCATCGGAGGGTATGCTGTGGTCGGCGCCACGCTGCTGTATTTCGCAATTCGCCAGCTCGCAATCCGACGCGGCTGGGGTCTGCCGGTGGCGGGCATCGCGAAGCATGAGGGTCCGGACGGGCCGTCCTGACGCGCCCACGGGCAGTTACTCGACCTCCGCTCGACGCTTATCCTCGTGACGCCCTTGCAGAACCGCGCGTGCGGAGAGAAGAAAGGCGCCATGCGGCGACAAGGGTTCACGTTCGGACTGCTTGCCGCGGTGATCTCCCTGGCCTTCTTGTGGGTGATTGCCCCCTATTCCGGCGCGATTCTGTGGAGCGTCATCTTCGCCATCCTTTTCACAGGCAGGAGGGAGCGGTTGTCGGCGAGGCTCGGCGGGCGTGATGGCCTTGCCTCGTTCCTGATGGTGCTGTTGATCATCCTGGTGATTATTCTCCCGTCCGTCCTGCTTGCCTCGCTGGTCCTCGCTGAGGCGGTGCAGGTCTACCAGAACGCCCGAAGCGGGGGTGCCGACCTCAATGGGTTCGTCGAGAATCTGCTCGCGGCGGTCCCCGGCTGGGCCCAGCCGCTAATGCATCGCCTCGGCCTCGGAAGTCGCCCGGAAGCGTTGGCGACGATCTCCTCGGCGGTCTCCGGCGCGTTGTCGTCGATCGCCTCCTCCGCCCTGAACATCGGCCAGTCGGTGCTCACGCTGGTGCTGGCCTTCTGCGTCTCGCTCTATCTCACCTTCTTCCTGCTTCGCGATGGCAGCAGCGTGGTCGAAGCCATGGCGCGGACGGCCCCCCTCGACCGCGAGGTATTCGACGCGCTTGCCCGCCAGTTCGCAAGCGTGATCCGTGCAACGATCAAGGGGTCGCTCGTAGTCGCACTCGCCCAGGGGCTGACTGGAGGAGTCATCGTCGCGCTGCTCGGCATCTCGTCCGCGCCCCTGTGGGGCACGCTCATGGCCGCGATGTCGCTAATCCCGGAGCTGGGCGCGCCGATCGTCTGGATTCCGCTGACCTTGTACCTGCTGGTGACCGGATCGGTCGCGAAAGCCTTAATTCTCGCCGCATGCGGGGTGTTCGTCATTGGCACCGTCGACAATTTCCTCCGCCCGATCCTCGTCGGGCGGGAAACGCGGATGCCGGACCCGCTGGTACTGGTCTCGACGTTGGGCGGCATTGCGGTTGCGGGGTTCAACGGGCTGATCGTCGGCCCCGTCATCGCCGCTTTGTTTCTGACCGTCTGGACTTTGTCGCGCAGGGAGGGGCCCTCCCCGTCGTGAACCGCACCCGGAGCGCTTCAGCCCGTCGATGGCCGCGCGCAGCGCTCTCGTCCACGCCAACGCACCCCGACCGGAGGACGGCGCGACACCTGACCCCGGGAGGGACGCGAGACCGTGACCGATGTAAGCATCAGCAAGTCGACGAGCATAATCGTCGCGCCGCTGCGGACACTTTGGTCCCTGCTACATGTTGGTCTGGTCAGCGGGAACGTCGGGCGGAAGCTCCGCCGCGCCCTCGGCCTCTTCTCGCACCGGCACGTCCATCCCGACGCCATAGCAGGTCATCGAGATCGAGCCCATCGAGTAGCCGCGCAGTAGCGCCCGCGCGGTCCCCTCCTCCGCGGCGAGCCCGGCGATATAGAGCAAAGGAATGAAATGGTCGGGCGTCGGTACGGCAAGGCCATAGTCCGCATGCTCCGCGACCTTGAGGATATCGCCCGGATCGTCGGCGAGCTGCTCGAGCACGGCCTCGTCGAACCGCTTGGCCCAGGCAAAGGCCGAGTCTGGCTGGTCCCATTGGACGCGCCTCAAATTGTGGACGACGTTGCCGCTTCCAAGGATGGCGATGCCGCGCTCGCGCAGCGGAGCAAGACGAGCGGCGATATCGAGATGATAGTCGAGCGGCTTCAGCGCATTGATCGAGAGCTGAACCACGGGCACGTCGGCATTGGGATAAAGGTGCGCGAGCACGCTCCAGGTGCCGTGGTCGAGGCCCCACTCGTCATGGTCAAACCCGACCCACAAAGGCTTCACCGCTTCGGCGACCTCGCCGGCGACGTCCGGTGCTCCCGGCGCCGGATAGTCGAAGGCGAACAGCTCGGGCGGAAAGCCATAGAAGTCATGGATCGTTCGCGGCCGGGCCATCGCGGTCACCGCCGTCGCGCCGATAAACCAGTGCGCCGAGATAACGAGCAGCGCCCGCGGCCGCGTCAGTTCCTTGCCGAGCGCCCGCCAGCCGAGGGTGAACTCGTTCTTCTCGAGCGTGTTCATCGGGCTCCCGTGACCGACGAACAGGGCGGGCATTTTGCTCATGAGATTCTCCCCTGAAGCGGAATCGCGCCGCGGACGTAGCGGCGCTCAACCGATAATGATCCTCCAACGTTCGAGGCCAGCGCCGGATGCGCGCCGCAGCGATGTCTCCGCTCAGTCGAGCACGATGCCGAGGCCCGCCGCGACGCTGCGCGACGGTTCCGCCGGTCGGTGGATCGCGATCCCCGTCTGCTCGGCTAGGACCGTCGCAAGCAATCCGGTGGCGGCCGCACCACCTGCCAGGTGAAGTCCTGAGTCCATGACGTCGTGCGTCAGTTCCGGGGATGTTTCTGCGAGAGCGGCGCGGACCGTTGCCGCGATCCGCTGGTTGAACCGCCTCCAGATGTCCAGAAATTCCGATGCCGCGAGGCTGAGAGACCGAGGGAGGCCGGCGGTCAGGTCGGAGCCGCGGACCCGCACCTCCCGATCGGGTTGGCCGGCTTCGAAGGCCGCCGAAAGATCGACCTTCAGCTGTTCGGCGGAATGGTCGCCGATCTGGAAACGATGGGAGAGATGCAGATGATCGGCGATCGCCCGGTTGAGCGATTGGCCGCCGCCGCGCCAACTCCTGCTGACGCACATGCCGCCGAGTGAGATGACCGCCGCCTCAGTAATGCCGGCGCCGCAATCGACAATCAGCTGTCCACGCGCCTCGCCGACGGGCAGGCCCAGGCCGATAGCCGCAAGCAGCGGCTCAGGCGCCAGGACGGGCGGCGCAAATCCCGCATCGAGCGCCGCGGTAACGAGCGCCCTCCTTTCCGCCTGCGTTGCGTCTGCGGGGACTCCAATGAGCGGGGTCGGCCGGCGGTTCATCCGCAGCGAGCCGAGTTTCACGCGGACGAATCGGAGCAGTTCACGCGCCGCGGCCATGTCGCTGAGAACTCCATTTTCCAGCGGATGAACGATCTTCAACGGCTTCGCGACCTTCGCCATGAAGCGATGCGCTTCGACGCCGGCAGCAACGATCGCCGGCGTAGTACCATCGCCCCTGAAGCAGCAGACGGACGGCTCGTCGAAAAGCAGCTCGCCCCGGCGATCGACGACGCGCGTCGTGCCGCTGCCGAGGTCGATCCCGAGATGCGCCCGCCGCGCCGGGAACAATCCGGTCGCGGTCATGCGGCCGAGGGCGGCGGATCGTCATCGCGGCCGTCCTGCCGGTCTTGTGCCAGGCGCTTTACGCGTATCTCGTCGTTCGGGGTGCCGTTAGCGCCGCCGGAAATCATTCGAAGCACCCTTCGCCGGAATGTTACGATCATCGCCTGACGGCCGCGCAGTATGGTCATCTCGCACCGGCCGCGCTCACGCATCGCCGTGGGTGACGCGAACGATCCTGATCGGCCGTTGATGGCCCTGGAGGTCCGGCCAGTCGATCGAATGGCCCGCCGCGAGCCCGTAGAGCGCGGCCCCCATCGGCGTCAGGATCGAGATTCGCCCTTCGGCGATGTTCGCCTCGCCCGGCAAGACTAACTGAACCTCGCGCATCTGCTGCGATTTCTCATCAACGAAGGTCACGCGCGAGTTCAGCCTCACATAGCCCGAAGGCATGGACTCGGGCCCATGAAGCTCGGCGCGCTCTATCTCCTCGAGCAGCATTGCGGCAATCACCGGCTGATGGTGCTCGGCGCGCATGGCAAGCCCGGCCACGAGGTCGGACTCGGACGCGAGGAGGTGGATGGGCGGGCGGGTTCCGCCCGTAGCTACAATGGTCATTGGATGTTCCTTTCAATACAATGAGGGTGAGATTTCGAGGCGCCCGGCGAATGCCTGCCGAATCAGCCGCAGCGATGCTTCAGGCGAAGGCCAGGCCGGCGTACGGATCGAAGCGGATTCGCTCGCGCCGCCGCGCAACCTTCTCGAGCTCGCGCTCGATGGTCCTGGCGCGGCGAAAGATGCGGCCGTCCATCGCGTCGAAGTCGCGGTCGGATGCGTAGAACATGAATCCGCCGGGGACGCGTACGGCGATGCCGACGGTGCGCTGCTCGAACTCGACTGCAAATCTCTGGGTAATCACGAGGATTGGTGCTCCTGACGAGCGACGCAGCGGCGCACACACGCGCGGTCTGCGATTGCTGTCTAGTGGAATTGAGGGAATGCGCATCGTCTGGGCGATGCGCCGCTCAGTGAAGCCCCAAGCGCGCCCCCGCCCGCATCAGCTGCGGGACGCTCAGGGCGCTAGAGTCGTGCGGTGCTGCTGCCCGGATGCAGCTGAGACCGCTCGAACTGTGAATGCTCAGCCATAATTGAGATATCGGACCGATCGCAGAGCTAATCAAGACCGGTCTGTCTGGAGCCGCCCACCTGTCTTCCGGGCGCTCGACGGTCAGGTGACAATCCAGCAGGAGCCGCGCAGCCTCACCCTTCCGTCGGCTTCAGCGGCTGCTGGCGCGCGAAGAGCGTCCGGGAAGCATGTTCGCCGCAATAGAGCACGCCCCTAATGATGACTCCGGCCGCGCGCGTGCACCCGTGGACCGAGCAGCGGGGGAGATCGGGCTTGCTCAATCGATCTGCTCCTCGGCAATCCGGATCGCGCGGCAAAGCGCCGCCTTTGCGCCCTCGACAGCTTCCCTCTCGCCCGCACAGGAGCTCGAGTCCTGGGACGCCCGTTCGAGCGCCTCCCTCGCACGGTAGAGCTTCTCGAGCACCGAGCGGAGAATCGCCCGGTCCAACTCCCGGCCAGGCTCCCAGAATTGCACATCCAACGGATAATTGTGTCCGATTGCCGACAATACTGACGCAGGTTAGTTTCCATCGCGAGCCGTTCACGGAACAGGGGGGTCGAAGAGCGCGACATCCTGCTGCTCATTCGGATCTGCGGAGATCAATGCGTGGAGCCTGTTCCATTGCACCGGTTTTGCGAATTCGTGACCCTCAGTGCTGCCGAGCTGGAAGCCTTGGCCAATGCAACCACTTGCAGTCGCCAGTTCAGCCTTCGAGAGGTGATCACCCACCAGGGCGATCCGGTGACCGAAGTCTATCTGCTCCGTCAGGGCTGGGTGACAAGCAGCATCGAGGTCGACTTCAACCGACGGCAGCTGGTCAAGATCCATCTCCCGGGCGACATTGCAGGACTTCCCAGCATCGCTCTCCCGAGCGCCGCCGAAACGCTGCTGGCAGTCACGCCTGTTACGGTCGACGTCATTCCGCTGGACCGGCTGGGACGGCTGTTCGAATCCGCGCCACGGCTTGCGTTCACCCTGTTCGTGAGCTCGCAGTGGGAACGTGTCCGCTTGATCGACCACCTCGCGGCGGTCGGCCAGACGACGGCGGTCCAGCGCGTATGTGCCCTGCTTCTCCACGTCTACCGACGCCTTAAGCTGTTTGACGAGTGCGCGGACCAGCTGATCGAATTGCCGCTGTCGCAGGAGCATATCGCCCAGGGTGCCGGACTCACGGCGATTCATGTCAATCGAACGATGCAACGGCTCAGGCGCAAGGGGATCATCGCGCGGGAGGGAAGAAAGACCATCAGGCTGCTCGACCTCGACCGCCTGAGCGCACTAGCCGCGCTTCCGGACCGCAATTTCGTCAGGGAGCCGTCCTGGCTGACCTGTGTGGCCGAGACGTCATCCCCCCGCGAAGCCGATCCGCAGCCTCCGCAACCAGCCTGATTCTGTCACAGCTTGGAGCGATCGGCTGGTGTCCACTCCGCGGGCTCGACATCCCGGCGCAGCAGCCGGAGAGCAAGTCCTGCGCCAGTCCCGACGGCGATTGCTATGGTCAGACTGCTGACGACCGTCAGGATCATCGTAACGAAGAACAGGCCGCGATCGCCTGCGCGTAGCTTCATGCGCTCGGACCACCGCGCTGGCTCGCTCATCAGCCAGGCCGTGATGATGAGCAGCCCGGCGAGCGCCGGCATTGCCAGATAGCCGGCTAGCGAGGCCGCGACCAAAGTGATCAGAAGGATCGTCAGCGCGTGAACGATGCCCGCAACTGGAGTGCGCCCCCCGGCGCGCACGTTGGTGGCCGTCCTTGCGATCGCCCCGGTCGCCGGGAGGCCACCAAAGAGGGGCGACGCGATGTTCGCCGCACCCTGCGCCAGGAGTTCCGCGCTCGAACGATGCCGGCTGCCGATCATCCGGTCCGCGACGATCGCCGAGAGCAGAGATTCGACGGCCGCAAGGAAGGCGATGACGAATGCCGAGGGCAGCAGCTCGCTGATCCTGGCAAGGCTGACGTGTGGGATCGTAGGCCATGGCAGCCCGGCGGGAAGCGCTCCGAAGCGCGAATAGATTGTGTCCACCGGAAGCTGCAGCCGGGCTACCGCGGCTGAAGCCGCGGCGATCACCAGTAGCGACCCCGGGAACCAGGGGAACCGGTGGCGAAGCATTGCAATGCCGGCGATCGACAGGACGCCCACGGCGAGCGCCGCGAAGCTCACACCTCCGCGGGCACTCCACAGAGCGGGCAGACCGTGGATGAGATCGGCGGGAACGTGGGCAGCCGAAAGCCCGAGCAAATCCTTGAGCTGGCTAACCGCAATGATGAGCGCAATGCCGACCGTGAACCCCTCGATAACCGGCTCCGGCACAAGCGCGATGACGCGGCCGGCTCGAACCAGCCCGCCGGCGATAAGGATGATCCCGGCGAGCAGGGTCGCGAGCAGCAGGCCGTCGAAGCCATATTGCTCGATGACGCCGGCAACGACGACGATGAACGCGCCTGTCGGTCCGCCGATCTGAACGCGGCTTCCCCCGAGCAGCGAGATGAGAAATCCGCCGATGATCGCGGTCACCAGGCCTGCCCTCGGCGTGGCGCCCGAGGCGATCGCGATCGCAATGCTGAGCGGCAGCGCAACAAGCGCCACTGTGATCCCCGCGACGACGTCTCCGAGAAACATGCGTCTTGAATAGTCGCCAAGGGTGGTGAGGAGCTTCGGCTTCATCGCTCCGCGCTAGGCAAGGACGGCGCCTAGCTCAACTATGTGGCTGGTGAATGGCGTCGTTGGTTTTCGCCCGGCGGATCGATCGCCTGGGCCAAACGAGGCGTGTCGTGAGTTTGGCCAATGTGCGCAAGCCTAAAGGAGCAGCCCGTGATGCCTCCCGAGCAAATGGCCGAGTTCGAAGGTCAGGGTGCCTCGATCGCCTCGCGGTTGAATTGGCTGCGTGCCGGAGTCCTCGGAGCCAATGACGGCATCGTCTCGACTGCGGGGATGATCTTTGGGGTCGCCGGCGCGGCCGTCGACGACCGGACCATCCTGATCGCGGGAGTGGCCGCGGTTGCAGCCGGAGCCCTCTCGATGGCTGTCGGCGAATACATCTCCGTGTCTTCGCAAAAGGACTCCGAAAAGGCGGAGATTGAGATCGAACGCCGTCAGCTGGCCACAAACCCGGACTATGGGCTGAAGCAGTTGACTGGATTAATCGTCGCGAGAGGCATCGACTACGATCTTGCCCATCAGGTTGCCCTGCAACTAACCGAGAAGGACGCGCTGACGGCGCATGCGAGGCTCGAGCTGGGAATCGATCCGGAGGCCCTGACCAACCCCTGGCACGCAGGAATTTCGTCGATGATCGCCTTCACGCTCGGCGGCCTCGTTCCTCTCATCGCCTTTTTCGTATCGCCTCATTCCATTGAGGTCGCAGTCACGGCAGTCGCCGTCGTAGTGGCCCTCGCGGCGACTGGGTCCGTTTCGGCCACTCTGGGCCGCGCATCGATAGCGAGCGCGGCGCTTCGCACGGTCGTCGGCGGAATAGCTGCTATGGCCATCAGCTACGGAATCGGCGCCACGATTGGGATTCGACTTTAGCGGGGGCATAGCTGAGACGGACACCTCGCAGCCTCAAGAGTTGATAGGTCATGTCCGGCAAACCGCCGATCTTTACCGTGGGTCATTCGACCCGATCCATTCCGGAGTTTGTCGATCTGCTTCGGCACGGCCCTGTCGAGCTCGTTGTCGATGTCCGCACGGTCCGGCGCTCCAGGCGCAACCCGCAATACAACGAAGACGTGCTCGGAACGGAGCTCGCCGGATTTCAGATAGCGTACATGCCAGCGGCGAACCTCGGCGGGCTTCGCGCCCGCTCCCCAAGCGTGCCGTCAACGGTCAACGCCTTCTGGGAGAATCAGAGCTTCCATAATTACGCGGACTACGCACTGTCGCCCGAATTCGCTGCGGCGCTCGATGACCTGCAACAGATCAGCGCGAAGCGACGGTGCGCTATCATGTGCGCTGAAGCGGTCTGGTGGCGCTGCCACCGCCGCATCATCGCTGACTACCTGCTGGCCCGCGGCCGCACCGTGTTTCATTTGATGGGCAGCGACCGAATTGAGCCCGCGCACCTTACGCCAGGGGCGAAGATCATCGGCGACGAAGTCACCTATCCGCGCTCTTGCTCAGGCTCGGATTCGTGAGCTGTAAAATGGTCCGATGATTGAATGTTAGCGTGCGTTTGGATGTTCGTCGCAGCGACCTGTTGCCGCAAAGTGGAACGCGATCGCCTGCAGCTTGGTCGCGATTGATGGCCGTATGCCGAGATCGCGAGCCGCGCCCTCTGATTCCCCGAGCTTTCGAGGATCGCTTTGGGTGACCGCCGCGAAGATCGTCAGCGCCTCGAGATAATAGCCTTCGTTGGACGCGTGGTAATGATCACCAGCCCATAAATCGATCTGGCCCGGCGTCACGCCATCATACGGATTCGGATCGGCGATCCCGCCGGCGATCGCGCAATTGAATGCCTGCCCGACCGGAACGACACGAGCGATCGACGGAACCAGCGCGCGGACTTGGTCATCCGCCTTCCGCAAGTCGAGCGCCATGCGCTCGACCGGCTGGCCCGACCAGTGCGC
>JBEDUM010000029.1:0-4293 GCA_040414585.1 Sphingomicrobium sp. | reverse complement strand
AAACTCCGTTACCCTCTCCCCTTGCGGGAGAGGGTGCCCGAGCGAAGCGAGGGCGGGTGAGGGGTGAACCGACATGTGTGCCAATGAAATGCCCCCTCACCCGGCTCGTGCGCCGCGCTGCGCTTCGGCGCACTCGCCACCCTCTCCCGCAAGGGGAGAGGGTGACGGAGCCCGTGGCGCTGTTCTGCATCCAATTGGTCAGGACCGGCTTTTACTAGCGGCGCCCGTCCGGCCCATCCACGGACCTTGTCCATGAGCGTGGCCGCCGTTCCGGCCGCTTCACTCCCGTTGCAGCCGTCGTCGCGCGAGCGCTCGCGCCAGCGCGCGATCCGGCGCTTCCGCTGGTCGATCCTGGCGCCGCTGATCCTGCTGCTCGCCTTCGTGCTGATGCCGGTGCTGTTCCTGCAGCTCTATTTTTCGTTTCACCAGTGGACGGTCTATCTCGGCAGCTGGTGGGACGCGGAATATGTCGGGCTCGACCTGTTCCGCGAGGTGCTGACCGATCCGCGCTTCGGTTGGGCGATCGTGCGCTCGCTCGCTTTCGCCACCGGTTCCACGCTCGGCTGCTTCGTGGTGGGCTTCGCGCTCGCGTATCTGATGCGCACGCCGTTTCGCGGCCATGCCGTCTACTACACTATCTTCATTCTGCCGATGCTGACGGTGCCGGTGGTCGTCGCCTACACCGCGGAGATGCTGCTCTACCAAAGCGGGCCGATCAACGATCTCATCAGCCGCATCAGCGGGATCGATTTCAAACCGATGTGGCTCACCGACCCCAACATCGCGCTGCCGACGGTGATGCTGCTGGAGATCTGGAACTGGGCGCCGTTCTCGTTCATCATCTTGCTGGCCGGGCTTGCCGCTATTCCAACGGAGCCGATCGAAGCTGCCGAGATCCTGGGCGCGTCCAGATGGCGCATCTTCTGGGAAGTCGAGCTTCCGCTGCTGCGCCCCGTGATCTTCCTCGCCCTGGTCCTGCGCTTTCTCGAAGCGATGGCGGAATTCCCCAAAACCTGGGCGTTGCTCCAGGGCGGACCGGGAAGCGCGACCGAGACGCTTCCGGTCTACATCTTCCTTACCACGTGGCAGTATTTCGAGATCTCCAAGGGCGCCGTGATGTCCTATCTCGTCATGCTGCTGATGATCGTCATCGTTCTGTTCGCGATCCGGCTGCTGCGGCGGGAAAAGCAGTCGCTCGACGCGATGTACGCCAGGCAGAAGGCGGCCGGCTGATGCGGAAATCCCGGCGGCAACAACTGAGCGCGATCGTGCGTTACGTCCTGCTCACGGGCTGGGCCATCATCGCGTTCTTCCCGATCTTCTGGATGATCTCGACCTCGTTCAAGCCGGACACGCAGTGGTTCGCCTGGCCGCCGTACTATTTCCCGCATCCGCCGACCTTGTCGAACTACCTCAACGTCTGGTTCGGCGCCGAAGAGTATGCCGCCACGCAATACGCGATCTCCTCGCAAAAGCCGCTGATCTCGCTGATGAACTCGACCATCATCGCCGGCACCGCGACGCTCTTGTCGGTCTTGTTCGGATCGGTAATGGCCTATGGCGTCTCGCGCTATCGCATCCTGTCCGAGACGCGCATGTTCCAGCTGCTGATGCTGCGCATGATCCCGCCCATCGTCATCGTCGCGCCGCTCTCGCTCTACTACTCCGCCCTCGGCCTGCTCGATTCGATGACCGGGCTGATCCTCATCTACTTTCTCACGACGCTGCCTTACGCGGTATGGATGACCAAGAGTTTCATCGATGAAGTGCCGCGCGAGATCGAGCAGGCCGCGGAAATTCTCGGTGCCTCGCGCTGGCGCACCATCTTCGAGATCGTGCTGCCGCTGATCCGCTCCGGCCTGGTCGCCACCTTCCTGTTCATCCTCATTCTGACCTGGAGCGAGTACCTGCTGGCGCTGATCATCACCAAGACCCAGGTCACCACGCTGCCGATCGAGCTGTCGAAATACCAGGGCACGACCGAGGGCCGCGTGTACGGGCGCCAGGCAGCGCTCGCGGTGGGCATCACCATTCCGCTGATGATCGTCGGCCTGATCATCCGCAAGCACCTCGCGCGCGGCTTCAGCTTCGGCATGGTACGGAGATAGCCGTGGCGCGCATCGAGCTCGTCGGCCTGAGCAAGGCGTTCGGCAGCGTGGTCGCGGTGCGCAACCTCAGCCTGACCATCGAGGACGGCGAGTTCGTCGTGCTGGTCGGGCCGTCCGGCTGCGGCAAGACCACGACCTTGCGAATGATCGCCGGCTTCACCGACGCGAGCGCGGGCGAGATCCGCATCGACGGACGCGTGGTCAACGACCTCGAGCCGCGCGACCGCGGCCTCGGCATGGTGTTCCAGACGCACGCGCTTTTTCCGCACAAGAGCGTCATGCAGAACATCGAGTTCGGGCTGCGCATGAAAGGCATGCCGGCGCCGGAGCGGGCGCGGCGCGTGCACGAGGTCGCCGAGATGGTGCACATCTCGCATCTGCTCGACAAAATGCCGAGCCAATGCTCGGGCGGCGAGGCGCAGCGCGTGGCACTGGCGCGCACCTTGGTCACGCAGCCCTCGACCTTTCTCCTCGATGAGCCGCTGTCGAGCCTCGACGCTAAGCTACGGCGTGAACTCCGCGCCGAATGCGACCGATTGCACCAGACGCTCAAGCGCACCTTCATCTACGTCACCCACGACCAGGAAGAAGCCATGACGCTCGCCGACCGCATCGTCGTCATGCGCGCCGGCGAGATCGTGCAGGTCGGCACGCCGATGCAAATCTATTCCGATCCGGCCAACTATTTTGTCGCCGACTTTTTCGGCTCGCCGTCGATGAACCTGCTCGCCGGCGAGATCGTGCGAACGAACGGGGCCGGGCGATTTCGCGGCGCGGGCTTCGAGCTTGCTTTGCCGGACGGCTTCACGTCGGCGCGGTCGGGGGCGGCCACGCTCGGCATCCGGCCGGAACACGTCGGCGTCGCCCGCGGCGGCAGTGGCGACATCGAGCTTCCGGTGCGGCTGGTCGAGCCGCTCGGCCGCGACACGCTCCTTTACTTCGACGCCGGAACCGAACGGGCATTCATCGCGGTCAGCGAAGGCCTCGACATGGCCGACGTGAAGGTCGGCGCGCGCTTGGCGCTCTCCTTGGACCCGCGCCGGCTTTGCCTGTTCGATGCCGATGGACGGCGATTGGCGCCGTCATAACGACAATCAGTACCCCGAACCCGAAGTTCGCGAACATCGTGCGGCGAGTTGGACCGCGAACTTCGGGTTCAAAAGGGGGCACTGGAATCATAGAGTTGCTAAAGAGGTCCCAGCGAAAGGGGGTCAGTGCGAGCCGCAAACACGGATACCCTCTGCGGGAGAGGGTGCCCGAGCGAAGCGAGGGCGGGTGAGGGGTGAACCGACATGTGTACTAATGAAGTGCCCCCTCACCCGGCTCGTGCGCGTCGCTGCGCTTCGGCGCACTCGCCACCCTCTCCCGCAAGGGGAGAGGGTGACCGAGCGCGCGGCGCTATTCTGGATCAGATCCGTCAGGACCCGCTTTAGTATCCTTCGATTCCGAAGCTCGCAAATGCGGGTGCCGCACAAATGATGCGAACTTCGGAATCGGGACACTAGCCGGTTAGAAACGAACCTCGAGGGATGCATGGATTACCGGGAAAGAAGTGAAGTCCGCGATGGCATGCAAATCGATTGGGACATGCCGATCACGATGGATGACGGGCTCGTCCTGCGCTGCGACATCTATCGGCCGCCCGGCGACGGCAAGTATCCGGTGATCATGACCTATGGGCCGTACGGCAAGTGGCTGCACTTCGAGGACCTCTACACCGATCAGTGGCGGCGCATGTGCGCGGATCATCCGGACGTGCCGACCGGCTCGACCAACAAGTATCAGTGTTGGGAAGTGGTCGATCCGGAGAAATGGGTGCCCGACGGCTACGTCTGCATTCGCGTGGACAGCCGCGGCGCCGGCCGGTCGCCCGGCGTCATCGACATCTGGTCATTGCGCGAGGCGCAGGACCTGGCGCAGTGCGTCGACTGGGCCGGCGTGCAGCCCTGGTCGAACGGCAAGGTCGGGCTCAACGGCATCTCTTACTACGCCGAGAACCAGTGGCAGGCGGCGGCGCTGCAGCCCAAGCATCTGGCCGCGATCTGCACGTGGGAAGGCGCCGCCGATTTCTACCGCGACATGGCGCACCACGGCGGCATCTTCTGCCGCGGCTTCGTGCAGGACTGGTCGAAAGCGCAGGTCTACACCGTCCAGAACGGGCGCGGCACGCGCGGGTTCAAGAGCC
>JBEDUM010000028.1:0-6769 GCA_040414585.1 Sphingomicrobium sp. | reverse complement strand
AGCGGTTTGCCAGAGAGGTCTTGCTTTCCGCCGATGCAGCCCAAAGCCACCGTTTGACTGGGATAACAAGACGCATTGGGGAAGTCGTTGATTTTGGTATCCGTGTAGGCACCGTATCCATCGAACTTTAAGTTGGGACCGAGGTTCGCGGTCAACTCCATCTCGACGCCTCGGGAGGTGACTCGGCGAATACTGTTGAGAATATTCTGCCGCGTGAGATCGTCGCGACTCTGCGCCTGAAAATGATGAAACACCTCGTCGAACAATGTGACGTTCCAGACGAGCCGGTCAAACAGCGTGCTCTTGAACCCAAGCTGGAGCGCGTCGACGGTTTCGGGCGCGATGGGCTGCTTTGCGGCAACAGCGTCTGCTACTGGAAAGCCGTGGTCCGGTCCAGGCGCGGTAACCGGCGTGCGCGTTGTGTACGTGCTTGTTAGATCATATGCTGCGCCTTTGTAGCCATGATCGTAACCGCCAAAGAGCATGATTTCTGGCGTGATCCTGTAGGTTATCGCGGCCCGCCCCGACACCGAGTCAAGCGTATCGCAGGTGGATGCTCTGAGCCCGCTCGGCGTGCTGGTCGAACAATCGGGTACGCCAAATTCCACATTGTTGACCCGGTCAATTAGCCGGTAGCTGATCTTGTCGCGGTTAAGACGGATCCCGGTTACGATTCCGAACCGGGGCGTCACGTCAAACGTGGACTGGGCGTAGGCAGCGAAATTCGCGTCGGAAGCGTGGGCGAAATAGCTGGCAAATGCTGTTGTCGTCGGAGGGACTGTCGACAGCGTGCCGTCCGGTTCCAGGCTGTTCGAGCCGCGCACGAACGAGCGATCCGACAACGTGTGACTGTAGTAGAGTCCGATCACGTACCGAAATCGGTCGCCACTTGGAGAAATCAGCTTTAGCTCCTGGACAAATGAGCGCACCTTGAAAAAACCGCCGTTCGCAGAACCGCCGGCAACCGCGCCCTTAACATTGGCTCCGCCCGGTCCCCAGTTGAACGCGGTTCCATCGGTGTCCTGCAGATCGCGCAGCGTGTAGTGGTCGTATGCAGAGATCGAGGTCAGCGTGTAGTTGCCAAATCTTCGCTCCGCTTTGAGGCTGGCCAGATAATCGGTCGCATCGCCGCGGGGGTCGATGTCGGCGGAAATCCGGCGATTGTCCGGGCTCGGAACGATCCCATCAAGGATTGCACTTTGCGGCGCGACAAATCCGCCGAACCTGCCGAAGGTCACCCCCGGGCTGACCGATGCATAGGCCCAGGTGCAGCAGGAGGATTTCGTTCTATCCCAATAGGGTGTGAGCGTGATTGTCCAATCCGGCGTGGGGTCCCAGCGAATCTTTGCACGGACGTCGACGTCTTTGTGACCGAGCACCCAATGATCGTTGAAGATGTTGTGCAAGCCGCCCCTATAGTCGTCGGCACCGACCGTCAGGCGAAATTTCACCGTGTTGCTGACGGGACCGGAAACATATCCGTTGAACCGGTGCTCATGATCGTCGGTCACCATGATCCGACCCCCGGCAGAAAATGTTGCTGTCGGCTCGGCAGTCCTGATGAGAATTGCACCAGCGGTAGCGGAGGTTCCGAACAAGGTGCTTTGGGGGCCCCTCAGCACCTCGACCATTTCGACGTCGGTGAGCGCTTTGAACGCCTGCGCCTGAAAAGCCTGCGGAACGTCGTCCACGATGACGGTGACGCTCGGCCTGGTCGCGATCGAAAATGCGTAGGTGCCAACGCCGCGAATATTGATGCTGTTGTTAGCGGGCTGTGTCGTCTTGGAGATTGTGAGCGACGGCGCGACTCGAACCAGATCGTCGAAATCCCGCACCTGGCTGCGCTCGAGCACTTTCGCCGAAAGTGCGAGGACGGAGGATGGCAAGGCCTGTATATTCTCCGGTCGCTTGCTGGCCGTCACAATGATTTCATCGTTTGGCGTTTCCCGGCGGTGGTTCGATGCAGCGTCCGACGGGTTCGAGGATCGGGGCGCAGAATTCAGCGCCGGAAGCGGCGTTGATGGAACTGGCGAAGTAACGCCCGCAGGCGCGGCTGCCATCAGCGAGAGTAGGTCAATAAACCCCAACGGGCCATCATCCCTCAAGCCACGTCACTAACTCCCGCATCTTGCCCGTCGGCCAAACACGGAAGATTGGTCAGATCCCGATTCTGTCGCGCAACCGAGCTTCGATGGAGTGCTTCACCTGATCCGGCCGCAGGCATATACGGGAAATTCCCGATTGACGGGAGCCACTGCTCGGACTGCGTCTTGTGAACCTCGGACTTTCGCGACGGCATGTTCCGCCACTAAGCGACCGCGCGGTCCTGTCGCGGATAACGCAAGCCCTTGCCTGCCTTCTTGGTCTGTTGCTGCCGACGGCTGTTTCGGCGCTCGATCCCACGCGAAGCATCGCGCAACTTCATCACACAGCCTGGGACATAAAAGATGGGATGCCCGCCAACATCTGGACTATTACCCAGACTCCCGACGGCTATTTGTGGTTGGGATCGGTCAACGGCCTTTATCGATTTGACGGGGTTCGCGTCGAAAGGGTCGCAGCAGACAAACTGCCGAGTCCCAGCATCCACGCCCTTGCCGCAACGGCCTCTGGCGGGCTGTGGATTGGATACGAGCGCCCCGTCGGCGTCATTTCCTTCCTCCAGAACGGAGTCGTGAAGAATTATTCTTTAAATCTTCCTTCCTCGACCTCCGTCCACAACTTCGTCATCGGCCCAGACAAGACGGTTTGGGCCTCAACACCTGACTATATTCTTAGATTCGACGGGAAAGTCTGGCGAAGGGTCGAGAGCAATTGGGGGACGTCCTTTGGCGAGGGGCGCGGCGGAGTCTGGGCATTTGGAGTGGCAAGAGACGGTGTCGTCTGGTCGAAGAATCTGAACGGACTTTTCTACCTAGAGCCTGGATCGTCCCATTTCGTCCAGGCGCGCGGCTATCAAGGAGGCGCAGAAGGATTCACCACAACGACGGACGGCCGGCTGTGGACGACGGATCTGAATGCAGGAGTCCTCTATGCGTTGCCGTCCCTTAAACAGCTTCGGTCGGGTGTGCCGCGTCGAGGCGACGTTGAGACGCTGATTGTTCGCCGGGATAAGCATGCGATCGGACCGCCCGACTCGCTAAGAGGATCTATCCTTGTCGACCGTGACGGAACCTTGTGGAGCGCGGATTTCAGCCGTGGCGGACTTATCCGAGCCCGACCGCTCCCTCCTCGGCCGAACGCCGACAATGATCGCCATCGCGCGGACACGTTCAACGCAAGGGACGGACTATCGTCAGACCTTGTGCATACGCTGTTCGAGGGCCGAGAAGGCAATATCTGGGCCGGGACCGGTCTCGGTCTCGACCGCTTCCGCAATGCGAACGTGGTTACCGAGAAGCAGATACCCGTGGGCTTTCGCGCGAGGTTCGTTCAATCGACCAGCAACGCCCTCTACGCCTACACCGGCTGGTCGGGAACTGAGACCAGAGCGACCGACGGCACCGAATCCATCTATCGGATCGTACAGGGGGGATCGCCCGAGATATTTGCCCGCAACGTAGGGCGCTTGCGCGGAATGGACGTCGACGGCCGGACTAATAGCCTTTGGCTCGTGACCCAGCAGGGCATGCAGCAGCTGAAAGGCAACGGGATTGGTCCGCCGGTCGCGCTTCCCACCGGGGTTGACGGCTCTTCCGTCCTCTCCGCCGTTCACGACAAGCAAGGAGCGATCTGGATCTCTGCTTATGGCCACGGCGTGTTCCGCCAACGGAATGGAGGCTGGGAGCCGGTCAGGGTTCGCTCGAGAATCGGCGCTACAGCGATCCTGATCCCCGACAGTGATGGAAGCATGTGGGTGCGATATTCCGGTGGCTCCTTGTTCCATGTTGCCGGACAGAAGGTTGATGATTTCTCGAATAATCGGCTGAACATTGGCGATGTCACGTTCATTCGGGCCGAGGACAATGGCCTAACCATTGGCGGAGAATCCGGGATTGGCAGGATCGAGCGCGGCAAGTTCTACGCACTGCGTTCGAACGTCGTTCCCGCGCTATCCGGCGTGACCGGAATTTCGGAGACCAATGACGGTAGCAGTTGGATCTTTACCCAGGCAGGTATCCTGCGCGTCGGCACAAGCGCGCTCGAAACAGCAATCAGACGCTCCGATCCGCGAGCACTGAAGTTCGAGCTGTTCGATTCTCGCGACGGTTTGCCTGGCGCTCCATATGGTGCCGTTTACGGCAGCAGCGTCGCGACAGACCCGGACGGTCGCGTGTGGTTCACGACGGGCAACGGCCTTGTCTGGATCGATCCGAAGAACCTTCATCACAATCCATTGTCACCCAATGTCGTCATCCGTTCTGTAACGGCCGACAATCGTCGCTACGATTTTCCGGTCGACCTCCATTTGGCGGCGGGAACGTCGAAAATCGAAGTTGATTATGCCGGGCTCAGCCTGGCGATGCCTGAACGCAATCGATACCGTTACAAGCTCGATGGGGTGGATGACGGCTGGGTCGATCCAGGCTCACGCCGTCAAGCATTCTACACCAACCTTGGTCCCGGCAATTACAAGTTCCACGTGATTGCCGCGAACAACGATGGGGTATGGAATAAAGCGGGCGTGACGCTCGCATTTTCCATCGCGCCGACATTCTTCCAGTCCTGGCCTTTCTATTTGGTCGTCGCGCTCGTCGCGGTCTTGCTTTTGTGGGCGGCCTATTCGTGGCGCGTGAAGCTCGTGAAAGCGCAGGTGCAATCGAGGCTCGAAACCCAAATCGCAGAGCGCGAACGGATCGCCCGCGAACTTCACGACACATTGCTTCAGGGCGTCCAGGGCCTGGTGCTGCGTTTTCAGTCGATTGCTGATCGTCTGCCCGATCACCAGCCTGAGAAGCCGATGCTCGAATCCGCCCTGGATCGTGCCGAATCCGTGCTGATCGAGGGGCGGGACCGGGTGCGCGATCTCAGAACGACCGACGAGGACGGGGACCTCGCAGTCCGACTCCTCTGCGTTGCCGAGGACTTCGCTGATCGGAAAACCGAGTTCAACCTTACAATTGAGGGAATGGTGAGACCGCTCCATGCGCTCGCTTGTGATGAAGCCAGCCGCATCGGGGAGGAAGCAATTCGCAATGCATTCCTCCACGCGAACGCGCGAAGCATCGACGTCGCCATCGTCTATATGCGCAAGGAACTCACCCTGACGGTGAACGACGACGGCAAGGGTCTCAACGACGAAGTAGCTACCGCCGGCGAACGTGCCGGCCATTATGGTATGATCGGCATGCGCGAACGGGCACAGCGGATTGGCGCCACGCTCGCTATATCAAGTCGAGAGGGCGCCGGTTGCCAGGTCATGCTCACGATCCCGGGCTCCTCAGCCTACGCGGATGAGCGGCAAACGCGCAGGCTGCGCCTGCCTGCCTTCTCCCGGGCCTGATCAATGACGGCGAGCAGCCAACGGCCGATCAGGGTCCTGGCAGTCGACGATCATCCGATCTTGCGGGAGGGCATCGCCGCGATTCTTGAAGCGCAGCCTGATATTCAGCTCGTGGGCACGGCTGAGAATGGCCGCGAAGCCGTTGAGCAGAACTGCGCACTCAGGCCCGATCTGATATTGATGGACTTGCAGATGCCGGAAGTCGACGGGATCGAGGCGATCGAGATTATTCGGGCGGAATACCCGAAGGTGCGGATCATTGTCCTTACGACCTATGAAGGCGATGCCCAGGCTGTCCGGGCTCTCAAGGCAGGCGCCGCAGCGCTCCTTCTCAAGAGCTCGTTGAGACGCGAGCTCCTTGAGACAATCCGCGCCGTTCACGCTGGGCGCCGGCATGTACCTCCGGAGATTGCGCAGCAAATCGCCCTGCACGCTGCCGACAATCCCTTAACCCAGCGCGAATTGTCCATCCTGGTGCTCGTTGCCACTGGCAAAGCCAACAAAGAGATCGCCTGGGAATTGTCGATTTCGGAAGAGACCGTGAAAGCTCACATGAAGAGCATCTTTTCGAAGCTCGATGTTGCGGACCGCACACACGCAGTCACCGCTGCGATCAAGCGGGGCATGATCCAGATTTAAACTCTCGCATGCCGATCGTCTGTGTTCTCCGGAACAATCGCCGCTGCGCCATTCTCCACGATGCCGACGCTTGCTGCATCGCTGTCGGCAAATTGTGCATTCGTGGGTTCGGACGAAGGTCCGACGAACTTGATGAGTGCTACGGCAACCAAGAGCGGTCCCAGAGCCATGGTTGCGACAGCCGTACGACGCACGCACTAAAGGGGATCGGGGGGAGCGCTTGCCATCAGAATCTCGCGAAGATCTCGACCAGCGCTGCGACCAGCTCGTCCATCATCTCGAAGCTGTGGTGCGGGCCGGGGGGGTGAGCGCCGCCGCTCGGTGCCCCCTGGAGTGTCGGGAAGTTGATCGGTTGGACTTAGAGCCCTGGTTCGTTCGTACGCCTTCTGACGGAACGGCTTCCGGTCGTTCAGTCTTCCGGTGAGTCCAGCGCTCGTCCAATCCGTTTCAGTCCGCGGTGGATGTTGACCTTCACCAGTGAGGGCGACTGACCGGAAATTCGCGATGCTTCCTCGACACTCGCTCCACGCAGCTTGACCAGCCTGATGACCTGCGCCTGCGCAGGATTGGCCTCGCTAAGGAGCAGGTCGAGAAGGATAGCCGCCCGTGTCCTCGCCCCGTGATCCTCGACCGGCACTTCCGTGTCGTCCAGGCTCTCGGGGCTGCGCAGATGACCGCGAAGCTGAT
>JBEDUM010000027.1:0-10285 GCA_040414585.1 Sphingomicrobium sp. | reverse complement strand
AGGACGCGGTCATGGCCCGATTTGCGTCGGGGGAGCTTGCAGTCCTCGTCGCGACGACTGTGATCGAGGTCGGAGTCGACGTGCCGAACGCAACGCTGATGATCGTCGAAGGCGCGGAGCGCTTCGGCCTGGCCCAGCTTCACCAGCTGCGCGGCAGGGTCGGTCGCGGTTCGGGCAAGAGCACTTGCCTGCTCATCCGTCACCAGAACCTCACGGACGTAGGTCGTGCACGGCTCTCGCTGATGCGAGAGACGAGCGACGGGTTCCGCATCGCCGAGGAGGACTTGCGGCTACGCGGACCGGGCGAGATCCTTGGCACTCGCCAGTCGGGCGAGGAAGCGTTCAAAGTCGCGACCGTCGAGGACGTCGAGAACCTTGCCCCAATTGCGCAAAGCGACGCGCAGTTGCTGCTCGACCGCGATGGCGGCCTCTCGGGCCCGCGTGGGCAAGCGGCGCGGATTTGCCTCTACCTGTTCGAACGCGATCAAGCCGTGGGGCTGATCAGGAGTGGGTAACTGCCGCAAGGCATCTCTCGTGCCAGACGCCGGGCACATCCTCGAGCTGATACAGCACGTCTCCGCCATGATAGAAGCCGACCCACTTTACCCGCGCAGAAGTTCCGGCATAATCAATTTGTTGGTCGGTGATCTTGTTGTGATATCGCCAAGTTCGCTGAAATTCCTCGAGATCAGCACGGCCAGCAATCCGAACCAGTGATCCCTCCGCGAACTGCGCTTGATAGCCCATATTACTTCACCAGCAGACCATGCCGCTTCTTGCCGAGACTGAGTTTCACCGGCTCGTCGGCGGCGGTCACCATCAGGCCCGGATCGCTCACCGCCTCGTCGTTCAGCCGCACCGCACCCTCGGCGATCTTCCGCTTGGCTTCCTTGTTCGACGGAGTGAAGCCGAGCGCTGTCAGCGCATGGGTGATGTTCATTCCATCTCCGACTGATAGCGTCGGCAGATCCTGTCCGGCGCCACCGGCTTCGAACGTCTGGTGCGCCGTATGCTCCGCCGCGAGCGCCGCATCGCGTCCGTGGAGCATCGTCGTCGCTTCCGTCGCCAGCACGATCTTGGCCTGGTTGACCTCGGCACCCGGCAGGCTCTCCAACCCAGCTATCTCGTCCAGCGGCAGGTCAGTGAACAGCCGCAAGAAGCGACCGACGTCGGCGTCCTGAGTGTTCCGCCAGAACTGCCAGTAGTCGTAGGGGCTGAGCAGTTGCTCATCGAGCCAGACTGCGCCCTGCGCCGTCTTTCCCATCTTCGAGCCGTCGGCGGTGGTGATCAGCGGAGTGGTCACGCCAAACAGCTCGGTTCCGTCGATGCGGCGCCCGAGCTCGATACCGTTGACAATATTTCCCCACTGGTCCGATCCGCCGAACTGCGCGCGGCAAGCAACGCGACGCGCCAGCTCCAGGAAGTCGTATGCCTGGAGGATCATGTAATTGAATTCGAGGAACGTCAGCGGTTGCTCCCGGTCGAGGCGCAGCCTGACGCTGTCGAACGTGAGCATCCGGTTGATGGTGAAGTGCTTCCCTACCTCGCGGAGGAACGGGATGTATTCGAGCGTATCGAGCCAATCCGCGTTGTTGACCATGATTGCGTCGGATGGACCGTCGCCGAGAGTGAGGAAGCGCTCGAACACCCGTCGGATGCCGGCAATGTTCGCGTCGATCTCCTCGGCGGTCAGCAGCCTTCGGCCCTCGTCCTTGCCCGAAGGATCGCCGACCTTCGTCGTTCCGCCGCCCATCAGCACGATCGGCCTGTGCCCCGCTTGTTGCAGCCGACGCAGCAACATGATCTGGACGAGGCTACCGACATGCAGGCTCGGCGCGGTCGCGTCGAAGCCGATGTAAGCGCTGATCGTTTCCTTCGCGGCCAGCCCGTCGAGCGCGGCGGGATCGGTCACCTGGTGAATGTAGCCGCGCTCATCGAGCAGCCTGAGAAGAGAAGAGCGGTACTCTGTCATGAATGCCGCTTAGCGTCATGACCGCCGCGCTGCTACACCGCGCCGATGCAATTGAATCTCGTGTCGCATCCGTCGGCGCCGCCCGCTAAGCCCGAGTTCAAGGTGTGGGCGACGGTTGATCATGCTGCCTCGCTCGCGGCGGTCGCGACGACGAATATCTGGTTCGGCATTGGCGCACCCGCCGCCCGCTTCGTCATCCCCGAGACCGCTGAACCTGCGCGTGCGGATCAGCTGTGGCAGACCACCTGCTTCGAAGCCTTCCTGCGGCCGCTGGGCGAAGAGGGTTATCGCGAGTGGAATTTCGCCCCTTCAGGCCAATGGGCATCCTACGATTTCTCCGCCTATCGCGAGAATATGGCGCCGGCCGAGGTGGATCAGCCTCCCTACATCCGCATGGAGGACAATCTCACCTGGTGGGCCCTGGGCGCGACGATTGCCGTTCCCGCCGATACCAATTGGGAGCTTGGACTATCCGCAGTGCTCGAAGAGAAGGACGGGACCAAGTCCTATTGGGCGCTCGCGCACCCGGCCGAAAAACCGGATTTCCACGATCCCGGTTGCTTCGCCGCTCGGCTCCCTTAATCAGCCCCCAATGATCCTCTTCGGTATCGACCGGCTTCTTGCTGACCCGGAACTCCGCCGCCCGCTCGAGGGCAAGCGCGTCGCATTGCTCGGCCATCCCGCTTCGGTCACGAAGGACCTCGCGCACAGCCTCGACGCTCTATTCGGGACGGAGTTGAACGTGTCGGCAGTCTTCGGGCCGCAGCATGGCGTCCGCGGAGACCTCCAGGATAATATGATGGAGTCGCCCGACTTCACCGACCCGACCTACGGCGTGCCGGTATTCAGCCTCTACGGAGAGGTTCGCCGACCGACGGGTCAGGCGATGGGGACGTTCGACACGATCCTGATCGACCTGCAGGATCTCGGCTGCCGCATCTATACCTACGTCACGACGCTTCTGTACGTGCTCGAAGCGGCGGGCGAGCATGGCAAGAGTGTATGGGTTCTCGACCGGCCCAATCCAGCGGGGCGACCGGTCGAAGGTCTCACTCTCCGTCCGGGTTGGGAAAGCTTCGTTGGCGCCGGAGCAATTCCGATGCGTCACGGCTTGACCCTCGGAGAGCTCGGCAAATGGTTCATCGAACATTTCAAGCTCGACGTCGATTATCACGTGATCGAGATGGAAGGCTGGAAGCCGGACCAAGCGCCAGGCTTCGGCTGGCCACCCGAGCGCGTCTGGATCAATCCGAGCCCCAATGCCGCCAACCTCAACATGGCTCGCGCCTATGCCGGCACTGTGATGCTGGAGGGCACGACATTGAGCGAGGGCAGGGGCACAACGCGTGCGCTCGAACTGTTCGGCGCGTCCGATCTCGACCCGCGCAAGCTCATGGCGGAAATGGAGCGGATCGCGCCGGAATGGCTCTCGGGCTGCAAGCTTCGCGACATCTATTTCCAGCCAACCTTCCACAAGCATGTGGGCGAGCTCTGCCGCGGCGTGTTCATCCACGCAGAAGGGCCGTTCTACGATCACGAAGCGTTCAAGCCCTGGCGGCTGCAGGCACTGGCATTCAAGGCGATCCGCAACCTCTATCCGGACTATCCGCTCTGGCGCGACTTCCCGTACGAATATGTCTTCGACAGGCTCGCCATCGATGTGATCAACGGCTCCGAGCTGCTGCGCCGGTGGGTCGATGACGTTGGAGCGTCACCGGCTGATCTCGACACTCTGACCATCCGCGATGAGCGTGACTGGCAAGAGCAAAGGCAGCCGATTCTGCTTTACTGAGCGCTCGCCGAAGCGTGGTTAACGAAGAAGTAGGACGTTCCCCGTATTCCCGCTCATGAATTGAGTTCGGGAGCGGGGCTTCGATGGCCACTCAGGGGATTGAGGAAGTCACGGAGAATGCAATCCGTGCGGTCGCGCGTGATTGCGGGTCACTGTCGATGGAGTGCAGCGACGTCGCCGGTTACGTGAAGGGCGTTGCCGATCGCATCGGTGAGCATCTCAAGACGCTCGATCAACTTGAAGAGGTGACGACCCGGCTAATGGGCGACCAGGCCCGCGTGTCGGATTCGACTGACGAGGCTCGGCTCCTCTCCGAGCAGGCCAAGGCAAAGCTCGAGGCGGGCCGGGAAGCAATCGAGGGGACGATCGACGGCTTTAAAGGGCTCACCGAACTGGTGGTCCAGCTTGGTGAACGCATGGCTGGCTTCGCCTCCGCGATGAACCAGGTGCAGACCGTTTCCTCGACCATCGAGACCATCGCTCGGAAGACCAACATGCTGGCGCTCAACGCCACGATCGAGGCTGCCCGTGCTGGGGACGCTGGCCGCAGCTTCGCTGTGGTCGCCGCGGAAGTGAAGAAGCTTGCTCACGACACCCGGGCCGCAACCAGTCAGATTGCTTCAACGATCGGCGAACTCACCCGCGAAGCAAGTGCGGTCACCGCCGAGATAAAGACCGGCGTTGAACGCAGCCGGGCCGCTCAAGGAGGCTTTGGGACGATCAGCGAGACCGTTCGAGAAGTCAGCGAGATCGTTGGAATGGTTGACCGCCAGACGGAGGGCATCGCCCATTCTACGAGCATGATCCAGACGAGCGTCGACCGCGTGAAGGCGGGTCTAACGGACTTTGCCGGGGATGCGCGCGACAACGGAAGCGAACTGCTCACCGCTCAAAAGCGTCTTGCTCACCTTGAAATGCTGTCGAACACCATGCTCGACACGCTGGCCAATTCCGGGGCCGAGATCGACGACACGCCTTTCATTCTGAAGGCCCAGGAAGCATGCCGTCAGGTTCAGGCCGCTGTTGAGCGGGCGATCGACGAGGGGGACATGACGATCGACGACGTATTCGACCGCGACTATCAGATCGTCGAAGGATCTAACCCCGTTCAGTACACCGTTCGCTTCAATGAGGCGGCCGATAAGCACGTCCGTCCTGTCCTTGACCGCACCAAGTCCACCGATAATCGCATCATCGGCACAGCGATCGGTGACATGAACGGCTATCTGCCGACCCATTTGACCGAGCGCAGCCATCCCCAGGGTCCTGATCCGGTTTGGAACGACGCCCACTGCCGCAACAAGCGGATCATGATCGACGACCAGACGCGAATGGCGCTGGCGAGCGAAAGGCCCGCCACCCTCGCCACCTATCGGATGGAGCTGGGTGACAAGTGGATCCCGGTGAAGAACATTTATGTTCCGCTGTGGATCAAAGGCCGCCGCTGGGGCAATCTAGAGGTCGCTTACAGGGATGATTGACGGAAATTCGTCCCGCGTCGGGACGAAGATTAAACTCCATCTCCGAAAGCTTACCGGACCATAAACCTCGTCTTTACGCCCTTACGTTAGGACCGTCCCGATAACGCTTCGCCACAGGCGAATACGAACGAAGGGATAGGAATGGCGATCAATCGCTCGGTCGACCGAAAGCCGGTCAGCGTTGCCGAGGCGCAGCTAGCCCGTGTCGCGGGCGAAGGTTGCGCGCGCCATTCTCACCTTAATGCCCTTCTCGAAGTCTCCGGACCGCATTGCTCGCGCGACCTCGCGGACGCCGTCCACCTGCTGTGCAGCCTTCACGGCCGGTATCCGGGCCTGATCGAGATCGCGCTTCAGCGCTGCCCGAAAGGGGAGGCCCGGTTATGGCTCGACCGCGCAAGCGAAGGGTTTGAGCGCGAGCGCCTCTATCTCGTTCGCCTTACTTCGGCGGTGGGACCGTTGCCGAGCACGCCCGGCGCCGCGGAAACCGAGTCGAGTCTTGTTTCGGCCCGTCATGCTCTCGAAACCCTGGCGACTTCAGAGCGGAAGGGATGCGCCCTTGGGGCCGCAACAGCGCTTGTGGGCGATTGGTGGCCGATCCGCCGGTTGCTCGACCGCGCTTCGGCTCGTGTCGGTCTCGAATGCCCCGCGCCCTCGCTTCCGGATGAGTCCTCCGTCATCGAAGTCATCCATCGCGCTTCCGACACCACTGCCAGCGAACGCGCCCTGGCATTTGGCGGCGAACAGCTCCTGCTCCAGCATCGAGCCTTGTTCGACCTGCTCGAGGCCCGCGCCGAGGCGCGCGGCGATTTCTAGGGAAGCTCAGGCCGCCTCGGCGAACTCGCGCTGTTCATTGGCCGCGTCCATCTCCGAAGCTGTCCCATCGGCAGTTGCATTGCCTTTTGGGAACAGCAGACGCGACGCAAGCACAACCGCGCCAAGGGCGAAGTAAGCGGCGACCGACAGCAGCGGGCTGTAGAGCACCGTTGCGGCGAAGGGCACACGAAGCAGCACGGGATTGAAGCCGAAGTCCTCACCGATCGCTTCGCACACTCCGAGAATGGTGTGGCTGCGGAGGGGCAGTGCGATCTGATTTTCTTGCGCTGACATTCTTGAACTCCCTTGGCAAAGCTTCTTGCTCCCCTCCGAGCAAGAGCCGTGCCAAATTTGAAAAACACGGCATTTCAGTGAGTTATGCGCGATGCGTAGCTTGAAGTTGGGAATCCCCGCCACGTCCGCGATCCGACAGTTGGGAATTTGCACCGCATGCTGCAAGCGCGATATTGCAGCGCAACATTGATTATCGACGAACGGATGCGAATCTATTACAGGCGCCCGCCGTCGACCGCTCGAAGGGACAGGTTCCGAAGATGATGCGAATCATGATGAAGTCGAAGATTCACCGCGCCACGGTGACGCAGGCCGATCTCGACTATGTCGGCTCGGTCACGCTGGACGCTGCGCTCATGGAAGCGGCCGACCTGCTCGAAGGTGAGCAGGTGGCGATCGTCGACATTACCAACGGCGCGCGGATCGAAACCTACGTCATCCCAGGCGAGCCGGGAAGCGGGGTGATCGGGATCAACGGAGCGGCGGCGCATCTCGTCCATCCGGGCGATCTCGTCATCATCATGAGCTACGTGGTGTTGAATGACGCTGAGGCTCGGGCACTGAAGCCGAGGGTCGTCCACGTCGACGAAAAGAACCAGATCGTGAAGCTCGGTACCGATGCGGCCGAGCCGGTACCCGGCTCGAGCCAGAAGCGCGGCGACCTCATCGCGGCCGAGTAACGTCTCCTGCGACCAGCAGCCGCCACGGCGGCGGCAGATAATCGGTCGACATGTAATAATAGAAATTGCACTGGCCCGAGGACGTCCGGTTGATGCCTTTGGCGATCCCAAAGGCGACTGAGCCGCTGAAGACCGGTCCACCGCTGTCGCCGGGGATGCAGTTCGGGCCTTTCACCGTGACCCAGGTCGGGGAGCATGGACCGCCGCACAGATCGCCCGGCGGCGCATAATCGGTGAGCTCGACTTCGGCGCAGCTATAGCCGGAGCTTTCGCCATAGTGGCAGACGAAGTCGCCGGCGCGAGTGCTGACCCGATTTCGCCAAGTGGTCAGGCGCCTTACGGATTCGGTCCCGCGGTTTGCATAAAATAGCGGTGAGCTCGCATCCGGGCTGAGATTGACCTGCACATCCTGGTAGGCCGCACCCCACTGGCCGACGAAGGGAAGGACGGTCTGGGTGCCGTCCGGGTCAAAATAGGTGAGCTCGTCAGGACAGTGCGCCGCGGTTGCGACGCCCGTCTGTGTGCCATCAGTGACGACGAACCCCGTCGTGCAGCGGTTACGCCGTCCCGTCACCGCGCTGATCCCCTCAACGCGACCGCCGCCATCGACCGTCATGTTCTGTTCGATGAGATTGTTGATGACTATCCGCACGGGAACGCCGCTCACCTGTTCGGCGCGGGAGCGGATCGAGTCGGTGCCGAACTTCTGAGCGTCAGCCGCGGTGACCAGCAGCACCACCTCGCCAGTCCGTTGGTCATAGCCGGCGCCCCGAGCTCCGGGCAGCTCTGTCCGCAAATCGATCAAGTGCTTCCGCATCGCGGCGACCGCTTGGTCGCGGGTCGCTTTTGCTCCTGTCCGAAAAATGATCGGCACATCAGCCGCCCTGCGGTCCGAGACAGGATCGGACCCGGTCAGCAGCACGACGATCCGATATTCAGGTGATTGCTCGATGGAAATCCCGGCCAATCGGGCCGCAAATTCCTCGGCGATCGCGTCCGTAGCCGCAACGCTGTCCTGTTGCTCACGCAGACGGCGCAGCGCCTCATCAGGCGACACTCCGAACTGGGCCGCATACTGAATTGCGTCTTCGGCCAGGGACTCCGCCTGAGTCTGCACCGGCTGGGCCGCGGCACCGGTCGCCAAGACCAATAGGAAGAGTGTTAGGATTCGCTTCATTGCGCATTGCCTGTGCCGCGCCGTACATTGATTCAAGCTGGCAAAGAGGTTGCCGGCATGAAACGAAGGAACGGCAAGCCGTTTGCCGCTTTGTGGCCGCATGGCAGATACACGCACCTCCGGACCGAAGATTCCGTACGTCCTTATCTTCGTGGCCCTTTTCGTCGCAGCCGTCGTCGGCGGAGTGGTGGCTCGTATGTTGCCTCTCAACACTGCCGAGCCGCAACCCAGGCTGCTCGCCGGCCCGAATGATAATAGCCTTGCGCCCCTGGTCCGGAAAACGGCGCCCGCAGTCGTCAACATCGCCACGCTGCAGCCTTCGCCGGCAGAGCAGAATCCCTTGCTTCGAGATCCATTCTTCCGCCGCTATTTTGGCGTTCCCGATGCTGCCCTTCAGCCCGTCGTTTCAGCCGGCTCGGGGGTGATCGTCGACAGCTCGCGCGGATTCGTCATCACCAATTTCCACGTCGTCCAGAACGCACGGCAGGTCGAAGTTGTGCTCAACGATGGCCGGCATTTCGCGGCGGACCCCGTTGGCTTCGCGCCGAATCTCGATCTCGCAGTCTTGAGGGTGGGGGCCCGCAATTTGCCGGCGCTGCCATTGGCGGACAGCTCCAAGCTCCAGGTCGGCGACTTCGCTGTCGCCATCGGCAATCCGTTCGGTCTTGGGCAGACCGTTACCAGCGGGATCATCAGCGCGACCGACCGACCACTCGGCCAGGACGATCCAAGGCGCTTCATCCAGACCGACGCGCCAATCAATCCCGGCAACTCTGGCGGGGCACTGATCGACCTCAAAGGTGAGTTGGTCGGCGTCAATACCGCCTTGTTCAGTCCCAGCCAGAGTCAGGCAAGCGCCGGCAATGTCGGCATCGGCTTCGCAATCCCGAGCAATGTCGTGAAGCGCGTGCTCACCGATGCAGAACACGCGAAGCAATAGCGGCAAGTCACGGTGATTTCCTGACCTTGTCGCGGCTGTAGCGGTGCGGGAGAGCAGGGCCATGGATGTCACCCAAGTCGCGAATGTCCGGGAGGCGCGGGAAGAGGACGCCTCGGCGGTGCAGGCAATCTATGCGCACCACGTGCTCCACGGGACGGCGTCGTACGATGTCGAACCGCCCGCGGTCGAATATATGCGCGAGAAGATCAGGTGCGTCCTTGCCGAGGGATGGCCATTCCTGGTCGCGGAGAGCGACGGCAAGGTCGCGGGCTATGCCTATGCCACCCAGTTCCGAGACCGCGCCGCCTACCGCTTCACCTGCGAGAACAGCGTCTACGTCGATGCGGACTCCATGGGCCGCGGTATAGGCAAACAACTGCTCCTCGCGCTGCTCGATCGATCGGCCGCCTGCGGATTCCGCCAGATGGTGGCGGTGATCGGCGGCGCAGAACCGTCATCGATCGCGCTTCATGCCTCGTGCGGCTTCAAGGAGGCCGGGAGGCTGCAAGCGGTCGGCTGGAAGAAGGAGCGATGGCTCGACAACGTCTACATGCAGCGGGAACTCAGATCGTAGGACATACAGGAAGCCCTGCGGGGGCGAGGGGAGAGCGCCCTGGCAGGGCTTCGTACGTGAGCGCCAGGAATTTGTTCAGCGGAGATCCTGCGCTCCTGGTCTGCAGGGCCACTCG
Organism: Sphingomicrobium sp.; assembly: GCA_040414585.1. Taxonomy (GTDB): domain Bacteria; phylum Pseudomonadota; class Alphaproteobacteria; order Sphingomonadales; family Sphingomonadaceae; genus Sphingomicrobium. The sequence goes on along the minus strand of JBEDUM010000027.1, from coordinate 447 downwards.
AGCTCGCCTAGAAGAGTGGCCCTGCTGAGTCGCGGTTTACGCCTGACCGGTTAGCGGCAGGTCACCGAACAGGGTTAATGCCTAGATCGGCGCGGAAATCGCCTAATCAACCGTGATCGTTCCTGTGCTAAAATGCTGTACCCGGGTTGCGCAGGGGCCAAAGCGTGTCCGCATTCGACTATCTCTTCACTTTCTACGGCCTGCTGCTTGGCATCGCGGTCGCCAACGTGGCGATCGGCTTCGCCGATATGTGGCGCGACTGCGGTAAGTTCGCAGTGGGATATTGCCCGCCGCTGCTGGGGACCCTCGTTATGCTTGGCGGAATGAACGTGTGGCTGACGATGTGGCACATCCGCGCGGACGTGGGCGTTACCGCATGGCAGATGCTCGCCGCCACCGGCGTCGCAATGCCCTACGTGTTCATCAGCCGCGCGATGTTCCCAGGCG
>JBEDUM010000026.1:0-31278 GCA_040414585.1 Sphingomicrobium sp. | reverse complement strand
TGTCCGCACCAGATCCACGTGGCTTGCGAAAGCCTACTTTTCCAGGGCTGCGTCGTTATGAACCCGACAATGCGGGAAAAGCGCATCCACCAGATCTTCGTCGTCAGCGTCCTTGCCAAGGGCGCCCACGCGCTGCTCGAGATCATCGGCGGGGTCGCTCTCTACCTCGTCAGCACCGAAACGATCGTCCGCAAGATCAACGACTGGAGCTATGAAGCACTGCTCGAGGAGCGGCACGACTGGATCGCGAATCAGCTGCTCAAATTCTCCCAGAACTTCTCGGTCCAGGAGCATCAATTTTACGCCTTCTACCTGCTCAGCCATGGGTTGATTAAGGCCGTCCTCGTCATCGGCCTGTTGCGCGAGAAGCTCTGGGCCTACCCTGCCAGCATAGCGGTGTTCACCATGTTCATCGCCTATCAGCTGTACCGTTACACGTTCACACACGACATTGGGCTTATCCTCCTGTCGATCTTCGACGCATTCGTGATCTATCTCGCCATCCACGAGTATCGCCTGCTTCGTCGGCACCTTCCCACTCATTGATTTGCAGCCTCGGCCCCGCGCCGATAGAGGCCGCGACAATGCAGCGCCTGACACTCGCCGGCGGCATCCCCGAAGCATTGAAGGGAAGCATTGTCGCGCTCGGAAATTTCGACGGATTCCACCTCGGCCACCAGGCGGTGGTCGGGCGGGCGGTCGGGCGCGGCTTTCATGAGCGGCGGGCCGTGATCGTCGCGACCTTCGACCCGCATCCCGTCCGTTACTTCAAGCCGGACGTACCGCCATTCCGCCTGACGACGCTCGACCAGCGGGAGCGGCTGTTCGCTCACGCGGGCGCGGACGCGATGCTGGTGTTCGAATTCGGCGAGAGGCTGCGTGAGACCAGCGCCGACGACTTCGTCGCCAAGCTGCTTGCCGGCAAGCTCGGTGCGGCGGGCGTGGTCACCGGCGATGATTTCAGCTTCGGAAAGGGTCGCACCGGCAATGTGGAGGCGCTGAGGACGCTAGGTGCCCATGTCGGGATTGCGGCCGAGGCCGTCGCGCCCGTCATGGTCGATGGAGAGCGCGTTTCATCAGGCCGAATCCGCGAAGCGCTCGTTGCGGGGGATACACCGCGGGCGACGCACTTGCTGAGCCGTGATTTCGCTATCGAAGGCGTAGTGCAGCGCGGAGATCAGCGCGGTCGCGAGCTCGGCTATCCGACTGCGAACATAGCGCTCGAGGACTATCAGCGGCCCAAGTACGGCATCTATGCTGTGCGGGTGACGCTGGAGGACGGGAGCGAGCTTCCAGGCGTCGCGAGCCTCGGCGTCCGTCCGACCTTCGATCCGCCGGAGGAGCTGCTCGAGGCTCACTTGTTCGACTTCGACGGCGACCTTTACGGACAGAAGATCGAGGTCGCGCTCCACGCTTATATCCGCGAGGAAAAGAAATTCGATGGAATCGAGGCACTGATCGCCCATATGGGGGAGGACGAGGCGAAGGCCCGACATCTCCTCGCGCTCGACTAATTCCCCGCATTTGCAATCTGATGAGTGACCGCTAGAGCCCGCGCCAATGGCTGACGCCCCCGAAACAACCAAGACCGACTATCGTTCGACCGTCTTCCTGCCGAGGACCGACTTCCCGATGAAGGCCGGCCTGCCGCAGAAGGAGCCGGTGATCGCCACGCGCTGGGAGGACGAAGGCCTCTACGAGCAGATCCGTGAAAGCCGCGCCGGGCGCGAGAAGTTCATCTTCCACGACGGCCCGCCCTACGCCAACGGCGACATGCACATCGGCCATGCGCTCAACCACACGCTCAAGGACATGGTTGTCCGCACCCAGAACCTGCTCGGCAAGGACGCGCCCTACGTGCCCGGCTGGGACTGCCACGGCCTCCCGATCGAGTGGAAGGTGGAGGAGCAGTACCGCAAGAAGAAGCTCAACAAGGACGAGGTGCCGGTCAAGGAATTCCGCGCGGAATGCCGCGCTTATGCGCAGCATTGGGTGGACGTTCAGCGCGAGCAGCTGAAGCGTCTCGGGGTCAGCGCCAACTGGGACAAGCCGTACCTCACCATGGCCAAGGGCGCTGAGGCCACCATCGTCTCCGAGCTGTTCAAGTTCGCGACAAGCGGCCAGCTCTACCGCGGCGCCAAGCCGGTGATGTGGTCCCCGGTCGAGAAGACCGCGCTCGCCGAGGCCGAGATCGAATATGAGGACATCGTCTCGACCCAGATCGACGTGGCGTTCGAGATCGTCGAGAGTCCCATCCCAGAGCTGGTCGGCGCCTATGCGGCCGTGTGGACGACCACGCCGTGGACGATCCCGGTCAACCAGGGGATCGCGTACAATCCAGAGGTTGAGTACGTCCTGCTGTCGGGTGAGGGAGGATTTCATGTCCTGGTCGCCGAGCAGCTAGTCGGCGCCTTCAAGGAGCGAAGCGGACACGTCCACCTTCAGCCGGTTCGACACCTGACGGGCCTGGAGCTCGCCGGCACTATCGCCCGCCACCCGATGCACGAGCTCGGCGGCTTCTTTGCCAGGCCGCGGCCGTTCCTGCCGGGTGATTTCGTCACCACCGACCAGGGCACGGGCCTAGTCCACATGGCGCCGGATCATGGCGAGGACGATTTCGAGCTGTGCCGCGCCAACGGCATCGATCCCGTCTTCGCAGTCGATACGGGCGGCTTCTACCGGCCCGACTGGCTTTGGCTCGGCGGCCAGGGCAGCGTCATCAATAACAAGTTCAACGCGCCCGACGGACCGATCTGCTCGGACCTTCGTGAGGCCGGCGCCTTGCTCGCGGCGAGCGCGGACTTCCAGCACAGCTACCCGCATTCGTGGCGGTCGAAGGCCAAGGTGATCTATCGCTGCACGCCGCAGTGGTTCATCGGCATGGACAAGCCGTTGCCGCAATTCTCGCCGCTTAGCCGGGCCGAGCAACGCTGGGAAGGCGAAGGCGGGGAGGTCAATGCGGCCGAGGACGCTCGCAATCCGACGCTTCGCGATCTGGCGCTGAACGCGATCGCGAACACGCGCTTCGTACCGGAGAAGGGCCGAAACCGTCTCGGCTCGATGGTCGAGCAGCGCCCCGACTGGGTGATCAGCCGCCAGCGCGCCTGGGGCGTGCCGATCGCACTTTTCGTCGAGAAAAAGACCGGCGAGCTGCTGGTCGATCAGCAGGTGAATCAGCGGATCGTCGAGGCCGTCAGCACCAACGGCGTCGACGCCTGGGACGCCGCTAATGCCGCCCACTTCCTCGGCAACCGAAACCCCGACGATTACGAGATGGTCACCGACATCCTCGATGTCTGGTTCGACAGCGGCTGCACCCACGTCTTCACCCTGGAGAGCGGCCACTGGCCGGAGGAGCGCTGGCCCGCCGACCTTTACCTGGAAGGCTCCGACCAGCACCGCGGCTGGTTCCAGTCGTCGCTGCTCGAAAGCTGCGGCACGCGCGGGCGCGCGCCCTATGACGCGGTCCTGACTCACGGCTTCACGATGGACGCCAAGGGCATGAAGATGTCCAAGAGCCTGGGCAACACGATCAGCCCGCTTGACCTCATGGAGGAATATGGCGCCGACATCCTGCGGCTGTGGGCGCTGTCGGTCGACTTCACTGAGGACCACCGGATCGGGAAGGAAATCCTGGCCGGGGTAGCGGATCAGTATCGCAAGCTCCGCAATACCTTCCGCTATTTGCTCGGCGCGCTGGACGGGTTCAGCGAGGATGAGAAGGTCGGCGTCGAGCAGATGCCGGAGCTGGAGCGCTACGCCCTCCACCTGACCACGGAACTGGACAGGAAGCTCCGCCGGGCGGTCGATGATTTCGACTTCAACGCTTACGTCCGTTCGTTGACCGACTTCTGCAATGAGGATCTCTCGGCCTTCTATTTCGATATTCGCAAGGACGTTCTCTACTGCGAGACCAACGCCGAGACCGGGTTCCAGACTGCGAAGCGGCGCGCCAACCGCACTGTTCTCGACATCCTGTTCCACGCGCTGGTGCGGTGGCTCTCGCCGGTGCTGGTTTTCACCACCGAGGAAGTCTGGGGCACGCGCTATCAGGACGCCGGCTCAGTCCACCTACTTGAATGGCCTGAGGTACCGCAGGTCGATGCCGATGACGCCAAATGGGCCGAGCTTCGCGAGCTGCGGGCTCGCGTCACGGAGGCGATCGAGCCGCTGCGCCGCGACAAAGTGGTCGGATCGAGCCTGGAGGCCGAGGTGACGCTTGCAGAACTTCCGGTCTCAGCAGACGCGTTGGCCGAGTTGTTCATCGTCTCTGCAGTACACCAAGGGCAAGAGCTCAAGGTGACCAAGACCGGCAATCACAAATGCGGACGCTGCTGGCGCTATCTTCCCGAAGTAAAGAGCGACGGCGATCTATGCGCGCGGTGCGAGGGCGTTCTTAATGGCTAGATATCGTCTCGGATTCACGGTCGCGCTGGTCGTCTTTGCCCTCGACCAACTCGCCAAATGGTTCGTCACGGGGCCACTTGGCATCAATCAGATCGGCGACCAGCTGGTGCTGCTTCCGATCTTCAACTTCACGTACACCCAGAACGAGGGCATCTCGCTTGGCCTTCTGAACGCCACCAATCCGGTCGGCCGCTGGATGCTCGTCGGGCTGACGTCTGCGATCGCGATCGGCGTTGCAGTGTGGATCGGACGCGAGAAGAATCGGATCGACCAGGCCGCGCTCGGGATGGTTCTCGGAGGAGCGCTCGGCAACATCCTCGATCGCACCCGCTTCGGTTATGTCGTCGATTTCGCCGATCTGCATTTCGGCGATTTCAGACCCTTTTTGGTATTCAATGTCGGGGACGCGGCGATTAGCATCGCCGTCGTGATCCTGTTGCTCCGCGCGTTCCTGACCCGTAAGGAAGGAACCAAGGAGACTATCGAACATGCGTAAAGCCATTTTCGCCGCCGTGCTGCTCGCCGCCGCCGTCACGAGCGGCTGTGCGACGCACCGGTCGCGGGCGCCCGACGAATTCGCCGTAGCCCGGAGCGCGCCGCTGATCGTTCCACCGGACTTCAACCTGGCACCACCGGTCGCGGGCACCGCGGGCCTGACTCCAGGCGAAGCCCAGCAGCAGGCGATCGATGCCTTGTTTGGCGGGCCGGCGCCGCGCAGCCCGGGCGAGACGAGCCTGCTCGACGAGGCCGGCCGCGACAGCGCGCAGATTGGAATCCGGTCGACGGTCTGGGACCCGGACACGCGCATAGTCGACAAGGGCGAGACCACGCTGGCGATTCTTTCAGCGAAGCCAGCGGACACCAACATCGCTTCGGCGCAATGAGGCAAACGGGGGGAGCAGCGCTTTAGAATGGCAGAACAGACTCTTTCCGCCCGCCTCGTCGAGGTTGAATCCATGCTAGACCGATCGCGGCGGCGCTTCGAGGAAGGCACGCGGCTCGTCGAGGAAGCGCACGCGATTCTGGCCGAGCTCCAACAGGCACTAATAGGAACACCGCGCGCGGTTTCTCCGGAAGACAGCGAGGAAGCCGCCTCTCGGCTGCTGCAGTCGCTAAAGGCTACCGGCGGCGAGATGCCCGAGAGCCTGTGCGGAGGACGCCTGAGCGTCGACCAGGTGCAGCGCCTGATCCGCATCGACGGTCATCCGATCGGAATCACCGAGATGGAATATCGCGTGCTCGAGCTGCTCGCTTTCGCGCGCAACAATGTCGTGACTCGCGCGATGCTCCTGAAGCACCTTTATCGCCGCGCCGACGACCAGCCTCAGCCGAAGATCATCGACGTGTTCATCTCCAAGCTGCGCAAGAAGCTTCGCAATGCGAGTGGGGGCGCGGAGTTCATCGAGACCATCCCGCAGCGCGGCTGGATCCTGCGCGACATCGACGAGAAGAGCGGGGCTTAAGATTCACTAATTGTTAGCTCCGTCCCCCTTAGCTCGGGACAATGCTGCACCTGGTGCCTCAATCCGTCATCGATTCAAGGCCGGAGGCCTATGCCGAGGCCGTGTCGCGACTCGCGAGCGTCCGGCATGCCTTGCGGCTCGTCGATACCCATGGGGGCGGGCCCGCTTCGGACATCGATGATGACGCGATTGCAGCTGGCTGGAACGAAGCGGGCGACGCCAAGCGCCGCTGGTTCGACAAAAGCTCAGCCCGGCTGGTCGGCGCGACTGCTGCCGGCCTCGAAGCGCTCGTCGAGGCAAGGCAGAGCGGCTGCGAACCGCACTCCGAGGCGAGCCAGGCGCTTGTCGAGCAGATCCGTCGCGAGCTCGCCCAGGTATCGCGCCAGATTTTAGGCTAAGCCGGTCCCAGCGCCTTCGGCGTCGCCGGATCGGCGCCCCACTCGCTCCAACTGCCATCATAGAGACGCGCGGATTCGGTTCCGAGCAGCTGCGCGGCGAAGATCAGGCTGCAGGCGGTAACTCCCGATCCGCAATTCGCGATGAATGGCTTGGCGGGATCGATTCCTGCTTCATCAAACAGCCGCTTTAGCTCCTCGGGCGATTTGAACGTGCCGTCGTCCTTGTAGAGCGATCCGAACGGCAGGTTATGGGCGCCGGGGACATGCCCGGGGACGACGCCGGGCCTCGGGTCCGGCTCGCTCCCTTCGAAGCGTCCACGGCCCCGAGCGTCAAGCAAAGGTGCGTCCACGCCCGCCAGGATTTGCTGCTTGGTGACCACCTGGGCGCGATATTCCTGCGGTTCAAAATTCACTTGGCGAGGCTGCGGCTCGCCACTCTCCGTCGGGCGCCCGTCGGCGATCCACTTCTGGAAGCCGCCATCCAGGATAGCGACGTAGCGAGCACCGAAGTGGCGAAGCATGAACCAGCCGCGCGCAGCGGTGCGAGTGGGCGAATTGTCATAGACGACGATCCGGTCATCGCGCCCAATTCCGAGCTGCTCCATCGCACTTCCGAACTGCTCTGCGTTCGGGAGCATGTGCGGCGCTGGATTCTGCTTGTCGCTGATCTCGTCGATGTCGAGAAATCGCGCGCCAGGAATGTGCGCCTGCTCATATTCCTGGCGACCGCTTCGACCGCTCGCCGCCATGTGCCAACTGGCATCGACCACGACAAGGTCGGCCTCGCCGAGGTGCTGGGCCAGCCATTCGGTCGAAACGAGAGAGTCCATGGCGTGGGCCATAGAACTGCGCTGCGGCGCTCGCTAGGGTGGAGCGGGGACATGGCGACGCAAGCGGATATCAGGCTGCATCCGGGCTGGCTCGAACGGCTCTCGGACGAGTTTTCCGAAAGCTACATGACTGAGCTGAAGGGCTTTCTATTGGCCGAACGCGAGAAAGGCAGGCGAATCTTCCCCAAGGGTAGCGAGTGGTTCCGTGCGCTCGATCTGACGCCGCTGGAAGATGTGTGCGTGGTGATCCTCGGACAGGACCCATATCACGGGCCTGGGCAGGCGCACGGGCTCTGCTTTTCGGTGCAGCCTGGCGTGCAGCCCCCGCCGAGCCTGATCAACATCTTCAAGGAGCTTGAGACCGACCTCGGCATCAGGCCGGCACGGCACGGATTTCTCGAACATTGGGCGAAGCAAGGCGTGCTGCTTCTGAACAGCGTACTTACCGTTGAGATGGGCCGCGCCGCGTCCCACCGTGAGCGCGGATGGGAGCGCTTCACCGATCGTGTCATCCGCGAGGTCAATGCCAAGGTAGAACCTGTCGTGTTGATGCTTTGGGGCAGCTACGCACAGAAGAAGGCTGCGTTCGTCGACACTTCGAAGCACCTCGTCCTCAAGGCGCCCCACCCCTCGCCACTGTCGGCGCACAGCGGCTTCTTTGGCTGCCGGCATTTCTCAAAGGCAAACGCCTTCCTTGAGGCGCAAGGCCTGAACCCAATCGACTGGGCGTTGCCCGAGACCGTCGGCGCCGCGTAGAAGCTCGCCCAATGGAGACAACCCACCTCGGCCGAGCCAGCATCCTGCCCGCCTCTCCGGAAGAGGCGATGCTCGATTATGTGCCGAACCCGCGCCCCCGAACCCTCTATCTCGTCCGCTTCACGGCGCCCGAGTTCACCTCGCTGTGTCCTGTGACCGGACAGCCGGACTTCGCTCACCTTGTCATCGATTACGCGCCCGCCGAGACGATCGTCGAAAGCAAGAGCCTCAAGCTTTTCTTAGGCTCCTTCCGCAATCATTGCGGTTTTCACGAGGATCTGACGGTGGGCATCGGCCAGCGGCTTATGAGCGAAATGAAGCCGCTGTGGCTGCGGATTGGCGGCTATTGGTATCCCCGCGGAGGCATGCCCATCGACGTCTTCTGGCAATCGGGAGAGCCGCCCGAAGGGTTATGGCTGCCCGAGCAAGGCGTGGCTTCCTATCGGGGACGCGGCTGATTGACTGAAAGTCCGCGGATTGCCGTCCTTGGCGCAGGCTCGGTTGGTTGCTTCATCGGAGGTTGCTGGCAGGCGGCGGGACTCCCTGTCACGTTCATTGGGCGCCCGAGGATTGCCGAGGACGTCCGGGTCAACGGACTGACGCTCAGCGATTATAGCGGCTGGCAAACTCGCCTGACCGGCGTCGACTACCTGACCGATCCGAGCCCACTGGCCGAAGCGGACGTCATCCTGCTGACCGTAAAGAGTGCAGCCACGGCGGCCGCCGCCCGCGAGATCGGTGTGGGCGCCCGAAAGGGCGCACTGGTGATCAGCTTCCAGAACGGCATCAGCAATCTCGACGTGCTCGAGCGCGAGCTCGGCAGCTGGGTTCAGATCGTCCGCGGCTTGGTGCCGTACAATGTCGCCTATCTCGGGGGCGGGCGGTTCCACAAAGGCGTAGCGGGCAAACTGTACGCCGAGAAAGGGCCACAGACGCGGGCAATCGCTGACACCGTCGGCGGCGGGCCTGCGGCGTTGGCGCTTTCAAGCGAGATGCTCGGCCTGGCGTGGGGCAAACTGCTCATCAATCTCAACAATGCCGTGAATGCGTTGTCCGGCCGCACTTTGATCGAGCAACTGCAGGAGCATGACTATCGCCGAGTGGTCGCGGCTTCGCAGCGGGAGGGTTTGCGACTCCTCAAGCGCGCAAGCATCCGACCCACGAAGATTGGGGCTGTTCCCCCGAGTCTGCTGCCGCTCGTGATCGGTTCCCCCGACTGGCTGTTCAACAACGTCTTCCTGAAGGCGTGGAAGATTGACGAGAAGGCTCGCTCGTCGATGGCAGATGATCTCGCGGCGGGCCGTAAAACCGAAGTCGACTATATCAATGGCGAGCTAGTCGCCCTTGCCGACCGGCTGGGAGCCAAAGCTCCCGTCAATCGCGCAATCGTCACGCTTGTGCGATGGGCGGAGACCGGCGCGAAACCCTGGACTCCGGCCGCGCTCCGGCGCGAAGTGCTAGGCCGCTAGCGGTACGAGGGCTCCGGCACCACCGCGTCGTCGGCCGGTGCAGGCGCGTCAGACGCCCGGCCCTTGGTCCAGAGGTACAGCCCTGCGATCGCCAGCGAAAACACGATCAGGCTGACGATCATCACGGCCGGGTATGGCTCGATGAGGGCGAGCACGTTCGCGCTATCGGAGGACCCAGCTTTCTCTGCGGCCGCTACCGCCGCCGCATAGACCACGCCCATCAAACTCTCGCCGACGATGAGTCCGGTCGCCATGAGAACGCCCATCCGTTCGGCGAAGGCAGGATTCTTCGCCTGCATGGCCCAGCGATTGTAAAACCATCCCAGGACTGCGCCGACGGGGATGAAGAGCGTCGCCTCCATTGGCAAATAAATGCCCATGCCGATGGCTAGTGGCGGCAAATGCATCCTTCCGCGCGAACTGCGTTTCAGTGCCTCGTCAAAGATGACGGCAACGACGCCGATTATTGCTCCCTCACCGATCAATCCCCAATCGAGACTGCCGCCGAGCACGCCTTGAGCAATCGTGGAGATGATCGCCGCTTGCGGCGCTGCTAGCGCCACCGGCTTTGCACCGGGCGCGCCCTGGAAGGTGAAGGCCGTGTTCAGAAGGTCGAGGATCGGCGGTATGACGAGCGCCCCGAAGACGACACCGAGCACCAGTGCCACCTGCTGCCGCCACGGCGTCGCTTCGACAAGCTGTCCGGTCTTGAGATCCTGCAGGTTGTTGTTCGAGATCGTGGCAACGCCGAAGATGATTGCAGTCACGAACAAGGCGAATGCGACCAGCGCTTTGGTCTCATCGCCGCTAGCGTGCGGGAATAGCGCGACCAGGATCAGCGAGATGCCAAGCACCGAGAGGATTCCGACGCCAGAAATTGGGCTATTCGACGCGCCGATCAGTCCGGCCATGTAACCGCAAACAGCGGCGATCACGACGCCTGCGATCAGCGTATAGATGATGCTCACGGCGATCGTCAGGCCCGGATCTGCGGCGATTGGCGCGGTATTGCCGAAGGCGTGCAGCAACAGCGCGATCGGGATCATTGAAACGAGGATCGTGCCCGCGACTATGCCGATCGGGATGTCTCGCTCGGTGATCGGCAGGTCGCCGCCCCGTCCCGCTTTGCGTTCCCGATTGGCGGCGAGAGCGCCCCGGATCCCCGCGACTATCGGGCCAATGATACGAAGTAAGGTCCAGATCGCGGCGACGCCGATCGTCCCCGCGCCAACCATGCGCGCCTTCAACCGGAAAGCGCTGCCCACGAGCTTGTCGATGTCGCCGCCCGATTGCGCGATCAGGCCGGGGTTCAGAGTCCAATGAGGCACGATGAAAACCCAACTGATCACCAGTCCAACGACCATGGCGAGTCCAACCGCCACGCCGACGAGGTGCCCGACGCCAACAAGCGCCATGGAGAAGCTCGCCGAAATTCCCGTTGCGCCTGCACCGACGCGGAATGTCTTTGCCGCGGCGTCCGTGACGATCCTCGTCTTAGCGAGAATGAAGTAAGCGGCAGAGACAAGTGTCGAGCCACTGATCAGCACCAGGCCGCGCTTGTTTTCTTCAGCGCCGCCAACACCCGCGCCGACCTTGAGCACTTCGGCCGCCGCGACGCCTTCCGGATATGGAAGGTCGGTACCGGTCACTAGCGCGCGCCTCAGTGGCACTGAGTACATGACCCCCAGGATTCCGCCGATGCCGATTACCGCGACCGAGAGCCAGTAGGGGAAGCCCGTCCACCACCCAACCATGATCAGGCCGGGAAGGACGAAGATGATCGCTGAGAGGGTGCCCGCCGCGGACGCGATCGTCTGGACGATGTTGTTTTCCTGGATTGTCGCGTCGCGAAAGGCCTTGAGGACCGCCATCGAGATCACGGCGGCCGGGATCGACGTTGCGAAGGTGATTCCGATCTTGAGGCCGAGGTAGACGTTCGCGGCGGTAAAGATGACCGTGATCAACGCCCCGAGGATGATGCCCCGGACCGTCAGTTCCTTGATGTTCTCACCCGCGCGCAGCTCCTTGTCTCGCGGCATTCAACCTCCCTGGTTTCTTGCTTAGGTTTCGGGGCACATCCCCGCCGGCGCGGGCGTCGAGTGCCGGCGCAGCGCACGCCATTGGCCGTCTTCCTTCGCCCATACATCGGTGAGGAGGACGCAATCCTCGATCACGCGGCCCAGATATCTGACGCGCCACTTGGCGTGCACCGTCCCTACCATCACCTCATGGAGCGCCGTCGCATCCCGTACCTCGAGCTCGATCGTCTCGACGTCACGGCGCTGGATCGCGTCCAGCCATTCATCGCGGTGCATAACGAACGGGCCGGTAGAGCGCGTGCCGATCAGCACGAAATCGGGGTGAACGAGCGTGCGCAGCTTTTCCATGTCCTTGCGGCACAACGCATCGCGCCACTCGTTTTCCAAGTCCTCGATGATCCGGCGATTATCGGCCACTCTATACCTTCTCCCGAATCGCTCTTTAGGGCCGAATTTTCACAAAACGAAACACCGTGTCATAGCGCTGCAGCAACAAGTCCGCCCCGTGGCGTTCCAGCGCCTCCTTGTCGAAGCGCGCTTTGCCGAGATCGTTGGCGTGGAATCGGAAGAGAAGTCGGTGCCCGCGGTCGCCCGAAAGCTGGAAGATCTCGCCTGTTGGACCGTATACCGGCATTTCCGGGGCCAGTGCGTGCACCGGCGGCTTGCCCGTCAGATCAACCTTGCCAGTATCGTCGGCCGAGATCTCAAAACCTGTCTTCGAATCCGCCGTGGCTATTGCTTCGAGGGGATGGCCCCATTCGAAACCGGGATTTTCCAACGTCAGGTAAAGCTCGCCCTTCGGCGCCGGATCGTCGCGCACGAGCTCGAAGCTCGGCGCTTTCGGCATCGGCTGGCTGGTGAGCCAGACGGTGTTGCCGTCGAAGGTCCAGTCGCCCTCACCTTCCTCGTCGACAGCACCGTAGCTCAGCGCATAGCGGAAATGACCGTCGCGCCTAAGCTCCAGGCCGGCCGCCACCTCCATCTGATGAGTCTCGTACATGCCGACGGGTGAATTCGTCGGCGCAGACGCGGCGAGGAGCAGGAAGACCGCCCCGAGCGCCATCAGCGGCCTCGCATCAGCCCGCCGAGAATGCCGCGAAGCAGCTGGTTGCCGAGCTGTCGCCCGACTGAGCTGGAAGCCGCACGCACCGCCGACTGGATAACCTTGTCGGTCATGGTCGGCTGAGCGGCCTGCCGAGCTTGCCGCGCTGCCTCCTGCTGTTCCAGCCGCTGGCGCTGCAGTTCCAGCCTCTGCTGCTCGATCTGCGCCCGGGCCTGTTCCTTCGCCTGCTGCGCCTGAAGCTTCGCTTGTTCCGCTGCCTGCTTCTCAGCATCGCTTTGTGCTTGGGCGGCAGCAGCCGTGGCGGCCGCTTCCGCGGCTTTGGCGGCGAGCATTTCCTGCGCCGAGTCCCGATCCACCACCGTGTCATATTTGTTGCCGATTGCATCAGTGGTGATGATGACCTGCCGCTCCTGCGGGGTCAGCGGCCCGACCCGTGTCGAGGGCGGCTTGATGAGCACGCGCTGGACTGGTTCGGGCGAGCCGTCCGGCTGGAGCAGCGAGACCAATGCCTCGCCGATCTTCAGCTCGGTGATTGCGGTCGCCACGTCGATATTCGGATTGACCCGGAAAGTGTCGGCTGCGGCCTTGACTGCTTGCTGGTCGCGCGGCGTGAACGCGTTGAGCTTGTGCTGGATGCGGTTGTTGAGCTGTGCCGCGACTTTATCGGGGATGTCGATCGGATTCTGGGTGATGAAATAAACACCGACGCCCTTGGAGCGGATCAGGCGAACAACCTGTTCGACCTTCTCGAGAAGGCCCGGCGGTGCGTCGTCGAAGAGCAGATGAGCCTCATCGAAGAAGAAGCAGAGGATCGGCTTTTCCGGGTCGCCGATCTCGGGGAGCACCTCGAACAGCTCGCTGAGAAGCCAGAGGAGGAAGGTGGCGTACAGCCGCGGCGAGGCCATCAGCTTGTCCGCCGCGAGGACATTGACCACTCCCCGGCCCTGATCGTCGCAAGCAATGAAATCGTGAAGATCGACCGCCGGCTCTCCGAAGAAATGGTCGCCGCCCTGGCTTCTCAGCTGCAGCAACGACCGCTGGATCGATCCGACCGATTGCTTCGAAACGTTGCCATACTGAAGCGTGAGCTGATCAGCCTGTTCACCGCAATGGACGAGCATCGACTGAAGATCGTCGAGATCGAGAAGCAGGAGCGCTTCCTTGTCGGCCACATTGAAGGCGATGTTGAGGACGCCTTCCTGGACGTCGTTCAGGCTCATCAGGCGCGCCAACAGAAGCGGGCCCATCTCGCTTACCGTCGTGCGGATGGAATGACCTTCTTCGCCGAACAGGTCCCACAACTGGACCGGAGTGTCGTGGTAATTCCAATCCGTTAAACCGATGTCGGCGGCGCGTTGGGCGAATATCTCGTGGGTCTTTGCCGTTGCCGATCCGGGCATCGCCAGCCCAGCGAGATCCCCTTTCACGTCGGCCACGAAGGTCGGGACTCCCGCCGCGGAAAGTCCTTCGACGATTCCCTGTAACGTGACGGTCTTGCCGGTGCCCGTCGCCCCGGCGATCAAGCCATGGCGGTTGGCGCGCGACAGCTCCAGCCGCTGGGCATCGCCGCCGCCGGACGCTGCTCCGATGAAGATACTATTGTTGCTCAACGGTCACCTTTCGCCCGCCCCCCGGCAACCGCACTAGCGGCAGTGGAGGGTCCGGGAAAGGTAGCGGTTACCCGGTGATCTACTTGCCGGCGATATTGATCCCGACGAACGCCTCGGGCGACGTGCCGCGCTTCACCAGCAGAAGGACGCTGCTGCGCCCAGCCTTTCGCGCCGCGTCGACGGCTGCAATCACCTGTGCCGGGGTGGTCACCGACTGATTGTTGACCGACACGATCAGGTCCCCGCGCTGGAGACCCTGCTCGCCTGCGTCACTGTTGGGATCGACGCCCGTGATGATCACGCCGCGGGCGGTCGGGGGCAGGCTGGCCGCACGCCCCAGCTCCGGCGTCAGCGGCGATAGCGAAAGCCCGAGCGCGCGCTGCGGAGCCACAGCCTGCGATCCGGTGCCGCCGCTCTGCGTGCCTGTGTCACCGCCGCTTAGCTTCGCCAACGCCTCCTCGGTCGGCCGCTCGGCAACTTGCGCGTAGACCGTGCCATGCTTGCCTGCCCGGATGATCTCGAGCGGAACGCGCGAGCCAACCGAGGTGTTCGCCACGAGGTAGGAGACCGTCTGATCGGGGGTCACCTGCTGCCCGTTCACACGAACAATTACGTCACCCTGTTGCAGGCCAGCACGGGCCGCCGGGCCATTGGGCACCACGGAACGGACGATCTCGCCGGTGTTCTTGGCGATGCCAAGCGCCGGAGCGAGATCCTCGTCGACCGGCTGCAATCCCACGCCCAGATAGCCGCGCTGCGGACGCTGCCCCTTGGCCAACGCATCGATGACCGGCTTCGCAAGTTCCGCCGGGATCGCAAGACCGATACCCACGGATGCGCCCGTGGGCGAAATCAACGCCGAGTTGATGCCGATCACGTTGCCATTGAGGTCGAACATCGGCCCGCCGCTGTTCCCCATGTTGATGGCCGCGTCGGTCTGGATGTAGCGATCGTAAGCGCCGACGCCGGTGATCCCGCGATGCAGCGCGGAAATGATGCCGGCGGTGACGGTGCTTCCGACGCCATACGGATCGCCGATCGCGATCACCCAATCGCCGACGCGAGCCTTGGTGCTGTCGCCCCAATTGACGAAGGGCAGGTTGTGGCCGTCGATCTTGAGGAGGGCGAGATCGGATGTTTCGTCGCGCCCGACGATGCGCGCCGTATATTCCCGCCGGTCGGTGGTCGTGACGGTCACGGTGTCCACGGTGCCGGTGCCGGTGAGGCCTTGGATGAGGTGGTTGTTGGTGACGATGTAGCCGTCGGGCGAAACGATGAAGCCGGAGCCGAGCGAACCGGCCTCACGTGTGCGCGGCTGATTGTCGTTACCGCTGCTTCCGCCGCCACCGCCGCCGCTGCCGCTGCCGCCGGGCGGGATGGTTGGGTCAAACCGGCGGAAGAATTCTTCGAACGGGTCGGATTGAGCTTTGACCGGAATCCGCTGCTTGGTGGAGATGTTGACGACCGCGGGCTGCAGCTTGGCCACGAGGTCGGCGAACGACATCGGCGCGCCGGGCTTGGGAGCAAGCACGGAAGGAGAGTTTTGCGCAACTTGAGCGCCAGCCTGCCCGGTGGCGAGAGAGAAAGCCGTTCCCCCCAAAAGCAGGGCCATGGCGACCCCATAGGCGTAGCGCACTTTTCCGTACTCCTTCGATCTCATCGATACTCCATCAATTGGCTTGTGACGCAAGCCGCTAATCGTCCCATCGCCTGAATGTCGATTGAACGCCCAATCTCAGTGGGAGCGTCCAGTGAATTCCTTCAGATAGTCATTCTGAGGCGACAAAATAATGTTTGTCGGCGCAACTTTTTCCTGACCATCGCCCACGAACGTCAGCTGATAGCTCTGCATCGCGCGGTAGAAATCGTAGAAATCGGGGTCCTTGCCAAAGCTTGCGGCATAGGTCCGGGCGGCCTCTGCGTCGGCTTCCGCGCGGATAATCTGCGCCTGCTTGGCACCTTCGGCGAGGATGGAGCGTGCCTCCTGCTCTCGTGCCGTGCGCATGCGGTCGAACGCAGCGTCGAGCGGCGCGCCGTCCGGAAGGTCGGTCCGCTTGATGCGCACGTCGAGCACCTGGACGCCATATTGGCGAGCGATCTGATTGAGCGACATGCGGACGCTATCCATGATGCCTTGGCGCTCAGGTGTCAGAAGTGCCGCGAACTCCACCCGGCCAAGCTCATTGCGTACTTCCGACCCAAGGATGGGCCGCAATTGTTCGCGTAGCTGTTCCTCATTTCCGGCGCGGATGTACATCAGGGTGGGATCAACGATGCGGTAGCGAGCGAACGCGTCGACCTGGAGGCGGCGCTGGTCGGTTGACAGCACCTGCTGACGCTGCATGTCGACATCCTGGACGCGCTTGTCGATCCACACGAGCTGCTCGGCGAATGGAATGCGCCAATTGATGCCGGCGCCCGCGGCGCCGATAGGCCTGCCCGTCTTGTATTGGTTATAGATCCTCACCGGCTTGCCGAAGCGCACCACAACGGCCTGCTTCGTCTCCGGTATGATCGGGAAGCTGCTGAATAGCAGCACGATGAGAATGACTGCGAAGAGACCGGAAAGAAGCGGCCGCCGCTGGATGAAATCCATCACTGGTCTCCCGTCTTCTGCGGCTGCTTGTCGACCTGCGGCAACGCCAGATACGGAGTGACGCCCGGCGCCTCGATGATGGTCTTGCTGACCTTCGAGAGGACCTGCTCCATCGTTTCGTAATACATGCGCCGGCGGGTTACTTCAGGAGCCAGTTTATACTGGGCATAGACCTTGTCGAAGGCCGTTGCTTCGCCTTGCGCCTTCTGGCGCAGCTGCAGTGAATAGGCGTTGGCATTGTTGATGAACGATTGCGCCTGCTGCTGCGCCGCGGTCACCTTCTTGAACGCATCATTCACTGCGTCGGGCGGGTCTGCCTGCTTGATCGCGATTCCCTGCACCTGAATGCCCGAATGATAGGAATCGAGGATGCGCTGCATGTTTTCAGCCACCTTCGCCTCGATCTCGGCGCGCCTGTCGCCCATCGCATCGTTCAAACTGACCTGACTGACGACTGCGCGCATCGCGCTTTCCGCGACTTCCTTGATCGTGTCTTCAGGCTGAGAGAGCTGAAACAGGAAGAGCTCGGGCGAGCGGATGTTCCAACGCACCGAATAAGCGAGGTCGAGCAGGTTCTGGTCGCCCGTCAGCATCAGGTCGTCGGAGCTTGCGGAGCCGAGGTCGAATGTCTGGATCTTCTCGACATCGACCTTCTTCACCCGCTCGATGGGTGCCGGTAGCGTAAAGCCCACGCCGGGACCCAGTGTACGGCTGTAACGACCGAACAGGGTGACGACGCCCCGTTGTCCGGGGGAGATCGAGTGTGTGCTGGTGAAGACCAGCCATACGAGGATGAAGCCGATGATTGCCCAAATGATGAGCGAGCGGTCGGGTCGTCCCGGAAGCTGTCCGCCGCCGCCTCCGAAGCGTGCGCGTCCACGGCGCAGCAATTCGTCGAGTGAGGCGACGTTCGAACCGCCGGATCGGTTTCCGCGACGGCCGCGCGGCGGCTCGCCCCAAGGCCCGGTGCCCTGGTTCTTGTCGTCGCCCGCGGGCGGCTCGGAACCGCCGTCACCGCTTCCCTGGCCCCAAGGGCCCTTTGTATCGGTGAAAAGGCCGCGAACCCGGCCGCCCCACCCCAAAAAAGTGCTCATCGCCTAGGAGTATAGGGAGCGCCGCGAGCGAAAAACAGTGGCAAGCGACGCTTGGCTTCCTATGTCGCGCTTATGGCGCACCCAGTTGATCAGTTGACGGAACTCCCGCACGAAGAGCGGATCCGCTCGCGCAAGCTGGCCCATGGCGTCGCGACGATCATCGCCGATGCGACCGGCTTGACCGAATCCGGCCGGCAGAACCTTGAGGAGGAACTTCGCTCAGCAGCGCTCGCAATGCCCGGAGTCACCGATGCCCGGGTCGCGCTGACGGCGACCCAACCGCATCGGACGCTGATCGCCATAGGCAGCGGAAAAGGCGGGGTGGGCAAGTCGACCGTGGCGGCCAATCTCGCAATCGCCCTTGCGCGCACCGGCAAGAAGGTCGGCCTGATCGATGCCGACGTCTACGGACCCTCGCAGCCAACGTTGCTGGGTACCCATGAAAAGCCCACGGCCGAAAATGAGAAACTCGTCCCGGTCGAGGCGCACGGCGTGAAATTCCTGTCGCTCGGCCAGCTCGTGTCGCCGGGCCACGCCCTTGCCTGGCGTGGGCCAATGGCGACGGGCGCACTGGCCAATCTCGTCGAGGCGGAGTGGGGCGACACGGAGCTTTTGTTGGTCGATCTGCCGCCCGGCACCGGGGATGTGCAGCTCTCGCTGATCCAGCGCTCGCGTCCGGCAGGCGCCGTCATCGTCTCGACGCCGCAGGACCTGTCGCTGATCGATGCCCGACGTGCCGTCGACCTTTTCAACAAGACCAGCGTGCCGGTACTCGGGATCATCGAGAATATGGCGACCTATACCTGCCCGAGCTGTGGCCAGGCGTCGCATCCGTTTGGAACCGGGGGCGCTGAAGCAGCAGCGGCGGAGATGGGCGTGCCCTTCCTGGGACGCTTGCCGCTTTCGCTGGCCATCCGCGAGGCTTCGGACGCCGGAAAGCCGCCCGCTTCATCGAGCGGGCCAGAGGCCGATACTTTCGCAGCAATCGCCGCCGAGCTGGCGAAGGCCGTGGAAACACCCGTTCACTGATCCGTTGTCCTAACATGCCACTCACTCGTGACGAGGACATCGCGGAGCTTCTGACCAACGCGCGCACAATCGCGGTCGTCGGCGCGTCCGATCGGCCAAGCCGCCCCTCCTATGGCGTCATGCGCTTCCTTCAAAATCACGGCTATCGCGTGCTCCCGGTCAATCCGCAGATCACCGGCGAACATGTGCTTGGCGAATTCGTGTGGCGTGAGCTTGCGCAGCTCGGAGTGCCCATAGACATCGTCGACATCTTCCGGCGTCCGGAAGCCGCGGGCGAGGCGGTGGACCAAGCAATTTTCGTCGGCGCAAAAGCAGTGTGGATGCAGATCGGCGTGATAAACGAAGAAGCGGCTGCCCGAGCCGAGGCGGCGGGACTCAAGGTGGTGATGGATCGCTGTCCAAAAATCGAGATTCCTCGACTTGGATTGCCGCCCATTGTCGCCGAGGCTTAAGCGGCCCCGACCGTCATTTCCGGAACAAGAATCGTCGGCGCATCGATGCCATACCGGAACTCCAGGTCCGAAGCAGGTTCGAGCGTCGCGAACATGTCGACGAGATTCGAGGCGACGGTGATCTCCGCAACCGGCTCTGCGATCTCGCCATTACGCACCATGAACCCGACAGCGCCACGGCTATAATCGCCGGTGACGCCGTTCACGCCCTGACCGATCAACTCGATGATGAGAACGGCTTCGGGAAAGGCAGCGAGCAGCTCCTCGCGGCTGCGCGATCCGGCTTCCAGGTAGAGATTACTCGGGCTTGCACCCGGAGCGCCGCCGACGCCGCGCGAGGCATGGCCGGTCGGCTCGATTCCAAGCTGCCGCGCCGACGCGCTTTCGGCGATCCATTGATTGAGGATGCCGCCCGAGACCAGCTCCCCGCGGGAGACCTTGATCCCCTCGGCATCGAACGGACGCGAGCGCAATCCCCGAAGGCGCAGAGGATCGTCGACGATCGTGACGCCCGGCGCAAACACGTGCGCGCCGAGCTTGTCCTGAAGAAAGCTGGTCTTCCGGGCGATGGAAGAACCGGTGATCGCGCCCGAAAAATGACCCAGCAGGCTCGACGACACGCGCGGGTCGATCAGCACCGGATACTTGCCGGGCTTGGGCCGTGTCGGATTGAGCCGCGCCACCGCCCGTTCGCCGGCCTTGCGTCCGATCTCCGTGGCCGGGTCGAGGTCGTTGAGATACCGCGCACTATGCCAGGCGTGGTCGCGCTGCATCGACGCGCCCTCCCCCGCGACGACGGCGGCGGAAGTGCCGTGCCCGCTCGTGCGGTAGGAACCGGAGAAGCCGCCCGATGTCGCCAGGGCGATTGTCGACGCTGAAGCGCTTGCACCGGCCCCGCTCGAATTGGTGACGCCGGGCACTCCAAGTGCCGAGCCTTCCGCCTCCAGCGCGCGAACTCGCAGTTCCGACGGATCCGGCTCACGGGGGTCGTCGGCGTCCAGGAACGGCAACTCGCCCCGCTCGAGCAGTGCTTCGGGCGCCAGGCCGGAGTAAGGATCTTCGGGCGCTTCGCGTGCCATTGCGAAGCAGCGATCCACCAGCACGCCGAGCGCTTCTTCGGACAAATCAGAGCTCGCCACCGTTGCGGAACGCTGACCGGAGAACAGGCGGAGGCCGATCTGTTCACCTTCAGACCGGCTGACATCCTCGAGCTGACCGAGCCGCACCTGCACGCCTGAAGACCGGTCGCCGACGTAAAGCGCATCGGCTGCCGTCGCGCCCGCGGACAAGCCCCGCTCGACAAGGGACTCGGCGATCTTTCGTGCGGCTTCAGGAGATTGCATGCGCAGCGCGCCTAGCGCGCCGAAAGGCCGACGACCAGCATCGCGACGAAAACGAGCAACCCGCAAATGCGGTTCGAACGAAACAGCTTCAGCGCCAGCTCGCCGTCCCTGGGATCTGCCCGCAGCGCCTGATTGGCGAGATGCAGCGCCGCAGGAAGGAGCGCAGCCACCGCGAGCCAGTCCGGCCGGACCATCCAGATAGAACCGCCCCAAAGGACGGCTGCGACTGTGTAGAAGATGCCCACACCAAGCGGCGCTTTGTCGCCGAGCCGCCGTGCGGACGACTTCACGCCCACCAGCGCATCATCCTCGATGTCCTGGATCGCGTAGAGCGTGTCGTAGCCGATCACCCATGCGATGCTTCCGAACCAGAGGAGCAGTGCGGGCCAGTGCAGGCTTCCCGTCACTGCGGGCCAGCCGACCAGCGCGCCCCAGGAAAAGACCAGCCCGAGCCAGGCCTGCGGCCACCAGGTGATGCGTTTCATGAACGGATAAGCGGCGACCGGCGCAATGCTGACAAGCGCCACAATCGCGGCCGTGCGGTTGAGCTGCACAAGGACGATCAGGCTGATGAGGCACAGAACGACTATCAGCACCCAAGCCGAACGGATCGACACGCGCCTGCTCGCGAGCGGCCTCAGGCGCGTGCGTTCCACCCGCCTGTCGAGGTCGCGGTCGACGATATCGTTGTAGACGCAGCCGGCGCTGCGGGTGGCGAAGGCTCCGAGCGCGAACCAGAGCAACAGGACCCACCGGCCGCTGACACCCGCCAGCGCAACGCTCCAGGCGCATGGCCAATAGAGTAGCCAGGTGCCGATCGGCCGGTCGAGCCGCATCAACGACGCAAAAGGCCTCAGCCGCGGCGGAAGCGCGCCGATGAACCCGCGCCGCTCGCTATCGGGGACGATGTCGGTACTGGCGATCACTTCTTGGGGATGTAGGCGACCTGGCCGACCTCTTTCCATGGGCCGCCATTGAGCGACCGCTCCTGGCGAATGCCCAGTCCCGTAGCGGTCGGCCAGATGTAGGAGCGTATCTGGGTCAGGCCGTCGGCGCCGCGATTCTCGCCGACGCACGTAAGGCCTTTCTCGGCATTCGCGAAACAGGCATCCCGCCGGCTGGAGCCGTCCTGCCCGTAGCCGAGATAGACGTAATTGCCCGTCTCCGCCGACCAGCCGATCGCCGCGACATGATGCTGCGCCTTGCCATGGCGTCCGTCCATCGTGTTGCACACTACGAAGGCGTGGTCGTCGAACCAGGTGCAGCTGTCGCGGTAGCGGTCTTCAAAACCGGCGATCGTCCACTCGCCGACGATGAAAGAGAGGCCCTGCTCGACTTGCGGAGCACCCGCACTGGCGGGTGCCGGGAAGGCAGCCGCCATGGCTACGGTGAAGATAATGAACCGCCGCAATTCTTCCTCCCCGCTTCAAGAGGCCGCAGTGTGACGCTGGCAAACGCGCCGCGCAATGTCCGCTTTCCACCCATAGCGGACACTAGAAGGCGCGGCTAAGTCGGAGTGATGCCCGCGACCCCCGCCTGGCCACCCAACAGCTTGCCGCGCCTGTTCATTCGGCAGCCGCTCGGGGAAGCCGCGCGCCTGGAGCTCAACGCGGCCCAGGCGAACTACCTCGGTAATGTGATGCGGCTGCGGGAAGGCGCGGAGCTGCTCGTGTTCGACGGGCTTTCCGGCGAATGGCTCGCCCGTATCGCCGAGGCCGCGAAGAAGCGGATGAGCCTTTTGGTCGAGCGGCAAATGCGTGGGCCGGAGGATATTCCGGATGTGTGGCTTGCGTTCGCGCCGGTGAAGCGCTCGCGGACAGACTGGCTGGTGGAGAAGGCGACCGAGCTCGGCGCGGCACGGTTGATCCCGGTGATGACACAGCGAACAGTCGCGGAACGGGTAAAGTTGGAGCGGCTTGAAGCGATTGCGATCGAGGCGGCTGAGCAATGCGGGCGGACGCGGTTGCCCGATATCGCAGAGCCGCTTTCCCTCAAGCACCTGCTTGAGCACCGCGATTCGGCGCGGACGTTGTACTTTGCCGACGAAGGGGGCGGCGAATGGGCGCCGGACGCTTTCACTCCCGGCGCATGCATGATCCTGACCGGACCGGAAGGCGGATTCACCCACGAGGAGCGCACGGCAATCCGCTCGGAGCCGAATTCTATTCCAGTCTCGCTCGGTCCGCGCATTCTGCGAGCTGAAACGGCGGCACTCGTTGCACTCGCGGTCTATATGTCGGTTGCGGGCGACTGGAAGCCATAAGCTGCATTGAATCAGCCATAAGGCGGAATTGCTGGCGCGGGTGCTTTGGCGCGGCTAAGCGCGCGCAGCCATGACGACCCGGACCGACGACAAACAATCCAGGCGGATCGAAAGCCGCACCGACTTGCTGTCGGTTTTCGAAGGCGGCGAGAAGCTGCCCGAGAATTGGCGCATCGGCACCGAACACGAGAAGTTCGTCTATCGCATGGCCGATCACCGGGCGCCGTCCTACGATGAGCCGGGCGGCATCCGCGACCTCCTGACCGGTCTCACCGAATATGGCTGGGAGCCGGTCCTCGAGAACGGGAAGGTGATCGCGTTAAGTGGCCAGGACGGCAACATTAGCCTGGAACCGGCGGGTCAGTTCGAGCTGAGCGGCGCGGCGCTCCAGAACCTGCACCAGACCTGCGCCGAGGCTGCGCGACATCTGGACCAGTGCAAGGCGGTGGGTGAGCGGCTCGGCCTCGGCTTTCTCGGTACCGGCATGTGGCCGGACAAGACGCGCGGCGACCTGCCGGTCATGCCCAAGGGCCGCTACGCCATCATGCTCAATTACATGCCAAAGGTCGGCAGCCTTGGCCTCGATATGATGCTGCGCACTTGTACCATTCAGGTGAATCTTGACTACTCGTCAGAAACCGATATGGTGAAGAAGTTTCGCGTCGGCCTCGCTCTTCAGCCGGTAGCCACCGCACTCTTCGCCAACTCCCCTTTCACCGAAGGCAAGCCCAACGGCTACAAGAGCTTCCGCAGCCACATCTGGGAAGACACCGACCCCCACCGCACCGGCATGCTGCCTTTCGTGTTCGAGGACGGCTTCGGCTACGAGCGCTACTGCGACTATGCGCTCGATGTACCGATGTACTTCGTCTACCGCGACGGAAAGTACATCGACGTCGCGGGCGAGAGCTTCCGCGATTTCATCGAAGGCAAGCTGCCGCAGGTTCCGGGTGAAAAGCCGCGGATCACCGACTGGACCGACCATCTATCGACCGCTTTCCCGGAGGTGCGCCTCAAGAGCTTCCTCGAGATGCGCGGCGCGGATGGTGGACGGTGGAGCCGCATCTGCGCACTTCCTGCGCTTTGGGTCGGGCTCCTGTACGATGGTCAGGCGCTCGACGCAGCGTGGGACCTGGTGAAGCACTGGAGCATCGAGCAGCGCGAAAAGCTACGCCACGATGTGCCAAAGCTGGCGCTCGACGCGGTCACGCCAGACGACGAATTGATGCGCGATTTCGCGGGCCGGGTCCTCGACATTGCGGCGGACGGATTGACCCGCCGGGCCAGGCTTAACAGCGCAGGCGACAATGAAGGCGGCTTCCTCGACCCGTTGCGCGATGTCGTCGCAACCGGCATGACACCCGCCGACCGCATGCTCGCGAAATATCACGGCGAATGGGACGGAGACGTCTCGCGCATCTACGAGGAGTTCAGCTTTTGAGGGATACGCCATCCAGCCAGCGCCGGACGCTATATCCGGAGATCCAGCCCTACGAAACCGGGATGCTCGACGTCGGGGACGGTCACAGCCTCTATTGGGAGCTGAGCGGCAATCCGAATGGCAAACCGGTCGTCTTCCTGCACGGCGGGCCTGGTGGCGGCTCGAGTCCCGATCATCGGCGTCAGTTCAATCCCGACAAGTACAGGATCCTCGTGTTCGACCAGCGCGGCTGCGGCAAATCGACGCCGTACGCGAGCCTGGTAGCGAACACGACCTGGCACCTAGTCGACGACATCGAGAAGCTGCGCACTCAGGTAGCCAAGGTCGAGAAGTGGCAGGTGTTTGGCGGAAGTTGGGGCTCGACGCTGTCGCTCGCCTACGCGCAAAAATATCCGGAACGCGTTACCGAGATCGTGCTGCGCGGCATCTTCCTATTCGACCAGTATGAGATCGACTGGATGTACGCCGAAGGCGGCGCATCGCAGGTCTATCCGGACAAGTTCGATGAGTTCCTGGCCGCAATCCCCGAAAACGAGCGCGGCGATCTCGTCGAGGCCTATCGCAAGCGTCTCACCAGCGACGACAAGGACGAGCAGCTGCGCGCCGCCAAGGCGTGGAGCAAATGGGAGGGCGACATCGTCACGCTCCTACCGAGTCCCGAGACGATCGAGCATTTCACCAGCCCAGAAGTGGCAGTCGCGGTGGCCCGGATCGAGAACCACTATATGGCGAACAACGGCTGGCTCGAGGAAGGGCAGCTGCTCAAGGGCGCCACGGAGAAGCTGCGCGGGATCCCGGGCGTGATCGTGCAGGGGCGGCATGACACTTGCACTCCACCAGTCGCTGCGTGGAAGCTGAAGCAGGCCTGGCCCGAGGTTGAGCTCAACATCATTCCTGATGGCGGGCATTTGTTCAGCGAGCCGGGAGTGCTCGACGGCCTGATCCGCGCGACGGACAGGTTTGCGGGGGTTTAGCGCTCCTGCGAAGGCAGGAGCCTAGTCAGCGCGCGAGCGCTGTTCCGCAGCGCGTCTGGGCCCCTGCCTTCGCAGGGGCACTATTCGCCTGGGTGGTATACCCGCTCGATGTGACCCTTGAGCTGGTCGGGCCAGAAGTAGACTTCGCGCAAATCGCCTGACGCATAGCGCTGGATCTCGTCCTTGAAGTGCGGTGAGTCCGGATGGCCGCTCTCGCCGCCAGCGGTCACGGCGCGGGCACGGAGGCGCCTCCCGAACTCGACCACCGCGACGAAGCTGTTGCCGTAGTAGCCATACCAGCGCTTGGTTCCGGGTTGCGGCTGCGAGCGAATTGAGGCGAGCGAGCCATAGCGTCCTTCCGTGAACGGCACCGGGGTACTCGGCGCTGAATCGTTGTAAGTCGCGTGGATCGCGGGATCGATGCGTTGGAAGCGGTTGATCTCGCCCCACGGAACCTGCCAGCGGCCGAAGTCGCGATCGAGGTAGGCGATAGTCCCCTCGAATTCCCTTAACTTGAGCTCCGCACTGGTGTCGCGGGAGAGACGCGCCATGACCTTGTTGCCGGGCTCCGACTTGGGAGCGTTCAACGCCTTCCTCAGCCGCTCACCCCAGACCATTGCCAGAGTCTGCGGCACGGAATCGCCCCAGCGGTAGTTCCAGCCGCGCAGCGCAGCGATCGGTCCGGCCAGCCGCGCGTGGCGAGCGTCGGACGCCGGCACCGCGTCATAGGCTCGGAGCAGGGACGGGATCAGCGCTGCAAAGCCAGGCTGATAGCTGTCGAATGCGGCGGCCTGCAGCTTGTCCAGCGTCCACCCGCTACTGCCGGTCAACATCTGTTGTGCATGCAGCCCGCGGAAGTTCTCGCCATCGGTGTCCATATATTTCGGGAATTTCGCCGGATCGGGACTGTTCGCACCGGCCGCACGGTACGGCCACGCGTTGGTGTTCTGAACCCATCCGTTGTGCGGGTTCAGCACGCTCGGCAGCTCGGTCAGAGCAAGAAGCCCACGCCAGTCAGTTGCCGGATCGCTGCCGTCGACCGGCTTGGTATAGTCGAACCGATCGTCGCGGCGCGGGACGAACTGGGGGTGGAGATAGGCAATCTCGCCCTTGTCATCGGCGAAGAGCGTGTCGTTCGAGCTGTTGGCCTTGAGATCGGCGATGCGCAGATATGAGGCGAGGTCGGTCGCCTTGGTTCGGAGGAAGCTCTGCTGGAGCGCCTCTACCGGCTTGTCCATCATCGCGAAGGAGATCCACCGCCCATCGGCGGAACGGACAACCGGCCCGTGATGCGTACGGTAGGTCGTGAAGCTGCGCGCCGCGAGGCGGCCGTCGGCCGTGCGGTAGCGGATCGTCACCGGACGGACGCCCATCTGGCGGCAAGTCCTACCGTACCAATAGCAATAACCGCTGCCGCGCCGCTCCACCTTCACGGCGAACTCGTCGACATTATCGATGCCGCTCGAGGTGTGCATCCAGCCGGCGTGCGGGTTGAAGCCCTGGTAGATGAAGAACTGCCCCCAGGTCGCGGCGCCGTAGACGTCGAGACCCTCGTCGCTGCTCATCTGCAGCTCGGAGCGGAAGTACCAGCTCGTGTGCGGGTTGATCAGCAGCAGCGCGTTGCCGTTCGTGGTGATCTTCGGCGCGATGGCGATGCCGTTGGAGCCCTGCGGGTCGCGCCAGGGACTAAGCGCGGCAGCGATCGGCTTGCCAGAGTAAAAGGCCTTGAGCTGATCAAGATCTATCCGTTCGATGTCGCCGCCGATGCTGCCCTCGGTGAAGCTCATCACCATCCATGGCTCGAAATGGGTGAGTGCTCGCGGATGTACGTTCGGGTGCGTGGCGAGGAAATAATTCAGGCCGTCCGCCCAGGCATCCATGAGCTTCCGCATGGGCTCGGGGCTCTGCGCATAATCTGCCTTCAGCTCGTCATCGCTGACGTAAAGGCGGGCGCGCAGATCTTGTCAAATCGATTTTTCGCCGTCCGCCTCGGCGGTCCGGCCGAGATTGGTGAGGTAATTGGCTTCGATACGGGGGAAGTCGTCTTCGGCCTGCGCGTAGATCATGCCGAACACAGCGTCCGCGTCGGTGTGTCCATGAACGTGGGCGATGCCCCAGTCGTCGCGGGTGATGGTCACCTGGGATGCTTCCGCGTGCCAGCGGGCAAGCTCCTGCGGCGAAGCTGCGGTGAGAAGGAAGACGATCGGGAGAAAGGCCGAACGCGGCAGATTACGCATCCGGCAGTGCTTGCTTCGCTTTCCCCCAGCCCGCAAGCGCCTTCGACGAGGCGCGCTCGAGAAGCTCATCGGCGTCCCGGATGCTGAAGTGATGCCCGCTCTCGTAGCGGTCGAGCTCTTCCCATGTGACCGGCGCTGACACCGGTGCGCCTTCGCGGGCGCGGGCGGAGTAAGGCATGACGGCCGTCGCTCCGCGCTGGTTGCGAAGCCAATCGAGGAAGATGCGGCCCTTGCGCTGTGCCTTTCGGATGTTCGCTGTGAACGTGTCGGGCTCGGCTTCCGAAATCGCGCGGCTAAAGCGCTCGGCAAAGCTCTTGACCGTCGGCCAATCTTTTGACGCGTCGAGCGGTACGACTACATGGATGCCCTTTCCGCCCGACAGCAGCGGAAAGCTCTTCAAACCGAGGTCTTCGAGCAACGATTTCAGCCGAACGGCGGCCGCCTTTACCTTGTTGAAGTCCAAACCGATGTCGGGATCGAGGTCGAATACGAGACGATCGGGGTATTCGACCTTGTCGATCTTGCTGCCCCATCCGTGGAACTCGATTGTGCCCATTTGCACGCACGCGAGCAGTCCCTTGATGTCATCGAAATAGAGATAGTCCTCGATGGCCCCGTCGCTCTCCTCGATCGGAATTTGCTTCACATGCGGGCCGAACGTGCCCTTGTCATGCTTCTGGAAGAAGCATTCGCCGGTGCGCCCGCCGGGGCAGCGGATCAGCGTCATCGGGCGCTTAGCCGCATCGATCATGATCAGCAGCTCGATTGCCGCATAATAGTCGGCGAGGTCCTTCTTCGTCAGGCCGAGCTCGGGGAAGATCACGCGCTCCGGGCTGCTGATCTCGATCCCGAAATCCTCTGCCGTAGCGTGCGTGCGCTTCTTGCTTTTCGAGCGCTTGGGTTTGGTCTCCTTGGTTTCGAGATGCTGGGGCACTTCCTTCACCACGTCCTTCGCCAGCTTGTCTTCGCGGAGCGCAACGAAGCTCGGGTGCCTGAGGATACCGTCATCGGTGAACTCGCTGAAGTTAATCTCCGCGACTAGCGAAGGCTTGATCCAGTGCGCGCCCTTGCGGTCCGCGCGAGGCACCTCGACCGGCGCCTTCTCGACTTCGAGGGAACGCATCCGCTCCATCAAATCCTGGATCAGCTTCGCATTGAACCCCGTTCCGACCTTGCCCGCATAGGTGAGCTTGCGCTTTTCCTTTGTCGCCAGCAGCAGCGAGCGGAAGCCGATGCGCTTGTCGCTTTCCGACCAGCCGACGATCACAAATTCCTGGCGTTGAGTACATTTGATCTTGAGCCAGTCGCGTGTCCGGGTGCCTCGAGAGGGTGCGCTCGCTTTCTTCGAGACGATGCCCTCGCCGCCCATTTTACAGATCTCGCGGAACAGCTCCTCACCCCGACCGATCACGTGGTCTCCGTACAGGATCGGAGGCCCGACGCCGGCGAGGAGGGAGGCGAGCCGGTCCTTGCGCTCGATATTCGGCAGCTTCTTGATGTCCTGGCCGCGGTCGACGAGCAGATCGAAGGCGTAGAATACCACGTTCGCGCCCTTCTGGTCCTTGAGCGTCGACTGGAGCAGCTGGAAGCTGGGGTGGCCCTTGTCGTCGAGCGCCACGGCCTCACCATCGATCAGGCAGCCGGCGGGAAGCTTCGCCGCGGCTTTCACCAGCGCCTTGAACTTGTCGCTCCAGTCCTTGCCGTTGCGCGTCCACGCCGTCGCTACGCCGTCGCCGACCGCGAGCAGCAGCCGGTAGCCGTCATATTTGTACTCGTGGATCCAGGAATCGCCCGGCGGCACATCGTCGACGAGCGTGGCAAGCTGAGGCTCCTGGAACGGCGGCGGCGCCTTGCTGGCTTTTCGCTTGGCGCGGCCGCCTTTCTGACCGCCGCGGTTGGAACGCCACACGTCCTCGCCCGCCGCGATCTCAGCCATCGTCCGGCCGGTTGTCACGCTGGTCACGCAATTGTCGACGAGCGCGTCTCCGTCGTCAGGATCGGCATATTCGTCGGTGACCTTCTTGAGCATCCACGGCTCGGCCTTCTCGCCAGGGCGCGGCTTCAGGCGGAACATCACCCACTCGCCTTTCATTCGATCGCCTTCGAGGGTGAAGTGGAGGTGACCTTCCTCGATCGTCTTGCGTGGGTCCTTGCCGGGCGCCGGAATCCAGCGGCCATGGTCCCACAGCATGACCGTGCCGCCGCCATATTCACCCTTGGGGATCGTGCCCTCGAAGTCGCCGTAATCGAGCGGGTGGTCCTCGGTCCGCATGGCGAGGCGCTTTTCGTCGGGGTCGAGGCTTGGGCCCTTGGGCACCGCCCAACTCTTCAGGACTCCATCCAACTCGAGGCGGAAGTCCCAATGCAGTCGAGAGGCTTCGTGCTTCTGGACGACGAAGCTGTCGCCCTTGCCCTTGAGCTTGCGGCCACGCGGCTCCTTCGTCTTCGAGAAGTCGCGCTTCTTGTTGTACGTGTCGATGTCGAGCGGCACTCGGCGGGGCATAACTAGGCCCTTTTTCGTGCTGGCGCCTTTGCAGGTTCCTTCTTGGCGGTGCTCTTCTTCGCCGGCTTCTTGGCTGCGCCCTTCTTCTCGTCGCCGAGGCTCTTCTTCAGCGCGGCCATGAGGTCGATAACGTTGGAGCCTTTGGGTGGCGGCGCGTTCGCGTCCGGGTCCTCGATGACTTTCTCGCCCTTGGCCTTCTGCTTCTCCTCGATGAGGCGATGGAGCGCGTCGACGTAGCGGTTGTGGAATTCCTTCGGGTCGAACTCACCCGCCTTGCGCTCGATCAACATCGAGGCCATGTCGAGCAGATCAGGGTCGGGCTTGGTGTCGCCGATATCGCGGAAGAAGCCTGAGGATTTGTGCACCTCGTCGGCGTAGCGGAGCGTCTCAAGCAGCAGTCCGCGGCCGCAGGGCTTCAGCGCCACCACATATTCCTGTCCGCGCATCGCGAGCTGGCCGACGCCGACTTTCTTCGCAGCCTTCAACGCGTCGCGCAGGACGACATAAGCTTCCTCAGCGAGGTCGTCGGCGGGCACGACATAATAAGGCTTGTCGAAGAATGTTGGATCGATGTCGTCTTCATCGACGAACTGGACGAGATCGAGCGTCTTGCGGCTCTCGAGCTTGACGCTGTCGATCTCCTCCGGGTCGAGCAGGACATAATGGCCTTTCGAGACCTCATAGCCCTTGACGATCTCGTCGCGGTCGACCGGCCCGATGCCCGGAACGACCTTTTCATATTTGATCCGCTTGCCGCTCGGCTCGTGGATCTGATGGAACTGGATTTGCGCACCGCTCTTGGTCGCAGGGAATAGCTCGATCGGAATCGACACCAACGCCAGCCGAATTTGTCCTCGCCAGATCGCACGCGCAGCCATGGCCCCAATCTCCTTCGCGGAGCGATTCAATTCATTGCAGCCGCGAGTCGTTCCCGAGTGGCCGCCTTCAGAGATCGTACCAGTTGCGTAACATCTTCGCCAAGTGCCGAAGATTCCACGATTGCTGACCCGCAGATCACGCCTTTTGCACCGGTTGAGAGGGCGGCGCGAACATGTTCCGGTTTGGAAATCCCGAAACCGAACACTTGCGGTGGTGCGCCGAAGCCACACAGCCGTTGAACCAAGCGCGAATCGAATCGCCCTCCGGCGTGCGTTCCGGTGATCCCGGCGCGGCTGACGCAATAAGTATAGGCTTTCGACAGCTCCGCGATCAGTCGGAGCGTCGCGTCAGGGGTATTCGGGGCGGCGATCAGCACCGGCTCGATGCCCGCCTGCTCCATGTCACGAACGAACGGTTCGGCTTCCAGTGTCG
>JBEDUM010000025.1:0-9172 GCA_040414585.1 Sphingomicrobium sp. | reverse complement strand
GGTGGCCCTGCCTAGATGCGCCAGCCAAGTCGGGGCGTAGCGCAGCCTGGTAGCGCATCACACTGGGGGTGTGGAGGTCGCTGGTTCGAATCCAGTCGCCCCGACCATCTTTGCATGGACCGTTCAGGAAACGGCCGTCAAAGGACTAGCCCCGAATCAACTGAAAGTCGTTAGCCCTCGATGTCCAGCCAACCGATGTTGATGATGATGCAGGCGGCGCCCAGTGGCGGCCCGACCGGAACCACAGGCGTGCTCGTTGGGATTGCACCCTGGCTGCTCATCTTCGTCATCTTCTATTTCCTGATGATTCGGCCGCAGCAGCAGCGCGTGAAGCAGCATCGGGCCGCGATCAATGCGGTGAAGAAAGGCGATGAGGTGATCACCGGCGGTGGGATCCGCGGCCGCGTCACCAAGGTCAGCGACGACGAAGCCGAGGTCGAGATCGCACAAGGCGTGAAGATCCGGGTGATCAAGTCGACGATCAGCCAGGTGCTCACCGCAAATACAAAGCCGGCGAACGACTGATGCTAGAGTTTCCGCGCTGGAAGGTCTGGCTGGTCTCGCTCGTCGTCGCGCTCGGCGTGCTGTTCTCCATTCCGAGCCTAATCGCCGGTACGCCGGCGGCCCAACATTGGCCGAAATGGCTTCCGCAGTACAAGATCAGCCTCGGCCTCGACCTCGCAGGCGGAAGCCATCTTCTGCTCGAAGCGGACGCCAATGATGCGCTCAAGCAGCGGCTTCAGGGAATGGAGGATTCCGTCGCGACGGAGCTTCGCCACGATCCACGTATCGATATCGGCGACATTTCCACAGCCGGCGGCCGCCTCTCCTTCCTGGTCCGCGATCCGACTCAGGTCGACGCGGCAGTGGAGAGGATGCGGAACCTGACCCGGCCGGTCGCGCTCACCGGCAGCCGCGACTGGGACGTCCAGGTCATGGATTCAACGCGCGTCGTCCTCACCCCCACTCCGGAGGGCACGGCGCGGGCGCTCAAGGACGCGATGAGCGTCGCGCGCGACGTGGTGCGCCGTCGCATCGATCCGGGCGGCACCAAGGAAATCACGGTCATCACCGAGGGCGCAAACCGCATCCTCGTCCAGGTGCCCGGCGTTGAGGATCCCGAGGCGCTCAAGAAGCTCATCGGGCAGACCGCGCGGCTCGAGTTCAAGCTCGTCGACCTGTCAGCGAATCCCGCGGACGTCCAGGCAGGCCACGCGCCTGCGGGAAGTCAGGTGCTGCCCATGGCTGACGGAAGCGGAAACATGGCCGTCAAGCGCCGCGTGATGGTATCCGGCGACCAGCTGACGGACGCCAGGCAGGGCTTCGACCAGGATGGCCGGCCGGACATCGAGATCACGTTCAACACGGCCGGCGCGCGTCGCTTTGGTCGCGTAACGCAGGAGAATGTCGGCAAGCCCTTTGCGATCATTCTGGATGACAAGATTCTTTCGGCTCCGAACATCAATGAGCCGATCCTCGGCGGCCGCGCGCAGATTACCGGCAATTTCACGGTCCAGAGTGCCCATGACCTCGCGGTAAGTCTCGCCTCGGGCAAGCTGCCCGTGAAATTGAACGTGATCGAGGAGCGCACAGTCGGTCCGGATCTGGGCAAGGACTCGATTCACAAGGGCGTGATCGCCAGCGCCGTATCGATCGGGCTCGTGATTCTCTTCATGCTCGTGACCTACGGCCGCTTCGGCGTCTACGCGAACATCGCGCTGGTCGTGAATGCCTTCCTGATCCTCGGGATCATGGCGATCTTCAACGCCACGCTGACTTTGCCCGGAATCGCGGGCTTCATCCTCACCATCGGCGCGGCTGTTGACGCCAACGTGCTGATCAACGAGCGCATTCGCGAGGAGATAAGGCGCGGCCGGCGCCTGATCGACGCCGTCGAAACAGGCTATCACGAGGCGTTTCGCGCGATCTTCGACGCCAACGTCACCCACGTGATCTCGGCTGCCATCATGGCCTATTTCGGTTCGGGGCCTGTGCGCGGATTCGCCGTCGTCCTCCTCATCGGCGTCGTGACGTCTGTGTTCACCGCAGTCTATTTCACCCGCATGCTGGTCGCGCTTTGGATTCGCCGCACCCGCCCGCGGGCTCTGCATATTTGAGGCTCAAATCATGAAGCTTCTGAAGCTCGTTCCGGACCATACGAACATCGATTTCATGCGCTGGCGCAACATCGCGCTGATCCTGTCGATCATCGCGACCGTGGTGTCGCTCGCATTCACTGCATATCGGGGGCTCAACCTCGGCGTCGATTTCGTTGGCGGCCAGCTGATTCGCGTCACCTTCGCCCAGCCGATCAATGTCGAGCAACTGCGTGGCCGCGTCGATGCCATGCACCTCGGCGAAGCGAGCATCCAGGAGTTCGGCGGCCCCAAGACCTTCCAGATCCGCCTGCCGAAGCCGTCCGGAGGAGACGCCGCCGCCAACGTGGTCGCAAGCCGCGTGAAGCAGGAGATCGAGACGAACTATCCAGGTGCCCGCATCGACTCGGTCGATACGGTTTCGGGCAAGGTCAGCGAGGAGCTTGCCGACAATAGCGCCATCGCCATAGCGCTCGCTATGCTTGGGATCGCGGTCTACATCTGGGTCCGGTTCGAATGGCAGTTCGGCGTCGGCGCGCTGCTGACGCTCGCCCACGACATCGCGATGACGCTCGGCTTCTTTGCCTTCACCAGACTTCAGGTCGACCTCAACGTCGTCGCGGCTTTCCTGACAATCGTCGGCTATTCGCTGAATGACACGGTTGTGATCTACGACCGGATCCGCGAGAATCTCCGCAAGTACCGCAAAATGGCGATCCTGCCGCTGCTCAACCTTTCGCTGAACGAAACGCTCGCCCGAACTGTGGTCACATCTTTGACGGTGCTGATCGCGCTAGGCGTGCTGATGCTCATCGGGCCCGAAGTGATCTTCGGCCTCGCCATCGCGATCTTCCTCGGTGTGCTGATCGGCACCTATTCGTCGATCTACATCTCCTCTCCGGTGCTTGTGTGGCTGGGCGTCCAGCCGGACAGCTTCATCAAGGCCGAGGACAAGGAAGATCAAGGCGACCGCGAGACACAGCCTGCCTGATCCGTCGTTCAGCGAAGGCCAAGCTTTCTGCGTCCATGCCGTGCTTGGCCTGCCCAAGTGCCCACGCTAATGAGGTATTCATGCTCAAACTTTCCCGTTCCGCGCTCCTCCTGATTGCCTGTGCGGCGGCCGTGCCTTTGGCCGGCTGTGCCCATGGCAAGGGCGGCAAAGGCGACACCGCTTATGTCGCGCGGGACGTCAGCTCGCTCTACACCGCCGCCAAGACCGCCATGGATCGGGGCGACTATGAACAGGGCGCGAAACTGTTCGATGAGGTGGAACGCCAGCATCCCTATTCGGTGTGGGCCCGCCGCGCGCAGCTGATGAGCGCGTTCAATTACTATCTCGCTGAGAAATATCCGGACGCGATCAATTCGGCCCGTCGCTTCGTGACGATCCACCCCGGCAATGCCGAGGCGCCCTATGCCGAATATCTGATCGCAATGAGCTACTATCAGCAGATCCCGGACGTAACTCGCGACCAGTCGACGACGGCGTCGGCCCAGGAAGCTTTCGGCGAGCTGATTCGCCGTTATCCGGAATCGCGCTACGCGTCCGACGCGCGGCTGAAGCTCGACCTGATCAACGACCATCTCGCCGGCAAGGAGATGGAAGTCGGCCGCTTTTATCAGCGCTCCGGTCAATGGCTCGCGGCGACCTACCGCTTCCGCGACGTGGTCGACAAATATCAGACGACCAGCCACACGCCTGAGGCGCTCGAGCGCCTCGTCGAATGCTATCTCTCGCTCGGCATGCCTGATGAGGCTCACAAGTCGGGCGCGGTCCTCGGCGCCAACTTCCCCGGCACGTTCTGGTACAAGCAGTCGCTGAAGCTGCTTGGCGAGGAGCAGCGGCACGTTCAGCCCCGGACGGCTTCACGCAAGTGAGGCCCAAGCGAGCGCTCCTCACATGTTGAGGCAGCTCGCGATCCACAATGTTGTCCTGGTTGAGCGGCTGGAGCTCGAGTTCGAGCGCGGCCTCGGCGTACTGACCGGCGAAACCGGAGCAGGCAAATCGATTCTCCTCGACGCGCTCGGCCTCGCGCTTGGTTCACGGGCCGACACGGCCTTGGTTCGCTCAGGCCAGGAGAGCGCCGCCGTTTCAGCCGAGCTGGATCTCGAATCCGGTCATCCGGTCCATGCGCTTCTTCGCGAGCAGGGGATCGAATCCGAAGACGGAGAGCCGCTGATCGTTCGGCGCACGCTCAAAAGCGACGGCGGCAGCCGCGCATTCGTTGCAGGAAGCGCCGCTCCCGCAGGCTTGCTCCGCGACCTTGGTCTGCTGGCAGTTGAGATTCATGGGCAACACGACGACCGGGGACTGCTGAACCCCAAAGGCCACCGGGCGCTGCTCGATGCGTTCGGCCGTCTCGACCTGGATCCGGTCGCCTCGGCTTGGGCCGACGTGATCCGCATTGAGTCCGAGCTGGCGCAGGCACGCGGCGAAGCGGCGGCGGCGGAGCGCGACCGGGAATGGCTCGAGCATGCAAGCCGCGAGATCGAGAGCCTCGCGCCTGAAGAGGGCGAGGAAACCCGCCTCGCGGAAGAACGAGCGGCAATGCAGGCTGGGTTGAAGGCCGGGGAGTCGCTGACTGGCCTGGATGAATTGCTCAGCGGTTCGGAAGGTGTACTCGCGCAGCTACGCCAAGCTGCGCGGCGGATCGAGCGGGGCGCTGCTGATCATCCCTTGTTGGCCGAGGCCTTGGCCTCGCTCGATCGAGCCCTGGTCGAAGCGAGCGAGGCGGAAGATCGCATCGCGCGGGCCGCCGAAGCCACGGCATTCGACCCTGCGCGGCTGGAGGAGGTCGAAGCGCGGCTGTTCGACATACGCGGCCTGGCGCGGAAGCATCGTGTCGATCCGGATGCCCTTGCCGCATTGGGCCAGCAGATGCGCGAACAGCTCGCGGCTATCGAAGCCGGCGGAGAGCGGATCGCACAGCTCGATCATCAGCTGGTCGAAGCTCGCAAGGCCTATACCGAAGCCGCAGAGGCGCTCCACAATGAACGACGCGTTGCGGCAGCGAGGCTCGATGCAGCAGTGGCCGCCGAACTAGCCCCGTTGAAGCTCGACTCCGCAAAGTTCCGAACAGGCATTTCGGCCGCTGAACCTGGCGGCTCGGGAATCGACCGTGTCGAATTCGAGGTGTCGACGAACCCTGGCGCTCCGTTCGGACCGCTGACCCGCATCGCGTCCGGCGGCGAGCTGTCCCGCTTCATCCTCGCGCTCAAGGTCGCGCTGGCCGAAGCGGGCACTGCGGCGACGATGATCTTCGACGAAGTCGACCGCGGCGTCGGCGGCGCGGTCGCAAGCGCGATCGGCGAGCGGCTCGCTCGCCTCGCCGAGCAGTCGCAAGTGCTGGTCGTCACCCATTCGCCGCAGGTCGCCGCAAGGGCATCGCACCATTATCGAATCGAGAAGACCCACGGCCCCGACGGCACGAGAACGACCGTGCGCAAGCTCAGCGACTCCGAACGCCGTGAGGAGATCGCTCGCATGCTCTCGGGCGCTTCGATCACCGAGGAAGCGCGCGCGCAGGCGTCGCGGCTCCTCGACGCGGCGTGACAACCTATGTCGCGCTGCTGCGCGGCGTGAACCTCATCGGCAACAGCACGCTGAAAATGGCCGATCTCAAGTCCATTGCCGATGATCTCGGCCTCCAAAGGGCGCGAACCTTTATCGCCAGCGGCAATCTCCTGTTCGTCAGTGACCAACCCGAGGACAGGCTGCGCCGCATGCTCGAAAAGCGACTTCAGGAGCATTTGGGCAAGGAAGTTCGGGCGATGCTTCGGACGGCGCAGGAGATGGAATCGGTAGTTGCGGCGAACCCCTTCACGGACGCGCCCGCAAATCGCGTACAGGCCTTTTTCATAAACGAGCGGCCGCCGGCAAACCTGCTGGAGACGGTTCGCAACAGGGCCGACGACGAGCGCATCGCGGCGGGTACCCGCGAGGTCTTTGTGGCGTACGGCGAAAAGGGTATCGGACGCTCGCGCCTGCGCATTCCGGCGACCGAGGCGGGAACCGCGCGCAACATGAACACTGTGGCCAGGCTGGCCGAGTTGGCGAAGGAGATTCAATGAGCCGGCAAACGCAAATCCCGCTCGAATTCGAAGGTGAGCAGCTCGAAGGCGTATTCGTCGGCAGGCGTGACAGCGAGGCGCGCCCGACCGTCATCCTCATCCCAGCTGTTATGGGCGTTTCCGATCTCGAGATCGGATTCGGCAAGCAGCTCGTGGAGCTCGGCTACAACGCCTTCGTCGCCGACGTCTTCGGCAAGAAGTTCCGTGGGCAACCGCGCGACGTGATGTTCGGCGAGTTGACCCGGCTGAAGTCCGACCGCGCCGCTCTCCGCCGTCGGCTTCTCACCATCGTGGATCAGGTCCGCGGACTCGATGAAGCCGAGTCCGGTAGTATTGTCGTCGCCGGCTATTGCTTTGGAGGCCTCTGCGCGCTCGATGTCGCGCGTAGCGGCACGGATGTTGCGGCGGCGGTCGCCTTCCACGCGCTGATGGACCCTCCCGGACTCCCTCCCGAAAAGATCAAGGCGAAGGTCGTCGCTTTCCATGGCTGGGATGACCCGATGGTCCCGCCCGAGATAGTGGTGGCGCTCGGCAACGAGCTGACCGTGGCCGGTGCCGACTGGCAGATCCACGCCTATGGACACGTGGGGCATGGGTTCACCAATCCGAATGCGCATACGATCGGGATCGAAGGTGTATTCTACCACCAGCTCGCCGCCGAGCGGTCGTGGACCAGCTTCATCAACCTGCTTGAGGAGTTGTTCGGCGGGCATGCCCACTGAGTTGACCGAGGCCGAGGCCGCCAACCGCCTGATGCGGTTGGCAAAGGAAATAGCCCGGCACGACAAGCTCTACCATGACCGGGACGCGCCGGAAATTTCCGACGCCGAATATGACGCGCTGGTCCGCGAGAACCGCGAGCTGGAGGAGCTTTTCCCGCAGCTGGTGCGGGCAGATTCGCCATCGAAGCGGCTCGGTGCCGCTCCGACAACTGGCTTGGCGAAGGTCACGCACGCGCGGCCGATGCTCAGCCTCGAAAATGCCTTCTCCGCGGAGGAGGTCGCGGAGTTCGTTGCGCGAGTGAAGAGGTTCCTCGCGCTGCCGGCGGATGCATTCGTGGCGTTCACGGCGGAGCCCAAGATAGACGGGCTTAGCTGCTCGCTGCGCTACGAGCGTGGCGAGCTGGTGCTCGGTGCGACGCGCGGCGACGGCGCGGTCGGCGAGGACGTCACCGCCAACGTCCGCACCATCTCCGACATTCCGGAGACTCTCTTCCCCTCCCTGGCAAGGGAGGGGTTAGGGGTGGGTGCGGAGCGCAGCTCCGCGTCGGGCATCGAGCCCGCCGCTGCGCTACCCACCCTCAATCCCTCCCTTTCGGGGAGGAAGGGAATCCCAGACGTGCTCGAAGTCCGCGGCGAGGTATACATGTCGAAGGCCGACTTCGAGGCGCTGAACGAGCGGCAGGAGGCGGCGGGCGGCAAGATCTTCGCCAACCCAAGGAATGCCGCCGCCGGGTCGCTCCGCCAGAAGGACCCGAGCGTCACCGCCGCTCGCCCGCTGCGCTTCCTCGCCCACGGATGGGGCGAGCTCAGCGAACCCCTCGCCGACACGCAATATGAAGCGATGAAGCGGATCGAGAGCTTCGGAATTCCCGTCACCGACCTGCTCGTCCGCTGCAACAGCAGCGAGGAAATGCTCGCCCACTACCGCGCAATCGAGAAAGCGCGCGCCGACCTGCCGTTCGACATCGACGGAGTCGTCTACAAGGTCGACCGGCTCGATCTTCAGGAGCGCCTGGGCTTCGTCGCGCGCGCGCCGCGCTGGGGCCTCGCGCACAAGTTCCCCGCGGAGAAGGCCGAGACCACGCTCGAGGCGATCGACATCCAGGTCGGCCGCACCGGCAAGCTGACGCCAGTCGGCCGCCTCACGCCCGTGGGCGTCGGTGGAGTGATCGTCGCCAACGTCACCCTCCACAACCGCGACGAGATCGCGCGCCTCGGCCTGCGCATCGGCGACCGCGTCCGAATCCAGCGCGCCGGCGATGTCATCCCGCAGGTCATCGAGAATTTGACGCGAGACGAGCCTCGCCCGGCCTACCACTTTCCCGACCATTGCCCCGAATGCTGCAGCGAAGCGGTCAGCGAAGAAGGCGAAGTCGATGTCCGATGCACCGGCGGCCTCATCTGCCCCGCGCAGCGCTTCGAGCGGCTGCGGCATTTCGTCTCGCGCGGCGCGCTCGACATCGAGGGACTGGGCGAGAAGAGCATCGCCGAGTTCATCGAATTGGGCTGGCTTCACTCGCCCGCCGACATCTTCCGCCTGCGAAACCATCGACCGGAACTGCTCGGCCGGGAGGGCTGGAAGGAGAAGTCGGTCGACAACCTCCTCGCCGCGATCGAGGCCAAGCGTCAGCCGGACGGCCCGCGCTTCCTGTTCGGCCTCGGCATCCGCCATGTCGGCATCGTCACCGCCAGGGATCTGCTCAAATGCTTCGGCACGATCGAGGAGCTGCGGCGCGTGGCGCTCTCGGAAGGCGGCCAGGCCGAGCTGTCGTCGGTGCAGGGCGTCGGCCCGGTCGTCGCCGAGGCGCTGGTCGATTTCTTCCACGAGGCGCACAATCGCGATGCGCTCGACGACCTCCTGTCGGAAGTTTCGCCCCAGCCGTTCGTTAGCGACGCGAAGCAGACCGAGTGGAGCGGCAAGACGATCGTCTTCACGGGCAGCCTCGAAACCATGAGCCGCGACGAGGCCAAGGCCCAGGCCGAACGCCTCGGCGCACGCGCGGCCGGGTCAGTCAGCGCGAAGACTGACCTCGTCGTGGCGGGTCCCGGCGCGGGATCCAAGCTCAAGAAAGCCGAAGAGCTCGGCATCCGCGTCGTCAACGAAGCGGAATGGGCGAAGATCGTTGCGGAGGCTTAGGCTCTAACGGCTGTTTTCCGTCCGGCGGATGAAATCCGCGACATTGGCCTTCAGCTCGCCAAGCTGCTCGGGGCGCAAATAAGCCATGTGCCCGGACTCGTAATAATGGAACTCGACGTTGCTCCGCAGCGCCGCCGGCACCGGCA